>NZ_FQZX01000002.1:858480-1173062 GCF_900142175.1 Maribacter aquivivus | reverse complement strand
AGCGGAATTGATACTGATGATCAGACATTGAGTCTTACAGGAAATACGTTGGCAATCGCCGATGGTAATTCGGTTGATTTGAGTGCATATGTTGATACGGATACCGATGACCAGACTTTAAGTTTAACCGGGAATACATTAGGAATTGCCGATGGAAACTCAGTTGATTTAAGTGGAATTGATACGGATACTGATGACCAGACACTAAGTTTAACAGGAAGTGAATTGGCAATATCAGGTGGTAATAGTGTTAATCTATCAAGCTTATCAGACCATGATTGGTATGAAGTAGGTGGAACATCTGCACCAGATGCTATAACAGATAATATTTTTACAGAAGGAAATGTTGCAATTGGTAAAACAACTATAACCAATTCTAGAGCCTTAGATGTTGAAGGTAATGTTGAGATTAATGATTACCTATATATGAACGGTAAGAATACATTGAGGGCAACTGACGACAACTGGTTACGAATTAACTGGAGTAATGATTATGCATTAGGAACATTTATAAATGGAAATGTTAGAATGTATGATGGACTGGTTGTAAATGAAAGAGGAGATAACAGTGATATGAGAGTAGAAGGCGATACTGATACGTATTTACTATTTACCGACGCTTCTGCCGATGAAGTAGGTATTGGTACCAATACGCCAGATGCTAAATTAGATGTTGAAGGTGGTACGGTAAGATTCTCAGATTATGGATCTGATGCAGTATCAGGTACACCAACAACGTTATTAGGTGTTGAGGCAGATGGAGATGTAGTTGAAGTAAATTCGTTGAAATCTTCAAAAATTTTCTACCCACCTTCAATTGAAGTTGATGTAGCGACAACAGGTACTGGTAGAACAATAGATTTATATGCAGAGTATATTGATCAGTATGGTACACCAGATGTAGTTAGTGCAGGAGCTCCAGCAGCAATACCAACGTATGCTAATACAGAACTATACTATTACGTAACGCATTATGATGATACAGTATTTGACAATGTAAATGTAAGTGCGACAGGTGTTATGACCTATGATGTAATTGCAGCACCAACAGATTATAATACATTGATTAATGTAGTTTTTGTTGTTAAATAATTAGCGAATTAAAGCTTAGATCCCAAATCGATTTGAAAAAAACGCATATATATAAAACCATATTCCTCAGTATCGTTACTACGATATTGGGGGTATTGGTATCTAATGCCCAGTTCTTACTTCAGGCACCTACGGATAGTGATCAAAATAACTTTCGTTGGTATGAAGCTTCAGACACGGCAACGGTACTCGGTACAGATTCTTTTTACGAAGTAACCCAACCAGGTATTTACTTTGCAACATATGATGGTACCTTGTGTGGATCTAATGCTACAGGTTATTTCATTGTAACAGACTGTAATAATCCGGATAATGAAGTAACGATGGACATTACGTCTAATGTTCCCAGCACAGCTTCGGTAAGTTGGAGTCCGCCATTAACAGGGGATCAATTAAGTCCCATGGTAATTGCTACCGATGCTGTCGTAAGATATACTGCACTGGTAACAAAAGCAGGTAATACGTTTAGTCTACCGAATTTTACAGTGGTGTGTTTGCCTGAAGCTGCAGATTTAGAGGATGATTTTGTAACTACAGACGAAGAAGTACCAGTAATTATAGATATTTATGGTAATGATGCCGATTTACCGGATGTAGGTGCTTTGACAACCACAGATCCAGCAAATGGTTCAGTAACTATTGATGATGGTGGTACACCAAACAATCCTATGGATGATATAGTAACCTATACTCCAGATGTAGATTTCAATGGTACAGATACTTTTGACTATACAATTTGTAATGCTTATGGAGATTGTAGTACGGCAACCGTAACCATAGAAGTATTACCAATATTAGATACTAACGATGATTCTATTGCTATAGATATCAATGCAATTACAGCTATTGATACATGGCAAGTAAATGATAATGATTTACCTACAGATGGTACGTTTAGCGTAACGCAACCAACCAATGGCTCGGTAACTGTTGATGATAATGGTACACCAAATGATCCATCCGATGATATTCCAACATACTTCCCTAACAATAATTACTTAGGCACAGATGCTTTTGATTATACAGTTTGTGATGCAGTTGGTAATTGTAGCACATCTACCATAACAATTCTTATTAATCCTTTAGGTGTTGATATGGATAGTGATGATGATGGTATCGTTGATAGTTTTGAAGACTTAAATTTAGATGGCGATAATGACCCATCTACTGACCCAACAGATTCTGATGGTGACGGCTTCCCAGATTATTTAGATATCGATGCAGATGGCGATGGTATACCAGATAATGTTGAAGCTCAGGCAACGGCAGATTACATTCTGCCTTCTGGGATCGACTTGAATACCAACGGGTTAGATGATGCGTATGAAGCTAATGGTTTAACTGGATTGTTCCCTGTGGATACAGACGGAGATAACCTACCTGATTATTTAGATGAGGATAGTGATAATGATAATGTGCTAGATGCTATTGAAGCTCATGACCACAATCACGATGGTATTGCAGATGTAGTAAGAATAGGGTCTGATAAAGATGATGATGGACTTGATGATGGTTATGAAGGTGCAATTGCTGTTGATACAGATGTAAATGATGAAATTGATGATCCTTACGCTCAACTTCCAAACACTGATAGTGACGAAGAATCTGATTATAGAGATACAGATGATGACGATGATGGTATAGAAACTCGTGATGAAGATATCAACCTTAACGGAGATTACGTTGATGATGATTCTGATGATGATGGTATACCAAATTACTTAGATTCAGATTTAGGTCAGCTAGAAGAAGAAATTGAAGTTTTCAACGTTATTACACCTAACGGTGATGGCATTCATGATGTTCTTAGAATAGACGGTTTACAGAATTACCCGAATAATACATTGAAAATCTATAACAGATGGGGTGTAGCGGTATATATGACTAAAGCGTACGATACCGAAGGTAACGTCTTTGATGGAACATCTGAAGGTAGGGTAACCGTTGACATGGACAGTAAATTACCAGTAGGTACATATTTCTATATTCTAGATTATGAATTACCGAACGGAGAAACAAAAACCCTGTCTGGTTACATATATATAAATAGATAATAAGAATGTTGAAAACATATATAACCATACTTAAAAAGGATTTTCTAAAACGAGCTGTCGCAGTAGTGGCAGTTTGTTTTGGAGTATTTTCTTATGGGCAGCAAGATGCCCAGTATACGCAGTACATGTATAACACCATAAGTGTAAACCCTGCATACGCTGGTTCTAGAGGGCATATTAGTATGGGTGCTTTGCATCGTTCTCAATGGGTAGGCTTAGATGGTGCGCCAACTACGCAAACTATTAATGTACATTCACCTATTGGGTATAGAGGTGTAGGTTTAGGCTTGTCGATAGTAAATGACGAAATAGGTCCTACTTCAGAAACTAATTTTGATATTGATTTTTCTTATACTGTTTATACTTCAACTGAAGGTAGATTAAGTTTTGGACTAAAAGCTAGTGCTAACTTGATAGATGTTAGGTTTTCAGAATTAAACCAGTACACAACAGATCCTACTTTACAACAAGATATTGACAATAGACTTTCACCTAACATTGGGGCTGGAGTATATTATCATACCGAAAGATTCTATGCAGGTTTATCTGTACCTCGATTTTTAGAAACATCGCATTTTCAAGAAACCAACCTTTCTACGGCTAAAGAACAAATGAACCTTTATTTAATAACTGGTTATGTTTGGGATTTGAATGAGTCTTTAAAGTTTAAACCGGCATTGCTAACCAAGGTAGTGCAGGGAGCACCCTTACAAGTAGATTTATCCGCAAACTTTATGTTTAACGAAAAGTTTATTTTAGGAGCAGCCTACAGATGGGATGCTGCATTTAGTGGTATGGCAGGTTTCAATGTATCAAATAAATTCTTAATCGGTTTAGCGTATGATAAGGAAACTACAGACCTTGGTAATACTGCTTTTAATGATGGATCGTTCGAAATAATTTTTAGATACGATTTCATTATGACCAAGAACAACTTAAAATCTCCACGTTTCTTTTAGATTTTTCTTTTTATATATTCATCATTACGTATAATACGTAAAACGCCTTATTTTTACGTAATGAAGGAAGAACAGGTAATTCTCGTAAACGAAAATAACGAGCAAATAGGCACTATGGCTAAAATGGAAGCCCATGAAAAGGCAATTTTGCATAGAGCATTTTCAGTATTTATTACAAATGACAAGGGTGAAATTATGCTGCAACAACGAGCGGCATCTAAATATCATTCTCCGTTATTATGGACAAATACATGTTGTAGTCATCAACGTGTAGGTGAAACTAATATTGAAGCAGGTAAACGTAGACTTCAAGAAGAAATGGGGTTTGTGGCAGAGTTAAAAGAATTATTTTCCTTCATATATAAAGCTCCTTTTGATAATGGTTTAACCGAGCATGAACTAGATCATGTAATGATCGGTAGTTTTAGTGCAGAACCAAACATTAATCCTGATGAAGTAGAGGCATGGAAATGGATGTCGCCTGAAGCTATAAAAGAAGACATCTCTAGTAATCCTCAGGAATACACGGCATGGTTTAAAATTATCTTTGATAAATTTTACGAACACTTATTTAAAATGCCAGCGAAATAATGAAAGTAAAAGTAAGTAGAAAGGCACATTTTAACGCAGCCCATCGTTTATATAGAAAAGATTGGGATGACAGCAAAAACACTGAAATTTTCGGAAAATGTAACAACCCAAATTTCCATGGACACAACTATGAATTGGTAGTAAGTGTTACCGGAGAAATTGATTCTGAAACTGGTTTTGTTATGGATATGAAGGTGTTAAAAAATCTGATCAAAGTAGAGATTGAAGACTATTTAGATCACAAAAATTTAAATATTGAAGTACCCGAGTTTAAAACTTTAAACCCGACAGCAGAAAATATTTCAGTAATTATTTGGCAGAAGTTAAGACCTCATATTCAAAAATCTCACGATTTAGAAGTGGTGCTTTATGAAACGCCTAGAAATTTTGTAACCTTCTCTGGATAATTCAAACATTAAAAGATAAGAAAAATCCCTATTTAGCGTTATTAAACTGATTTAATTGACCAATAAATAAGATATACAATGATACATCCTTTAAAATTTAGACCAATTTTAAAAGAAAGACTATGGGGCGGTACCAAGCTTAAAGAAGTTTTTGGTAAACCTATAGAAAGCGATATTACTGGCGAAAGTTGGGAATTGTCTACGGTTAAAGGTGATATCTCTGTTGTTGCCAATGGCAGCTTAGAAGGTAAGTCACTTCAAGATCTTATAGACTCGAATGCAGAAGAGCTTTTGGGTAAAAGTGTTGTCGATCGCTTTGGAAAAGAATTTCCTATTCTTATAAAGTTTATTGACGCCAAACAAGATTTGTCTATTCAACTGCACCCAAATGATGCCTTGGCAAAAGAACGTCATGATTCTTTTGGTAAGACCGAGATGTGGTATATTATGGATGCTGATCCAAAAGCAGAACTAATTGTTGGTTTTAACAAAGATGTTACTAAAGATGAATACGCTGAAAGTATTGATAATGATACCTTGCTTGATCTTCTTAATTATGAGGAAGTTAAAGAAGGAGATACTTTCTTCATTAATACAGGTAAAATTCATGCAATTGGGGCAGGGGTGATGTTGGCAGAAATTCAACAAACATCTGATGTTACGTATCGCGTTTTCGATTTTAATAGAAAAGATAAAGATGGTAACCTTCGTGAATTACATACAGAATTAGCACTAGATGCTGTTGATTATGAAAAGAAAGACGATTTTAAAGTCTCTTACGGTCAAGAAAAGAATGAGGTGAATACCATGGTAGATTGTCCTTATTTTAAAACAAACTTCATAGAGCTTACAGAGAATTTAGATTTAGATACTGCACAAAGAGATTCATTTACCATATTTATGTGTGTTGGTGGAGAAGTTAAGATTAGTACTGCTGAAGGCGATGTCTCCATTAAAAGTGGAGAAACAGCATTATTACCAGCTTCAACACAGAAGATTTCTTTACAGTCTACTGGTGCTAAACTATTAGAAGTTACTATTTAAGGTCTAATTAACTGTACGGCAGTTCAAATATTGTATTTTTGCAAAAAAAATAATTACAGATGGCAAGTATTAAAAATTTAAAGAAAGATATTAATAATGTTCTTGGTGACATTATAGAAGGTGTTTATATAGTTGAAGCTACTAATGGTACTACGCATTCAAAAGAAGGTTCTGCAATTATAGATGATGCAATTTCATCTTTTGATGAATTAGTTGCTAAAGTCAACCAAAATGATGTTGAGAACAAAAAAGCACATTTCAAAGAAGTAAGAAAAGATTTGGAAACAAAAGCAACTAAATTGGTCGATGACCTTAACAAGTTGGTATAGTTTATCTCTATCTTCCAAATAACTAAAAAAGCATCCTAATAATTTAGGATGCTTTTTTATTTGTAATAAGTTGGTTTGTTCTATTTAATTCTTTTTCAATAGTTCAGCTAACTCTTTACCATATTTAGATTCAACCACCTCAGGTGAAAGCACGCTGTAGATTGAATCTAAGTATTTGACATTGGCATCGGGTATTTCTTTTAGCGCAATATAAGGCGCTATGAAAGACGATTTGTTGTTTAAGGCAAAGTTAATAGCAAACGCATAACCTCTTTGCGTATTTCTATTGCTGATATTCTCCAAAGAATCAATACTTAATTGGCTAGTTTGATTTTCTGGTTGGGCAGCCTTCATCATTATTTCAACATTCCTTTTATTGATACCTGTCATGGTCTGTTTGTATTCTTCAAATTTTTCTTGAGATTCAGAACCTATTATTTTTGCAGTTGTATCAAAGGTATTCCAATCTGTATTGATAGTAGTTGTACCTGGTTCAGCAAAGAAAGTAATACGATCGTTAATATCGTTATTGTCTTTTTTATCTAAGTACAGGTAAAAAATCTCTGGACTCATTAATTTTGTGGTAAAAGAGAAATTTCCATCTCCGTTTATAGCAACAGAATCAACAGTAACAAGAACCGAGTCAGGTACATGTTGTAAATAAAGAGTACCTTTTTTAAGTCCTTTTATTTTACCGTTCACAATCATAGTTTCCTCTGGGTTGTCCCCACATGAACTTAAAGCTAGTACCGCTGCAACAACAAATAATATTTTCTTCATTCTATTTATTTAGGGCGCAAATATCTATAAAATTTGAGAATAAAGAACGCCAACCCTTTATTTTGTTATTAATTATGAATACCTATAAGCTAGATGCAACTTCCATTAGATAGGCGCAAAGTAAAGCGCCACCAGTACCTACAACATATCCTAAAACAGCCAATAGTACGCCAACAGAAGTTAATGACGGGTGAAATTCAGCAGCAACTACAGGTGCAGATGCGGCACCACCAACATTCGCTTGACTACCTACCGCTAAAAAGAAATAGGGAGCTCTTATGAGTTTTGCAACTAATATCATTAATCCGGCATGAATGGCAATCCAAATAAAACCTACAGCAATCAATCCTGGGTTTTCAAGTACTTTGTTTAAATCCATTTTCATACCAATAGTTGCTACTAGAATATAAATGAACATTCCCCCAATTTTACTGGCACCTGCACCTTCGTAATTTTTTGCTTTGGTAAATGAAAGTGCTATACCTAACCCAGTAGCGATAACCACCATCCAAAAGAAAGCAGAGCCTAAGAACGAAAGAAAACTTTTTTGGTCACTTACAGATTCAAAAGTATTGGTAAGAAACGAACTGATATTGTCTCCGAAAAAATGAGCTAAACCAACCGCGGTAAAGGCTAGCGATAGCATGATTATATAATCGTTTAAGGTAGGTACACGAGTAATTTTCTCTGTAAACTCCGTGACTTTTATTTTTAAAGTTTCAATAGCAGAAGTATCTGCTTTTAGCCATTTATCAATCTGTTTTGTTTTGCCAACACCTAAAAGAACAATAGCCATCCATACATTGGCAACTACGATATCAATTAATACCATTCCGCCATATTTTTCTGGATTGTATTGAAAGATTTCTAACATGGCAGCTTGGTTGGCACCACCACCGATCCAACTACCTGCGATAGTAGATAATCCCCTCCAGATAGCATCAAAATCATTACCGCCAACAGTATCGGGAGAAAATATAGAAACGATAAGAATAGCAATTGGTCCGCCGATAATGATACCTGCGCTACCGGTCAAAAACATAATAATGGCTTTAGATCCTAAATTGGAAATTGCTTTTATATCTATACTTAGCGTCATAAGAACAAGGGCAGCAGGCAGTAAATACCTACTTGCCATAAAGTATAAATTTGAAATTTCATCAGACACAATACCAGTACTTGTCAATATTGCTGGTAACAGATAACACATAAGTACTGCTGGTACAATAGCGTAGAATTTGCTCCAGAATCCGGTTTTTAAGCTTGAGGTGTAAAAGATGAAGCCTAGGCAAAGTGCCAATAGCCCGAATACTACGGTATCGTTAGTAATTAAAGGTTGTGCAAAAAGATATGGCATAAATAGTATGGTAAGTTGCTAGTTTCAAATATAGTTAATATACCAAGTTATTGGCTATGTAATGTGCTACTCCGTCTGCTGTATTTTCTAATGTAATATAATTTGAAATCGCTTTAACCTCATCTCGTGCATTAGCAACTGCAACACCGCAACCTACATTTTCAAGCATTTCAATATCGTTGTAATTATCACCAAAGGCAATGATGTCTGTTAGCAATTCATGCTCTTCCATGAGCAGTTTAATTGCAGAAAGCTTCGATACCGATTTTGGTGCAATTTCAATAAGCGTATCATTAGATCGGTATAGGTTAAGAGAATCACTTAGTTTTTCTTGAAGAATTGGCATCAATATATCTGCACTTGTTTTAGTGCACATCAACATAATTTTGTGAGCACCTATTTTACGCTCTTGCCAATTTTGTAATGTTTGTTCAGTATCTTGAAAAACAGGAGTAGATTTGGTGTATTTAATTTCTTTTTCTACGCGTAGAGAAGTTTTTGGTACAAACCACTCATTACTATAGTACAATCCTAAATCGGCTTCTAGTTCTGCGCATAAATCATGAATAGTCTTTAAAATAGCAATAGGGATGAACACGGAATTAAGTTCTTTATTACCTGATAAAACCAACGCGCCATTATAGCAAATGATAGGTTGGTCAGTAATACCTAAGTCTTCTTGTATATACCACATTGCACTAGGCATTCTAGCGGAAACAAGTATGATTTTGGTTTCATTTTTTATTTTACCTATTTGCTCTATAGCATTTAGTGAAACATCACTTTTAGAAGAAAGCAATGTACCATCTAAATCTGAACATAAAATTTTATACTTCATATTAGATATTTAACCAGTAGGTAAGTTTAAGGTTGATAGATCTATATTTTGGCTCAAAGGAGTTGACAAAGTAATTATCGTTATAAACGATAAACAGGTCAGACAAAGGAGCAAAACGCCATTGTAGTCTAGAATTGAAACCTAAATTATCTCTTTGATTACTATACTGTACTAGTGTTGACCAAAAAATAGATTTACTAAAGGTAACGTCTATTTTAGGACTAATAAGCCAAATATCGGTGCTGGAATATGGTTCGGGTAGCGATATTTTATCATAGTTCATTGCTAACGATAAAAACACCTTTGGTTGAAACCTCAAGTACATTTCTGCTCCTACAGAGAATCTATCCCCATTAAAAAAGCTCCCCATGGTAGGTGATATAGAATAGGCAAATCTTTTTCTACTATCAGATTGATATTCTAATGAAACATAATTATAATGATAACCTACCTCATTAGGCAAGGGTATGGCGTCGTCTATATCGGTTGGGTCAAATTCATCAAAAAGATAGGTGTAAGAATGTGTATAGGATACATTGATTTCTGACTGGTCATTAAATTTCGACTCCCAAGCGCCCATTAAATCATAATCTGTATGAAGAAAATCATTTTCGGGGCTCCAAGTCATAACGGGGAAGAACTGAAAACTATGGCTTTGCAAGGCGCTATCTTCTGGCCAGAAAACACGTTCGATCATCGTTGCTGATTTAAAAATATCTGTTCTACGAATAAAGCCAAGGTCAGACCTAAAATCTTCACCAATGTAAACCGCATCTTCAAAAAAGTTCCAGTTTCTTGAGTTATACTGCATAAATGCACCCGACGAAAGATTTGCTTTTCCTGCATTGTGGGCAAAAGATTTGTGTAAATAGAATTTACCGTTCCATACATTGTTGTCAGAAATAAGGTTGTAATCTATACCTGCAACTCTATTATAGCGGTCATCTGGATCTTGAAATTCGTAATCTTCAAAAGTTTGTCTATTAATAAAGAACATGCCAATATTAGATCGCCCAAAAACATTTTGTTGTAGCGCTAACATGGTATTATTATTAGATGCAATTTGTTCGTCTAAATCTTCAGCGGTCTGTAAATTTAGAAACCCTAATCTTAGCCCTTTGTTTAACTTGCCGCTTAAACGAACACCACCAATAATTTTATTTTCGATGGAATTGTCGGCTGTGTCTTTTGCAATACCTATTCGTCTAGAGAAAAACGGATTTGCATCTCTACCACCACCAAAACTGCCGAATAAATCGCTGTTATCAATAAAGAATTGTCTCTTTTCTGGTAATGAAACTTCAAAACGTGTTAAGTTGGTTACCTGATTGTCAACTTCAACTTGAGAGAAATCTGGGTTTACCGTAACATCTAAATTCATACTATTGCCAATAGCGATTTTGGCATCGCCGCCTACGTTAACTTTGGTATTTGATTCATTCAGCTCAAAGTCTTTTTGAGAACCCATATTTACATAAGGAATAATAGTTAGGGGAGTACTGTATTGACCTAAGGGTTTTTCAAAAATCATATCACCCATAAAGGTGAGTCCGTATATATTCTGATTTTGCGGAATATTTGTCCACGTACTATTCTCGTTAGATTGGGTATCAAATCTATAGCTATTGAAACGCCATTTGGTTACGCCTTCTTTAAACTTAAATGCGGTTAAGGGAATAACCATTTCTGCAGTGTAATAACCATCATAAATTTTAGAATCTCCGCGCCACTTTACATCCCATGAAATGGTAAAACCGTTTAAATTTAGTCCGCCACCAGAAACTAAGCCTTCACGACGAACTCCATACGGATTGATGCCAAAAAGAAAGGCATTGTTACCGTCATTGAAAGTATCGAAAAGTAGCGTGATATTATCGCTGTTACCAGCTCTAAAATCTCTTTTTAAAGATTGGATAGAATAGTCGTTACCAGCAGTATATACAGTAATACCAACATAAAGATTGTTATTGTCATACATTATCTTTATATCGGTCTGTTTTTTAGATTGAACCGTGTCTAGGGGGAAATATTGCCAAAACTCGTTTGCTTGGTCAGCAGTTTCCCAACTTGGTTCATCTAGAATTCCGTCTGGGGTAATTTTAGCATTTGTTTCTTTTACTACAAATGATTTATCTGAAATTTGCGCATGTAAAGAATAGCAAAAAAGTATAAGTACTAGGGTACCTAAGTGTTTGGTCATTTTGGTCATAGTTTGGCAGTTGACCAAATTTAAGATTTTGTTTTGTTAAATAAATGCCAAACTCATTTTGGTTTATTTGATTTGGGTTCTCTTTTAGCTTCTTTTAAAGCCTTCATTAAGATCCACTCAATTTGCCCATTGGTACTACGAAACTCATCTGCAGCCCATTTTTCAATAGCCTGCAGCATTTCTTCGTTGACACGTAGTGCAAAAGGTTTTTTCTTACTCATCTAATAACAAAAATATGAATTGTAGCCCTTGTTTAATGGTTTAAGGTACCAGTATTAACTATAGGTGAAACATCTTTATCTGAACATAGAACAACCATTAGATTACTTACCATTGCAGATTTTCTTTCATCATCTAAATCTACCAAATTCTTTTTACTCAACTCTTCTAAAGCCATCTCTACCATACTTACGGCACCTTCTACAATTTTATGTCTTGCAGCAACAATGGCTGTAGCCTGTTGTCTTCGTAGCATTGCATTTGCTATTTCTTGTGCATATGCTAAATACCCAATTCGTGCTTCCAATACCTCTATGCCTGCCATAGAAAGGCGTTCTTGCAGTTCTTTCTCTAGCGCTTCACTTACCTCGTTAACGCTGGATCTTAGTGTAATATCTTCGTCAAGTCCTTCATCTGCAAAATTATCGTATGGGTACATACTCGCTAGTTTTCTAACTGCGGCGTCAGTCTGTACTCGTACAAAATTTTGATAATCATCAACATCGAAAGCAGCTTTGTAGGTGTTGGTTACGCGCCAAACAAGAATGGTGCTGATCATAACCGGGTTACCTAGCTTGTCATTAACTTTTAATCGTTCACTATCAAAGTTACTAGCTCTTAGTGAAATTCTTTTTTTCGTGTATAAGGGGTTCGCCCAAAACAGGCCATTCTCTTTAATTGTACCTATATACTTACCAAATAGAAGTAAAACTCTTGAACTATTCGGATTCACCAGTACAAAACCTGCACACATGAATAATGCTGCAAAAATCATAAATGCACCAACATAGATTCTAAGAAGTGCAATACCCCCAACTAATAGCGCTAATGCGACAAAAAGCATTACGTAGCCATTTTGCGCTTTGTGAATTTTCTCTACTTTCATAATTTGTGATATTAAAATGATATCATAAATATATCAAATTAAATGATGCAAATCACGATTGAGATGAAAATTGACTAAAAATTCAATTATCCGTTAAACTTTTTGTTCTTCTTTTTATTCGGATTTTTAAAAAGACGTTTGAAAAATCCGTCACGTTTAATTGGATCGCAATTCAATGCTTCTAATACAGAATTAGAAGGTTTTGGAAAATTAGATTTGGTGTACCTATTAAAATCTTTGTCTTTGTTCAATTCTTGCATCCATAGTGCAAATAGGGGTAGAGCGGCATTTGCACCTTGCCCAATACTAGTATTACTGAATCCGATTTCATGTTGATCAAGACCTACCCAGGTAATATGAACCAGTTTCGGAGTCAGGGCAACGAACCAGGCATCTTTATTATTTTGAGTAGTACCAGTTTTACCGGCAATATCATTTTTGAGTCCGTATGTATTTCTAAGTCTAGCAGCTGTTCCAGAATTGATTGTTGATTTCATCATTTCAATCATTATTTGGCTAGTTTCTTTCGAAAAAGCGGATTTTTGGTTCAATTTGGACTTAAATTCAACTAAAACGGAGTCTTTATGGTTAGATATGCTTTTGATTAAATTCGGTTGAATATGCTTTCCATTATTCGCATAACTGGTGTAAGCTTGTGCCAAATCGATGATTTTGATTTCACCTGTACCTAGAGCTATTGAAGCTTCATTGGGTAATTTATCTTCAATACCCATGCTTTTTGCCATGTCTAAAACATTACCAATACCGGCTTGCTCCAATACTTTTACAGCAATGGTATTGATTGAATTGCTTAAACCTTCTTCCATTGAGTAGTTGAGGTATGCTTCATCTTTATTGCCAGAATTAGAAGGTGACCATCCTTTTAGATTATCATATTCAATTTCTTCGGCGGAGAAATAAGTACATGGAGAAATACCTTGTTCTACAGCAGTGGTATATACAATGGGTTTGAATGTAGAACCAACTTGGCGTTTACTTTGCGAGATATGATCATACTTATATTGTTCAAAATTGATGCCGCCGATCCATACCAAAATATCGCCATTAGTAGGGTCTACGGCTAAAGAACCGGTATTTAAGAACTTGGTGTAATGCTGAATACTATCCATAGTACTGGCGGTAGTTTCTTCATCTTTTTGCCATGATTTGAAAGTCATATTTTGTTTGTCTTTAGATAGGCTATCTATAATTTGCGCATGGGACAAGCCTATTTTCTGTAGTCTTTTATATGTAGGTGTTCGCTTGGCTATTTTTTCCATCAACTTTTTGTCTTTTAACCAAGGTGCATTAGACCCATAACTTTTTTCAAAACTATGCTGCAATTTGGTCATGTGTGCTGCCATGACATCTTCAGCCAATTTTTGCATTTTATAGTTTAGGGTAGTGTAAATTTTTAATCCTGATGTATAGATATTGTAATCGGTATCGGCTTCGTTTTGCTCGGCAATCCAACGCAGCATTTCTTTACGAACCTCTTCTCTGAAGTAAGGCGCAATTCCGGCATTATAATCGAACTCTCTATAGTCTAAATTAAGACCTTCTTGAGAGTATTGTGCTACCTGTTCTTCTGAGATAAAATCATTGTTATACATAGCACGTAATACCAAATTACGTCTGCCTAGACTTTTCTCAGGAAATATTCTTGGGTTATAACCATAAGTAGCTTTTAGCATACCTACTAAAGTAGCGGCTTGGGTAGCGGTTATATCTTTAGTGCTAGAGTTGAAAAACTTAAGAGCGGCGCTTTCAATACCAAAGGTGTTATCACCAAAAGAAACGGTATTTAGGTAATTGGTAAGAATCTCATCTTTCGTAAAAATCTTCTCCAACCTTTTAGCGATAATCATTTCTTTCACCTTGTCAACCACAATATTGGTTTTATTTCGCTCTCTTCTAGGATATAGATTTTTAGCCAACTGTTGCGTAAGTGTACTGCCACCGCCAGAAGAGTTGTCACCTAAAAGAACTGTTTTAAAACCGACCCTAATTAAACTTCTAATATCAACACCAGAGTGTTCGTAAAAACGCTCATCTTCGATCGCGATTAATGCATGTAATAAATCTTCTGGAAAATCGGTAAAAGCAACTGGTTGCCTGTCGTACAAATAATATTTACCGATCAATATACTATCTGCCGAATAAACTTCAGAAGCCATTTGGTATTGAAAATTAGAGAGTTCTTTTTTAGAGGGAATTTTACCCCATAAGCCTATGTTGACACTACCTATAAATATGATAAATAATGCAAAAAGACTTACTATGCCCAAGCCTATTATTTTACGAATGCTTAGTTTTCGTTTAGATGATTTTCTCGTCTTCTTCTTCATATACGCAAGTTCAGATATAAATTTAATCTTACCAAGTTTTAACAATACCTTAAAGTATGTTGTACTATTTTTGGATAAAATTATAGTGATGAAAAATTGTATTATTTTATTGTTTTTGGTAACGAATTTCACCTTTGCAAATGATATGTATTGGTCAAAAACTGGGCATAGAGTTGTTGGTGAAGTAGCTGAGCAACATTTGAGTAAAAAAGCAAAACGTGCCATTGAAAGTTTGTTAGATGGAGAAAGTTTAGCTGCCGTAGCCAATTTTGGCGATGAAATAAAATCTGATCGTGCATATCGCAAATTTAGTGCGTGGCATTACGTGAATATTCCTTTTGGTAAGACATATGCACAAATTGAGAAGAATGAATATGGCGATTTGGTACAAGGGGTAAATACTTGTTTAGAAATTATAAAAAACGAAAAAAGTAGTAAAGAGGATAAAGCCTTCTATTTAAAATTTCTAGTTCATTTAATTGGAGATTTGCACCAACCTATGCATGTGGGCAGAGGAGAGGATAAAGGAGGTAATGATATACAGCTACAATGGTTTGGTAGTGGTACCAACTTACATAGAGTTTGGGATTCTAATATGATTAACGAAAACGGAATGAGTTTTACAGAACTCGCTACTGAATACCCTGAGATGTCTAAAGAGCAAATTAAATTTTTACAAAGCGGTAGTTTGCTTGACTGGGTAGAAGAATCTCATTTATTGGCAGAGAAAGTTTATGCATCGGTAGAACCCGGCGAAAAACTTAGCTACCGATACAGTTATGACTGGTGGGATACTGCTGCCGATCAGTTACAAAAAGGAGGAGTTCGCCTTGCTGCAGTATTGAACGAGGCTTTTAAATAATTATCTTTTTGATATTTTATTACCGCTAATGTTGCGCTGTCTAGAACATCTAAATCTGTCCATTTCATCGGATCTTAATTTAGCATGTTTTGTTGCGCGACCTTGAACACGTTTGCGCCACATTCTAAAACTACTTGGTTTCATTTCGCGACGCATGACTTCGATAGTCTCTTGTTCGCTAATACCAAATTGAAAAGTAATGGCTTCAAATGGCGTACGGTCTTCCCATGCCATTTCTATAATACGGTCTAGTTCTCTTTCTGTAAATTCTTTAATCATAGCAATATAAAGGTACTGCATCATAATATAATGTAAAGAACACGTATCCATTTTTTCTAACTCTATAAGAATGGATTACAAAAAAAGCAATCTGGATGATGAGTTAATTCACCATCCAGATTGCTTTAAACTATTAGTACTATATATAAGGTATACTACTTACACCAAAACATTCTTTAGTTCATTACGGTACTCCGACGGATTTTGACCTGTAAATGCTTTGAAAGATTTATTGAAATGAGAGAAGTTATTGAATCCGCATTCAAAACAAACCTCTGTAATACTCATTGGTTTTTCTGCCAAAAGTTTAGAAGCATGTACCAAACGATATTCATTAACGAATTGTATGTATGTTTTATTCGTAATTTTTTTAAAGTATCTACAGAAAGATGGTATGGTCATACTCACCATAGTAGATATCTCTTCGAGTGTCAGTTCTTCTTTAAAATTATTTTTTACGTGATTGAATACGATATTAATACGATCATTATCTTTCACATCGGTAGTAAATGAAAATCCCTCTGCATTCAACAATCGCATATCTTCTGAATTTCCTAGTTCATTCAATATGTTGAGGATAGAAAGTAGCCTTTGAAAATCTGTCTGATATTCTAAAACCTCCATTTTGTCGCCTATTTTTCGTTTTGTCTTACCAGAAAAGGCAATTCCGCCACTAGCGCTATTAAACAAGCTCGCTATTTTCTTCATTTCAGGAAGGTCAAAGAAATCTGGTCCTAAGAAATCTAACTTCATCTGAACAACTGTTTCGCTAGTATTGCCGGTAAGGGCATCTGTAAAGCCGCAATGAGGTAGATTACTACCTATTAATATAAGGTCACCGTTTGTATAGTACGATACATGACTACCAATTTGTCTTTTTCCAGACCCACCGTTTACATATACTAACTCAAGCTCTGGGTGGTAGTGCCAAAGATTATTTTTGTTCAGTTTATGTTCATCAAACTTCTGATATGTAAAAGAATGACCGAAATCTGGCTTTATAGCTTCAAATGTAGGTTTTTGCTTTACCATTTTATTTTGGGTTTATACTATAAAATTAAACATCCTATTTTGTATGTTATTTGCAAAATTAACCAAAATATATGGAATCTTATCCAAGAGGTAAGAATGGCTATGTAAGGTGGTTAAAATAGCACATAAATTGGGAAAATATGATGTAGTGAGAGCTTTATAACGGCTGTATGTTTGCAGTGTAAATTATCATTAACCCTTAAATAATTTATATTATGAAAAACCTAGTAAAATTCACAACAGTTGTTGCCTTTATGTTAGCTACAGTAGCAGGCATGGCAAGAGAGCCAAAATTAAACCTATTATCTACAGGTAAAGCCAAGAGTGTGGTTTTGACAATGGATGCATCTATTAATGGTGTACAGGTTAAGTTAATGGATTCTGATTTAAATGTTATTTATTCAGAAAAAATGACCGAAGGTCAGTTTAGCAAGAAATTAAATCTTAAAGATTTGGTAGATGGAGTATACTTCTTATCTGCTGATGATTATATGACAGCATATTCATATACAATCGTTTTAGAAAACGATAATTTGAAAATCGTAGAATCTGATGAAGAGATCAAGCCTTTCTTTAGAAAGACTGATAACATGATCTTCATGAACTATTTAAATTTAGATAGAGCAGACATGTCTATCAAGATTTACGATACAGAAAGTAGAACAGTATTTACACAAGAAGTAGCAGATGAGTTGATTGTTGAGAAAGCATTCAATTTCACAGATGCTTTTCCAGGTACTTACACTGTAACAGTGAAGTCAGCTGGTAAAACATATACTGAAGAGTTTGTTGTTAATTAAGTTGATTTAAGTTGATTTAAGAAGGGGACGGGAGCGTCCCCTTTTTTTTTTTGCTATACTTTTAAGTAGATAAAAGCCCAATACATTAATGCAAACTGTATTGGCAATCTTAATAAAAGTAGCCATTTAGGAAAACCGGTACTTGCTTTGTTACTTGACAACATATAAAAGTGAACTAATAAGAATACAGCAAGCATTGCTATAATACCATAAATGGAAAGGTTTTTTGTTTCTTTAAAAAACAGACCAATACCTAATAAAATCTCAGCCACACCACTTAGTAAAACCAAAGGTTTGTGAAAAGGAAGGTAGCGAGGCATAATTCTAAGATATACCTTAGGTTTTATAAAATGCATAATACCCGCAATAATGTAGATTGCGCCCATTAAAAATAAGTGCCACGGATAAGTCATACAAAATTTTAAGGTTTTAGGTTTAAGCTTTTGTGTTCGCTGAAATCCAATTCATTATTTTTTCTTCAAGTAGCGCTAACGGTACACAACCTACTTCCAGTACTTTTTCGTGAAACACCTTAATATCAAAATCTTTACCAAGGTTAGCTTCGGCTTTAGCACGAAGTTCCATAATTTTAAGCTGACCTATCTTATAGGATAAAGCCTGCCCAGGGTTTGCCATATATCTTTCAATTTCTGCAGTAATGCTAGCTTCAGATTCTGCTTCATTATCTAAAGAATACTGTATTGCTTTCTCTCTAGACCAGCCTTTAGAATGTAAACCGGTATCAACAACCAAACGAACGGCACGGTGCATTTCTGCTCCAAGCATTCCAAAATACTGATATGGATTGGTATAAAGACCTAATTCTTTACCTAAAGATTCTGTGTACAATGCCCAACCTTCACCATAAGCACTATACCAAAGAGTTTTTCTAAATTGTGGTAGGTTTTCATTTTCTTGTGTAAGTGAAATTTGAAAGTGATGACCAGGAATTGCTTCATGCAAGAATAAATCTTCATCAGAATAGGTGTTGTATGATAATACATCTGGTATAGGAACATAAAAAATACCAGGTCTGGTACCATCTAAAGAACCGGGGTTATATTCTGCACTAGCAGAAGCTTCTCTGAAAACCTCTGTACGTCTTACCTCAAAAGGAGTTTTAGGCTGTTTGCTAAATAAGGCATTTACCTTAGGCATCATTCTTTTATGGATAGCATTAAAATTATCTATAACCTCTTGCGGGTCTTTAAAAGGCATTAATTCTTTTTTGTTACGTACTTCTGTGAAGAATGCTTTTAAGTCACCTTTAAACCCAACCTGTTTTTTAACAGCTTCCATTTCAGCACTAATTCTAGCCACTTCTTTTAATCCTATTTCGTGAATCTCTGCAGCCGTCATATTAGTTGTAGTATACAACTTAATTTGGTGAGCATAGTAAGCATCACCATCTGGTATATCTTGTGTTCCGCTAGATGCTCTACCCGCATTTAAATATTCGGTAGCCATAAAGTCATGTAGTTCTTTATAAGCCGGAATTATTTTATTGGTAATGACTTCAGTGTACACTTTGGTCAACCTTAATTTATCAGAATCAGAAAAATCGGCAGGGAAGTTTTTAATCGGACTGTAGAATAAGTTGTCTTCAAGTTCCGTGTTAGCTACACTTGCCAGTTGAGGTAATACTTTTTTTATAAGAGATTTTGGAAGTACATTTTTGACTTTTATACCTTCTTGCATTTTAGATTTGGCGGAGTGTAACCAAATTTCATAATCTTCTAAACGCTTGCTCCAGTTTACATAATCTTCGGGAGTCTTAAAGGGTTGTGCGCTTGTTCCACCAGCTAATTGCCCCATCATTAAATTCATAGACCACATTTGATCTATAGGAGTATACTGCTCAAAAGCAAGACCTTCTAAATTAACCTCACATTCCCATTTTAAAATAGCTTTAGACATGAGTTCACTTTCTGAAAGTTGCACATTGTCAAATTTTTCTACTTTTTCTAAATACTTGGTGTAGTAATTTATTAGTTCTTTCTTGTAACTATCAGAAAGAAAATTTGGCAAGGTGTCGTTGTATTTATTGTTACCTTGAAAAGTTGCTGCTAACGGATTCAATTTTAATCCGTCATCATAATAATGTGCCAATAGCGTGATGAAGCCAATATTGTGTATGGTGGGGTTGGTAATGACCTCTGCATTCGTCGTTAGTTGAGCTTGAGTATGTAGCCCAGTAGTAAGGGCAAGTAGTATAATTAGCTTTTTCATTAAATTGAGTATTATAATTATGATAGGTATTTCTTGAACCTGTCCTTTTTATATTGCGGTACAGCTTCGTTGGTCATGAACAGTTCAAGCAAATCTTTAGATTTTTCTTTTGCGAACATCAATTCATAAAATTGTTGAGAGGTAAATGGATTTTTAGATTGTTCTATTAATGTAAATTCATCACCAGCGGATACAAGACCTTCTTCAAGAACTTTCACGTAGGTACCTGGGTGATTATGGGTAATAAATTCTTTAAGTATTTTTTGTGTACCAAAACGGATGCCTAGTTTATAGCAAGGCTCACGTGGCTGAGAAACTTGCACAAGAGCATTACCGATTTTATAAATATCGCCAACACGTATTTTAGATTCATCAAGCCCTTCAACAGTTAGGTTTTCACCGAACATGCCCCAATCCCATTCTAAATCTGGGTAAAGGTTTTTCCAATAATTATAGTAGTCGGCAGAGAAAAGATAACACGCTTTGTTGGTTCCACCATGGTGTACACGGTCTATTACAGTGTCATCTTTGACATCATTTTTGGTAAGAAATAAGCCTTTAGAAGTAGGGTATTTGAAGATACCGGTTTGCTCTGTAGCGCCATTCCATTCAAAAGTAACTGCGCCTCCTATGTTTGTTGAAATCACCTTCATATGGTGAAGATAAAAAAAGCACTAGTAATTATAGTAATGGGTCTTACTAAAGTTGACCAAACTATTGTTAAATCGGTTGAAAACGTAGTGTATTTATTAGTAAACTATGATTTATTCGTCTGTTTTTGCTTATTTCTAAATTCAGTAGTTTGCGTATTTGTCTTAGTTGGTTGTCACGGTGTCTTGTAATTCACCGTTATGTTGGTTAATTGATGGGATTCTGTTTTCTGGGAAGTACCAAAAAGGGATGGTTGCTAAAATTTTCTCAACGGTCTTAGATTTTGGGATCATTGGATTCTCTTTAATAGGACCTGTTATGGTTAAAATGTGTTTTCCCTCATCTAACTTTTTAATATTTAAATAGGTTTCAAAGCCTAATCTTTTTTTAGTATTTGAGCTTATTATAAAATCACTTTGGTATTGGTTTGAATCTATTTTAATAGTGTAAATTTCATTTACTGTTTTAAGATATTCTTTTAAATTTAATGAATCTTTTATTCCAGCAGCATCATTCAATCCTCTTTTAAATTCTATAGTTAATGAAGATTGAAAACCTCTTTTGTCTTCTTCAGGTTTTAGGATGTTGTTTTTATCAAATATAAAATCTTCTATTTCTTCATTATATATTAAGAAAACAGGTAGGTATTTAGTTTCAATAATTTTTGAAGGTATTGAGGCTGTGTTAATAAATTTCCCTTCTTCGATTGATAAATTATCATAGTGCTCACTTAATATCTGAAATTCAGAAGAATCATTTGTAGAATTCACATAATTCGAATTTCGATATTGTAACGAAGAAACAGTAACAATTATAAGATATACAGGTAGTATTATAATACTTAAGCGTTTTCCTAATTTGTTATCTAAAAAATTATATGCTAAAGGCCGATATAGAAAGGATAGCGTTAGTTTGCTGAATACCCAATATATTGGAAAATATATTGTTGATGTCCATTTTTTCTTTTTCAAAAATCCTTGACCTAAAAAGTCAATAAAAACTACTATCGATGAAAGGACAAAAGGTATTACTACTGCTATAATTATGGTTCGTATCGCCCATTTTGGAAGAAAAGTAAGAAGTTCGAAACTTTGAGTAATTAAAACGAAACTAAATGTTACGGTAAAGAATCCGATAACATAGAAAATCATTAAAAATGAAGCTGCGAAAATGATACTACAATAGGTTTCGAGGTTGGCAATATATTGATCAAAAGACCCAACCTTTCTTTTTAAATAGGATGTAAATTTTTCTGAATAATTAAGAGTTTTATAATTAATATCACCAGATACATATCTTAAGCCTATGGCACCTATCCATAGTCCTCTTAATAGGACATGTACGACCAAGTTAAAAGTAAATATTTGACAGCATATAAGAATAACAGCCCATAGTATTCCAAATTGATCCGATTCTGTAACAGAACTTGCTGCAGCTTTTAATTCTAAAGGTTCATTTGCAGCAAATAAACCATAAATAGCAAAACCAGAGATAATTAATTCTAATTGCCAACTTTCTTGTTGTAACTTATCAAGTAGCTTTTTGAAATTGACGCTGCGGTAGTTAGTGCTCATTTAATCTAAGTTTCTTTGCTGAAAGATAACAACATTTAACAAAAAAGCCACTACATTTTTTGTAGTGGCTTTTTCAAAATTATAAGAAATGGAATTTACTTCACCATCTCATAACTACGTTTAATAAACTCAGTTAAAGCTTTACCTTTAAGTAAGCCTTTAGATAACTTTGCCAAGTCTAATGATTGATTGATCAATCGCTCTTTTTTCTTCGCTGTCTTTGTATTTAAAAACTCGCTAACCAATGGGTGATTTGTGTTTACTATCAGGTTATACATGTCTGGCATAGAACCCATACCGAACATACCACCGCCACCGCCGGTTTGCTGCATTTCTTTCATACGACGCATAAACTCAGGCTCTGTAATAGTGAACGGAGAAGAATCACTATCCATAGCTTCTAATTGAACGGTAAAGCTCTTATCTGTAATTGCTTCTTCCAATTCTTTCTTCAAAGTCTCTTTTTCTTCATCAGATAATTTAGAGATTTGAGTTTCTTCTTTCTGAATTAATTTGTCAATATGATCAGCATCTACACGAGCAAAAGAAATATTCTCTTTAGAACTTTCTAGCTTTTGCATTAAGTGACCAATAATAGGAGAATCTAATAACAGTACTTCATAACCTTTAGCCTTGGCAGTTTCAATGTAACTGTGTTGCGCTTCTTTATCAGATGCGTAAAGAATAACTGTTTTTCCGTCTTTATCTGTTTGTGTATCTTTTATTTTCTCTTGTAACTCTTCAAATGTAAAGTAAGAACCATCTACTGTTGGGTAAAGGGCAAACTTATCTGCTTTGTCAAAGAATTTATCTTCAGAAAGCATTCCGTATTCAATAACGATTTTAATATCGTTCCACTTCGCTTCAAACTCTGCACGATCATTTTTGAACAACGAGTTCATTTTATCGGCAACCTTTCTAGTGATATAAGAAGATATTTTTTTCACAGCACCATCAGCCTGTAGATATGAACGAGATACATTCAAAGGAATATCTGGAGAATCAATAACACCACGTAACATGGTTAAAAATTCTGGTACAATACCTTCAACATTGTCAGTTACGAATACCTGATTTTGGTATAATTGAATTTTATCTTTCTGCTGATTTAAATCGTTAGAAAGTTTTGGAAAATATAGAATACCTGTAAGGTTAAAAGGATAATCCACATTTAAATGAATATGGAATAAAGGCTCTTCAAACTGCATTGGGTAAAGCTCTCTGTAAAAACTCTTATAGTCTTCTGGCTTTAAATCCGTTGGTTGTTTTGTCCACGCAGGGTTTGGGTTATTAATGATATTATCAACCTCTTTCGTAGGTGTAGGATCTTCTTCTTTTGCCCCTTCAGGTTTTGGTAAGGTTTCAGTCTTCATTCCAAACTTAATTGGAATAGGCATGAACTTGTTATACTTGCTTAAAAGCTCGTTTATTTTACCATCTTCTAAGAACTCTGTAGAATCATCTGCAATATGAAGTATGATTTCTGTACCACGAGTTTCTTTTTCAGCTGGTTCCATAATAAACTCAGGTGAACCGTCACAAGACCATTGTACAGCAGGCTCGTCTTTATAGCTCTTAGTGATAATCTCTACTTTATGGGCAACCATAAACGCAGAATAAAATCCAAGTCCGAAATGCCCAATGATTCCAGAATCTTTAGCAGAGTCTTCATATTTATTCAAAAACTCTTCAGCGCCAGAAAATGCCACTTCGTTAATATACTTCTTAACTTCTTCTTCTGTCATACCAAGACCTTGGTCAATGATATGCAGTTTCTTTCCTTCTTTATCAACTTTAACCTCTATAATAGGGTTGCCATATTCAACCTTAGCCTCGCCAATAGTGGTCAAGTGCTTCATTTTTAAGGTTGCATCGGTTGCATTTGAAATTAACTCTCTTAGAAAAATTTCATGATCACTGTACAAGAACTTCTTGATCAGTGGAAAAATGTTGTCTACGGACACATTAATTTTACCTGTTGCCATTTTTATATTTTTTATGCCACAGTTAGTGCGGCCATTATTAATAATGATTGTTCGTTGCTATTGGTCAAAAAAAATACCACAATAGCTTATTGTGACAAACTGACAGTTTACTGCCTTTAAAAGTTTAACAAATATTTTTGTTTATGAAATATTGAAAAAAGTTAAACATAATGTATATTTGTAGTGTGATTATGAAAAAGTGCTATGAGAAAGAATTTTAAGCATAATCACATGTTGATTATTTATTGGTTAGGTTGTTTTGAAAACGTGCTATTTTTAAATAGCACGTTTTTGCTAAATAAAAGCTAATGTTCTATGAAAACGGCTAACTATGAAATCTGCATCGTACCTTATATAAAAATAATTCGATATGGCCACAAAAGCTAAAAAAGTAACGAAAGAGACGATTATTACAATGTTTATGGACTACGTTTTAGAAAACGAACAAGTACCTAAAACGGTTTATAAGTTTTGTAAAGTAAATGCTATTGAAGAATCAGATTTTTATCTCCATTTTGGATCTATAGATGCTATCAAGAAAGGCATTTGGGATACTTTTTATACAAATACAGTTAGTGTAATAGAGAAAAATAAGGAGTATCAAGAGTTTACGAATAGAGATAAGATGCTTACGTTTTTCTATACTTTCTTTGAAGTATTGACATTGAATAGAAGCTATGTTTTATTTATAATGGATAGCTCTTCTGGTCCGTTTAAAAATTTGGAACAATTAAAAGGACTTAGAAAAAATATAAAAGAGTTTTCTAAAGGCTTGATTGCAGATGGTAATGCGAATAAGAGTTCAAAAATTACGAAACACAATCCGCAATTGTTTTCAGAAGGAGCATGGTTACAGACTATGTTTTTAATGAATTTTTGGAAATCTGATGATTCTGCGGCATTTGAAAAAACAGATGTTGCAATTGAAAAATCTGTTAATACCATTTTCGATGTATTTGATAACACTCCTCTAGAGAATATTCTAGACTTTGGGAAATTTCTGTACAAAGAAACCTTTGCTTAATCTAACCCCTACGATTTGAAAACACTTGATAAGATACCTACCGGAAAAATAGAGCGTGCAAGCAAGCTTGTGAAAACCGGAGCTAAAATTGGTGGTAATTATGCCAAGTATTTGGGTAAAAAAATTATCAATCCAGACACTACAAAAGATGAGTTGAACGAAGATAATGCTGCAGATATATATGACGGATTAAAATCTTTGAAGGGTAGTGCTCTTAAAGTTGCCCAGATGTTAAGTATGGAAAAGAATCTACTGCCTAATGCCTATGTAGAGAAGTTTTCATTATCTCAATTTTCGGTTCCCCCATTATCTGCGCCGCTGGTTAGAAAAACATTTAAAAAATATTTAGATAAGTATCCAGAAGAGGTTTTTGACACTTTTGATAAAGATTCTATAAACGCAGCTAGTATTGGGCAAGTGCATAAAGCTACTAAAGATGGTAAAAACTTAGCGGTAAAAATTCAGTACCCAGGTGTAGCGCAAAGTATAAGTAGCGATTTGGCAATTGTGAAGCCTATTGCAATTCGTATGTTCAATCTTAAAGGAAAAGATTCAGATAAATATTTCAAGGAAGTTGAAAATAAATTAATTGAAGAGACAGATTATATATTAGAAGTAGCGCAAAGTAAAGAGATTACAGAAGCATGTGCGGTAATACCGAATATCAATTTTCCAACGTATTACACAGAGCTATCAAGTGCGCGTATTATTACGATGGACTGGATGACGGGTAAGCATTTAAGCGAATTTACAAAAACTGGTTTTTCTCAAGCTACCGGAGATAAATTGGGTCAAGCATTATGGGATTTCTATATGTTTCAAATTCATGGGTTGAGAAAAGTTCATGCCGATCCACACCCTGGTAATTTCTTGGTGAATGGTAATGAAGAGCTTATTGCTATTGACTTTGGATGTATTAAAGAGGTGCCAGATTCCTTTTATGTCCCGTATTTTGAATTGGCAAGACCAGAGGTGATTTCAGATGATGAGAAGTTTACAGAAAAGCTATATGAGCTTGAAATACTGATGACTACAGATACACCAGAAGAAATATTATTTTTCAAATCGATATTTCATCAATTGTTAAGTTTATTTACATCACCATTTCACAATGAAGATTTTGATTTTGGCGATGAGGTGTTTTGGAGTAAAATTGCGGCGTTAGGAGAACAATTTTCTTCAGATAAGCAAATAAGAAAAATGAACGGTAATAGAGGTTCAAAGCACTTTTTGTATATGAACCGTACCTTTTTTGGTCTTTACAATCTTCTTCATGATTTAAAGGCAAATATTAAAGTAAACGATTACAAGAAATATTTGAAAAACTAATTATACACTCATTCTTAAAAAAAGATGATTGTTATATTTTCAAATAGAATTCTTAATAGTTGTTTATATTGCAACACTAATTCTACCTGAGCTTTATCAGGATTAAAATATTACTATGTATAATTCAAAAATAATTGGCTTAGGTCATTATGTACCTGATAACGTAGTGACAAATGATGATTTGTCTAAGGTGATGGAAACAAATGATGCTTGGATCCAAGAACGTACCGGCATAAAAGAAAGAAGACATGTAGTTAACGGTGATGGAGACACCACCACAACTATGGGTGTAAAAGCTGCAAAAATTGCAATTGAAAGAGCGGGTATTGATAAAGACGATATCGATTTTATCGTTTTTGCTACTTTGAGTCCTGATTATTATTTCCCTGGTCCTGGTGTATTGGTTCAGAGAGATTTAGGTATTAAAACTGTTGGTGCGTTAGATGTACGTAATCAATGTTCTGGTTTTGTATATGCCATTTCTATTGCAGATCAGTATATAAAAACGGGTATGTATAAAAATGTACTTGTTATAGGATCAGAGCTTCATTCTCATGGGTTAGATATGACCACAAGGGGAAGGGGAGTTTCTGTAATATTTGGTGATGGTGCCGGTGCGGCAGTATTAACTAGAGAAGAAGATACTACAATAGGAATCTTATCTACACATTTACATTCAGAAGGTCAGCATGCAGAAGAACTTTCTTTGATTGCACCTGGTATGGGTAATAGATGGGTTACAGATATCATTGAAGATAACGATCCTAATGACGAATCTTACTATCCGCACATGAATGGTCAATTTGTATTTAAAAATGCAGTTGTTCGTTTCAGTGAGGTTATTGTAGAAGGTTTGGAGAAAAATAAATTGAATGCCACTGATATTGATTTATTGGTTCCGCATCAAGCGAACTTGAGAATATCTCAATTTATTCAAAAGAAATTTCAACTTAGTGATGACCAGGTTTTCAATAATATTATGAAATATGGTAACACTACAGCCGCATCTATTCCAATAGCACTTACAGAGGCATGGGAAGAAGGTAAGGTGAAAAGTGGAGACTTAGTAGTTTTAGCTGCATTTGGTAGTGGTTTTACCTGGGGCAGTGTCATCATTAGATGGTAATAAAAAAGCACCCATAGTTTTAGCTATGGGTGCTATATAGTTTTACTCAATAAGAAAAAACCAACCAATCTTCTTTATTAAATATCCCTATATAAAGTAATAGACGCAATTAAGGTTCTATTGTTACTAGAAATAGGTAATAATCTCTTATTCAATATTTTTTAGAGTATATAGTATGTTTAGGATAGTTTTAAAAAGAAGAAACCCGAACATTCCAAAATGAATTGGAAGTCGGGTTTCAAATGCTGATAGGCTATACTAAACACTAACCATTAACTATAAACATATAGCGTTACCAACAATATTTTTAACTCGTAAGAGTATCTAACTTTACTAATAGACGAAATATTGTCCGATTAGTTACATATTAGTGCTCTTTTAACATTTTTTTATCATGAAAAAGACCCTAGTGTTCGGAGCCTCGTTAAAACCAAATCGATATAGCAATTTAGTGATACATAGACTGGTTGATTCGGGGGTTGAAACCTTAGCTTATGGATTAAGAGAAGGTGAGGTTTCAGGAGTCAATATCAGCAATAATTTAGACAAAATTAGTGATATTCATACAATTACGCTATATATAAATCCAAAAAGACAAGAAGAATATTATAACAGTATAATTTCTTTAGCTCCAAAAAGAGTAATTTTTAATCCTGGAACAGAAAACCCTGAATTATATAAACTACTGGAAAATAATGGTATAGAGGTTGATGTTGCATGTACTTTAGTACTTTTAAGTACGGGTCAATATTAAGTGATATCGGTAATTTTGGCGGTTGTCTTTTTTTTACGAATGAGCCATAATCCTACAAAGGTTAGCAGACCATTCAACGGTAAAAGCTCATATCCGAAGATGTAACCACCAAAATAATCACTTGGTAACTTCGCTAAAATGAGAATTATTGACACACAAACTAGCGCAACCATCCATACATATTTGTCTTTTATTTGATGTGTTGTAAAAATTCCGAAAGAGAATAATCCTAGCAACGGTCCGTAGGTATATGAGGCTACCGTTAATAATCCATCAATTACATTTTTATCCAATATATATTTAAAAGAGATGACCACTAGAATTAACAGGATGCTCATACCAATGTGTGTAATTCTACGGGTCTTTTTTGCTACATGTTCTGATTTCTTCTCGGTATTAAGAAAATCTATACAAAATGATGTGGTTAATGATGTAAGGGCGCTGTCTGCGCTGCTGTATGCAGCTGCAATTAAACCTAGCATAAAGGTAACGGCAACTGTTATGCCTAAGCCACTGTTTAATGCTATCTCTGGAAATAGTAAATCAGATTTCGGCGATCCGTCCATAAGTGGCAGAGGTATATTGTGTGCGTCTGCATAAATAAACAACAATGCACCAAGAAGCATAAAAACGAAAGTAACAACAACTAATACAATACTGAAGCTGACCATATTTTTTTGAGCTTCACCTAGATTTCTGCACGTCAGGTTTTTTTGCATCATATCTTGATCAAGTCCCGTCATGCAAATAGTAATGAACATTCCACCTAAAAACGATTTTACCAAATGGTTTTTAGAAGAAAGATCGTCAGTGAAAAAGGTCTTGCTGTACTCACCTAATTCCGGAGAGTTTAGAAACTCCATGAAAGTCCAGTCCATTTTATCCAATATAAAATAAATGGATAGCCCCACAGAAACTAACATAAATAGGGTTTGCAAGGTGTCGGTCCAAACAATTGTTTTAATTCCACCTTTAAAAGTATAAATCCAAATTAGTAAGATGGATAGAATAACTGTAATTTCAAAAGGAACGTTCCAGGCATCGAACACAAATTGTTGAAGAACAATAGCTACCAGAAATAAACGAAAAGCAGCGCCAAGAACTCTTGAGATGAAAAATGAAATGGCGCCCACTTTATAACTTACAAAACCAAATCTATCATCTAAGTACTGATAAATAGAGGTGACATTTTGTTTATAATAAATAGGGAGTAATACAAATGCGGTAACCATATACCCTAGAAAGTACCCAAAAACAACCTGCATGTAACTGAATTCAGAAGCCTTTACCCAACCCGGTACAGAAATGAAGGTTACTCCAGATAAAGAGGCACCCACCATACCAAATGCTACTAAATACCATGGCGACTGTTTACCTGCCTTAAAAAAATCTTCGTTAGAATCATTTTTGCCGGTGAAATATGAAATAATCAACAGCAAAACAAAGTAGCCAGAGATTAAAAGTAAAATATGAGAGGCGTTCATGGTTTAAAATTTTGCGGCAAAGTACAAAAAGTTAAATGACGTTTGGCAAAGAGATGAGATAGGTAGGTTTAAAAAAATGGGTACAAAGGTATTATTCACTGAAATAAAATTTAATTCAATTCGTCAGTATATAATGTTTAGTTAAATTTTATGAAAACTATACGATTAGCATTTCAAGTTTAATCGTAAATTTATACCCATAATAGCCTATGGATTTTTCATCAAAATTATTAGAAAACGCAGTGTATGAAGTTTCGCAATTACCAGGTATTGGTAAGCGTACCGCATTACGTTTGGTATTACATTTATTAAAGCAGCCAGAACAACGTACAGAAAATCTTTCTACGTCTTTGGTAGATTTAAGAGGTAAAATACAGTTTTGTGAAAATTGCCATAATATTTCAGATACTACAATGTGTGAAATATGTGCCAATCCTAAAAGAGATAGTGCATTGGTATGTGTTGTTGAAGATATTAGAGATGTTATGGCAATTGAGAATACAGGTCAATTTAGAGGAAAGTACCATGTTCTTGGTGGTAAAATATCTCCTATGGAAGGCATTGGTCCGCAGAATTTGAAAATAGGAACCTTGGTAGATAAAGTGAGAAAAGGCGTAATAAAGGAGCTTATTTTTGCGTTGAGTTCTACCATGGAAGGTGATACTACCAATTTTTATATCTTCAGGCAGATAGAAGGTTTGGAGGTAAAAACCTCTACAATAGCAAGAGGTATTGCCGTTGGTGATGAATTGGAATATGCAGATGAGGTTACTTTAGGGAGAAGTATTTTGAATAGAGTACCGTTTGAAGGCTCTTTGAGGCAAGATTAGTTCTTGAATTTCATGTAAATGTCAATAAAAAGGTATTTATTTTATTATTTTTGCAAAAAATATAAACAAAACAAGCTTTAAATTATCGATATGTCAAAATTTGAATTGAAACTACCACGTATGGGAGAGAGTGTTGCAGAAGCAACATTAACGTCATGGTTAAAAGAGGTAGGTGATACGATTGAAATGGACGAAGCCATTTTTGAAATTGCTACAGATAAGGTTGATAGTGAAGTGCCTAGTGAGGTAGATGGCGTTTTAATTGAAAAATGCTTTTATGTAGATGATATTGTCAAAGTTGGGCAAACAGTAGCGATTATTCAGATTGATGGTAATGTAGATGTAGCTGATGTTTCGAATACATCTAATGTAGTTGAAGAACCAGAACCGGTACTTGAAGAAATGGTAGCTGCAGCAGAATCAGCTGTGGTACATGCTAGAGCAGAAACTTCAACCGTTCAGTTAAATGGAAGCTCTGATCGTTTCTATTCTCCGTTAGTTAAAAACATAGCAAAAGAAGAAGGTATTTCTTTTGATGTGCTTGAAACGATATCGGGTACAGGAAAAGATGGTAGAGTTACTAAAGATGATATTTTAAGCTACGTTAAAACCGGGGCTAGTAAGCCTGCTCAGCAAGTTGCCGCTCCAGAAAAAGTAGTAGTTCAAGATAGGGTAGAAGCGCCACAACCAGTTGCAGCTCCTGTAAAAGTGGCTGAACCAGAACCTACAGTAGCTGTAAATTCAGCGCCGCCAGTTTCTAAAGCAAATACGCCGGCACCTGAAAAACCTAAAATGCAGGTTTCTCGTGGCGATGAGGTGATACCCATGACTAGAATGGGCAAGTTGATTGCCAAGCATATGAACGATAGTATTTCGACATCTGCACACGTTCAAAGTTTTATAGAAGTGGATGTAACCAATATTGTTACGTGGCGTAATAAGATAAAAGATGCATTCTTCAAAAGTGAAGGGGAGAAATTTACGTTCACACCAATATTTATGGAAGCTGTTGCCAAGGCGCTAAAGAAATATCCGATGATGAATATTTCTGTAGATGGCGATACAGTTATTAAAAAGAAAAATATTAATATAGGTATGGCTGCTGCATTACCAGATGGTAACCTAATAGTTCCTGTTATAAAAAATGCCGACCAGTTGAATCTTACCGGTATCGCTAAGGTAGTAAACGACTTGGCAAATCGTTCTAGGAACAATGCCTTAAAACCAGATGAGGTACAAGGCGGTACGTATACGGTTACCAATGTTGGTACTTTTGGTAGTGTATTTGGAACCCCAATAATTAATCAGCCACAAGTAGGTATTTTAGCACTTGGTGCAATTAGAAAGATTCCTTCGGTAATTGAAACATCAGAAGGTGATGTGATTGCTATTCGTAGTAAAATGTACTTATCTCACAGTTATGACCATAGGGTTGTTAATGGTGCTTTAGGCAGTATGTTTGCGAAAGCTGTTGCAGACTATCTAGAAGGATGGGACGTTAACAGAGAAGTTTAGATTTATAAAATTCAAATATTAAAAAGTCCAATAATACATTTTGTGTTATTGGACTTTTTTTTTGTGTATTATATTGTTTTATAGAAGTTTAGAAGATGTGTTAATGATGAATTGGTAAGCTAGTTGCGTTAAGGTTTTTAAAGTTATTTAAGTTTTTATATTTCACAGTGAAAAATTATCAAGGGTAATTTTATGTGTCTAAAAAACGAAAGGGTATCTTTGTTAAAAGTTGAACACTTATGGAATTAAAGCTTACCAGACCTATTTGCTTCTTTGATTTAGAGACAACTGGGATCAATGTGGCAAAAGATCGTATTGTAGAAATCGCGATATTAAAAGTTTACCCTAACGGTAATAAAGAGAGTAAAACATGGTTGGTTAATCCTGAAATGGAAATACCAGAAGAGGTAATTGCCGTTCATGGTATTACTAATGAAAAGGTTGCTAACGAACCAACTTTCAAAGAACTCTCAAAAGAAATTTATAAGATTATAAAGGATAGCGATTTAGGCGGATTCAATTCTGACCGATTTGATATTCCTTTATTAGCAGAAGAATTATTGCGCGCAGATATAGATTTTGATATGAAAAATACGGTGTCTGTAGATGTGCAGACTATTTTTCATAAGATGGAAAAACGTACGTTAGATGCAGCTTATAAATTCTATTGCGATAAAGACCTTTTAGATGCCCATAGTGCTGCGGCAGATACCAATGCTACGTATGAGGTGCTGCTTTCTCAATTAGATAGGTATCCTGATCTTGAAAATAATATCAAAAAACTATCTGAATTCTCAAGAAGAAAGCAATCTGTAGATTTCGCTGGCTTTATAGCTATGGATGAAGAAGGAGAAGAAGTTTTTTCTTTTGGTAAGCATAAAGGCAAAAAAGTACATGCCGTTTTAGAAAAAGAACCGGGGTATTTTGGTTGGATGTTAAATGCTGATTTTCCATTGTACACAAAAAAGATTCTTACTCAAATTAAACTGAGCAAACTCAATAATAAATTAGGTTAAAATGAGAATTTGTTTAGTACTATTTCTATTGATAATGGGTGTTGGTCATGCTCAAGAAGTTTTGGTTGAAGGTCATGTATATGATGACAAAACAAAAACTGCTGTGCCATATGCCAATATTAGTTTTCTAAAAACTCTTAAAGGAACCTCTAGTGACGAAGAAGGATATTTTTATATAGATGTACCTGAGTCGTATTTGGAACGAGAAGTACATATTTCAGCCTTAGGTTTCAAAGACACCATAATGTCTGCAAGGGTAATTTCAGAAAAGAAGAAAATTTACATGAAAGAAGAAACCTTTGAGCTTGAAGAGGTTGTGGTTTCTCAAAGCTTGGGAGATTCACAGGTATTAAATCCTGTGAGTTCATATAGTATTAAAAGCGGATTTTCTTCTGCGGAGACCCCTTGGGTATTGGCATTATATTTTCCAAATATAGGCGCTGCTAAAAAGTATTTACAGAAAATTACTATTCATGTTCAGCAGAATAGCAAGTTCAAAAGAGCTTCGTCAAAATTTAGACTTCGAATATATGATGTTGATAAGAAAACCAAAAAACCTAATCATGATTTAATGCGTAAGAGTATCGTTTTAGAGAGTTCTAAAAACGAAGATTACGTATCTATAGATCTTTCAAGTATGGGTATAAGAATGCCAGATGAAGGTGTGTATATTGGATTAGAATGGATTTTTCTTCCTTATAACTGGTATACGAATACGTATAAGCATCCTATTACAAATAAGAAAGTAGTAGAAGATCGTTTTGCGCCTACATTTGCTGCTGTTTATCAAAAGAATCAAAATTTTAAGACTATGGTTTATGGTATGGGCGAATGGACAGATTTTGCAATAAAAGCGCCAGGTAATAATGAAAATCTGATACCAGCGATCAGTCTTAAATTGTCTAAGAAAAAATAAGGTAATATGAAGATTATATGTATCGGCAGAAATTATACTGCACATATTGATGAGCTTAAGAACGAAAGACCAGAAGAGCCGGTAGTTTTTATAAAACCAGATTCATCAGTATTACCAAAACAACAAGATTTTTATATTCCAGAATTTTCAAATGACGTGCATTATGAAGTGGAGGTTTTGGTGAAAATCAAGAAAGTAGGTAAACATATTAGTGAAGAATTCGCGCCTACTTATTATGATGAGATAGGATTGGGTATAGATTTTACAGCAAGAGATTTGCAATCTAAATTAAAAGAAAAGGGGCTTCCGTGGGAAAAGGCCAAAGGATTTGATGGTGCTGCCGTGATAGGAGAGTGGCTTCCAAAAACTGATTTTAAAGACATTAATGATCTTAATTTTAGGTTGTTAAAGAATGACAAGATTGTGCAAGAAGGCAATACCGGTTTTATGCTTTGGAAGATAGATGAAATAATTGCTTATGTTTCAACGTTCTTTATGTTGAAAAAAGGAGACATTATTTTTACTGGAACACCTGCCGGTGTTGGGAAAATAAGTCCAAATGACTATCTTACGGGTAGTTTGGAAGACAAAGAGCTTTTTACCTTAAAAATTAAGTGATGATTTATAACCTGGATAAGATTAACGAGATGGCAGAGGGGGATCAGGATTTTATAAATTCTGTTATTGCTGTTTTTTTGGAAGAAGTACCTGAAGATTTAGAAGCTTTAGAAATAGCGCTTCAAGAGAAAAACCATGATCAAGTGTACAAACTTGCGCATAAAATAAAGCCAAACGTAGATTTGCTTGGAATGGAGCAAACACGTGCTATAGCTTTAGAGTTAGAAACCTTAGGTAAGCAAGAAGCTAATATGGCAGAGATAGAGAAGAGATTTCCAATGCTGAAGACCGATATTAATCAGGTTGTGGCAGAATTAAAAAATGATTTCCAGTTATAATGCTTGCTGAAATTATTACAATTGGCGATGAAATTCTCATCGGTCAAATCATTGATACGAATTCCGCATTTATTGGTAAAGAACTGAACAAAATAGGTATTTCAGTTTATCAGATTACCTCTATACAAGATGAACGTACACATTTACTGAAGGCTTTTAAAGATGCTTCAGAACGAGTAGATGTGGTTATTATTACAGGCGGTCTAGGTCCTACAAAAGATGATATTACCAAACATACCCTATGTGAGTTCTTTAATGATGAGCTTGTTGAGAATGCCGAAGTATTGGCGCATGTAGAAGAGTTATTTGCAAAATATATTAGCAATACTCCAATATCAGATATTAATAGAATGCAAGCTTTGGTACCGAGTAGGGCAGAAGTTTTGCATAATGCCAATGGTACTGCCCCTGGTATGTTAATCAGGGAGAATGAAGTAACATTCATCTCAATGCCTGGTGTACCTTTTGAAATGAAGCATCTAATGACAGAATCTGTGATTCCTGCATTGGCAGCTTATTATAAAAGACCTCATATAATCCATAGAACAATAGTTACCTACGGTGTAGGAGAAAGTGCACTTGCCAAGCGTATTGAAGCGTGGGAAGATAATCTGCCTTCTAACATTAAATTGGCCTATTTACCTAATTTGGGTAAGGTGAGGTTGCGATTGTCTGGTAAAGCGGCTGATTATGATGAATTGGCAGCTGCAATGGATGCGGAATGCGATAAATTATATCCGTTAATCAACGATGTTGTATTTGGGCTCGAAGATGATGAAAGCTTAGAAGAGACTGTAGCTAAATTGTTGACAGGTAAAAAATTAACTTTGTCTACGGCAGAAAGTTTTACGGGAGGTAAAATTGCAGAGAAAATTACTTCAATCCCAGGAGCGTCTAATTATTTTAAAGGTGCTGTGGTCAGTTATGCTACAGAGGCTAAAATAAATGTACTAAAGGTGCCTAAAGAATTAGTAGATAAACATTCTGTGGTTAGCGCAGAAGTTGCAACTTCAATGGCAAAAGGAGCAAAAGAATTGATGAAAACCGATTTTGCAATAGCCACTACAGGTAATGCAGGACCAACAAAAGGAGATTCAAATGCGGAGGTTGGAACGGTGTTTATAGCGATCGATGGACCGAAGTCGAAATTTGTACAAGAATTTAAAATGGGAAGCACTCGCGAGAGGGTTGTGGAAAAGTCTGTAAATAAGGCTTTTGAGCTTCTTCAAAAAGAAATTTTAAAAATGTGATCTTTATTGTTGTTGGAACGATAAAAAAGATATAAATTTGCACCCTGTTTAAAAGAAAAAGTCAGCACGATGTCAAAAGTATGTGAAATTACGGGGAAGAAGGCGATGTTTGGAAACAATGTTTCGTTTTCAATTAATAAAACGAGAAGAAGATTTGATGTAAATCTATCTAAAAAGCGTTTCTACATTCCTGAAGAAGACCGTTGGATTACTATTAAAGTTTCTACAAGAGCTTTAAAGAGTATCAATAAAAAAGGAATATCTGCTGTTTTGAAAGAAGCAAAAGCAAAAGGATTCGTTATTAAGTAATCTGGAAAATAGAGCATTAAGATGGCAAAGAAAGGTAATAGAATACAAGTTATATTAGAATGCACAGAGCATAAAGAATCTGGTCAACCAGGTACTTCAAGATATATCACAACAAAAAATAAGAAGAACACTCCTGAGAGATTGGAAATTAAAAAATTCAATCCTATTCTTAAGAGAATGACCCTTCATAAAGAAATTAAATAGATTCTTTTTTTTAAAAGAGAATCACTAAAAACATAAGACATGGCTAAGAAGACCGTAGCAAGTTTACAGACAAGTTCTAAAAGATTGACAAAAGCTATAAAAATGGTTAAGTCACCAAAATCAGGTGCTTACGTTTTTGTAGAGCAAGTAATGGCACCAGAAATGGTTGATGCTTGGATTGCCAAGAAATAAGAAATATAACTTTTAGTAGTTATTGAGCCCCTTTCATACGAAAGGGGCTTTTTAATTTTTTATATTTGACTAACCATAGGATAAACAATGAGCTTATTTAAAAAAATATTTTCTTCTCAGAAAAAAGAAACCTTAGATAAAGGTTTGGAAAAAACTAAAACCAGCTTCTTTTCGAAGTTAGCTAAAGCGGTTGCTGGTAAGTCTAAAGTAGATGATGACGTTTTAGATAATCTTGAAGAAGTATTGGTTTCTTCAGATGTTGGTGTAGATACTACCTTAAAGATTATACAAAGAATAGAAGCAAGAGTTGCTCGCGATAAGTATGTAGGTACAGATGAGCTTAATTCTATTTTAAGAGCTGAAATTGCTGGTCTACTTTCAGAGACCAACGATAGCGACACTGGCGATATTCAAATACCAAAAGATAAAAAGCCATATGTAATTATGGTTGTTGGCGTAAATGGTGTTGGTAAGACTACAACTATTGGTAAGTTGGCTTATCGTTTTAAAAATCAAGGTTTAAAAGTAGTTCTTGGTGCAGCCGATACTTTTAGGGCTGCGGCGATAGATCAATTACAGGTATGGGCTGATCGTGTAGATGTACCTATAGTAAAGCAGCAAATGGGTAGTGATCCTGCTTCTGTTGCCTTTGATACTTTGAGTTCTGCCGTTACCCAAGATGCCGATGTGGTAATTATTGACACAGCTGGTAGATTACATAACAAGGTGAACTTAATGAATGAGCTGACCAAGGTAAAACGCGTAATGCAAAAAGTGGTTGCCGATACTCCGCATGAAGTATTGTTGGTGTTAGATGGTTCTACTGGGCAAAATGCATTTGAGCAAGCAAAACAATTTACGAAAGCTACAGAAGTTACAGCTTTGGCAATCACCAAATTAGATGGTACTGCAAAAGGTGGCGTAGTTATAGGTATATCTGATCAATTTAAAATACCGGTAAAGTATATTGGTATAGGTGAAGGTATTGAAGATTTACAAGCATTTAATAAGCATGAGTTCGTAGATTCATTCTTTAAAATTTAAAATTGAGATACACCTGGTTCATACTTCCTCTTTTATTATGTAATCTGAGTTGGGGGCAAATGAATCACCCAAAAGCTAGTCCGTTTTCTAAGATTGAGCAAGAAGTCGGATTCTCAAAAATTACCATAGCATACTCAAGACCATCTGCTAAGGGTCGAGTTTTGTTTGGTAATAAATCAAATGGGGAATCTAGTTTGGTACCTTTTGGTCGTATTTGGCGTGTAGGTGCTAATGAATCTACCAAAATCACTTTCAGCACAGATGTTTTTATTGAAGGTCAAAAGCTTGTTAAAGGTACTTATGCCTTGTACGCTTTTCCTGAAGAAAACGAGTGGCAAATAGTTTTTCATAAGAATATTTCGCATTGGGGTGATGGTCGACTTAAGTATAATGCAGAAGAAGATGCATTACGTATTCCTGTTATACCGATTCAAAAACAAGATTTTCAAGAGACTTTTCTGATTTCATTTGATGATATTAATCACAACGGAGCTTTGATGAAGTGGAATTGGGGAAGTACAGAAGTTTCAATCCCCATTCAATTTGATACAAAATCTATTTTTCAAGAGCAGATTTATGCTGAATTATTAAATACCCCCACGGCACAAACCTATTATGAAATTGCAAGGTATTATCAAGAACAGGGATTAGAAACTATAAAATCCCTCGGTTATGTCGATAAGGCTATTAGTATGGGCGGAGATACCTATTACTTTCATAGAGTACGTTCTTTGATTTTGGCAGATTTAAAAAAATATGAAGCAGCAATAAAAGCATCTAGCATTTCTATTGTTCTAGCTGAAAAGGAAGGTAAAGATGAATTTGTTCGTTTAAACCAAAATGATATCCGCAGATGGAAAACTCTTCAATCAACAAATAAATAAAAGTATGAAAAAGCATTTTTTATTATTAGTCATAATTTTGTTGAGTGCCTGTAAAAACGAACAAGAGGCTAAGAAAGAGGAAGTAATTCTTTGGAAGCCCTATAATGATTCTATAGAAGTAGCTGGGAATGTAGATCACGAAAATGGTCGCATGCAGTACAAGCTAATTCAATCTAAGGTGCTAGATAAAAATGATGTATTTACCCCTTTGTATGAAGAAGTTTCTAAGCTAACAGAGGCAGCATATAAAGAGATGCTTCCTATGATTTTGGAGCAAGATATTTTTGTTATTCGAAATCATATCAAAGAAGGTAGGCTAGCGTATGAAAATTTGGTATTGTTTTATTTATATCGCATTTATAAGTATGAGTTGAATAATGAGACAACTTTAAATACCATAATAGCTCTAAATAAAGACGTGGTTGAGCAAGCTCGAGAATTAGATAGGCAAAATGAAAAGGGAATAGCAGCTCAAATGCAACATCCAATTTATGGTATGCCTATTTTGTTAAAAGACAACATTAATACCTTGGGCATGAAAACTACTGCAGGTTCAATTGCGCTTATGGATAATGAAGTTGAGGATTCGTTTATAGTTCAGCAATTGAAAAAGAATGGAGCTTTAATTTTAGGTAAGGTCAACTTAAGTGAATGGGCATATTTTTTATGTTCAGGTTGCCCGGTAGGGTATAGTGCTTATGGTGGTCAAACTCTTAACCCGTATGGGAGAAGAGTCTTTGAAACAGGCGGTTCAAGTTCTGGTAGTGGTACGGCAGTTGCTGCGAATTATGCTGTTGCTGCGGTAGGTACAGAAACTTCTGGTTCTATTTTATCACCTAGTAGTCAGAACTCTGTGGTAGGTTTAAAACCGACGATAGGTTTATTAAGTAGGTCTGGCATTGTACCTATTTCAAGTACCTTGGATACCCCAGGACCCATGACTAAAAATGTAAAGGACAATGCTATTTTGCTATCTGCAATGTTTGGTTATGATGAGTCAGATCCTGCATCTGTAGAAGATAATTTTCTGGGAGTTTTATCTGCAGGCTTACATCCAATACCTTTTTCAGAAATGAGATTGGGTGCTATTAAAGAGCTGATGGAGACCGATAGTATTTACCAACAGACCATTGAAGATTTAAAAGAAGCTGGCGCAACAATAATTGAGTTTACACCACCAGAGTTTGCTATGAATGGTTTTTTGAGTATCCTCAATATTGATATGCGGAATGATTTAAAGGCGTATATAAAAGAAAAAACCAATCCTGAATTAGTTAAAATTACTTCGATTGCTGATGCGGTGATATTTAATAATGCGGATTCGTTGGTTAGAATTCCTTACGGGCAAGCATTGTTTGAAGGCATATTATCAGATACTACCACAACTACTGAGTTAGAAGAAATAAAAGCTAATCTTGAAAAAAATGGACGCATTTTCTTCGATACAGCGATGGATAAGTACAAACTAGATGCTGTTTTATCTATTAATAATTACCACGCTGGTTATGCTGCAGTAGCTAAATATCCTGCTTTGACAATACCTATGGGGTATAAAGCATCTGGTGAGCCTATAAGTTTAACCTTTATAGGGAAACAGTTTTCAGAGGCATATTTATTGAGAATAGGGAAATCATATGAAGATAATTTTCATAGACGAGTGATGCCTAAAGACTACCAAAACTAAATTTGATTACTTAAGATGAAAAGACGAAGCTTTGTCAAAAAGACTTTTAAGTGGGTAGCTGGGTTAGGTTTGGTGACAGGATTGTACAGTTGGCAAATAGAACCTTTTTGGATGCAGTTTGTATATGTGAAAATGCCTTTGAAGAACTTACCAAATTCACTTGTTGGTAAAACGGTAATGCAAATAAGTGATGTACATATTGGCAATTCTTTTGATTATCAATACATCATAGATTCATTTAAAGAAGCTCAAGAATTGAATCCTGATTTTGTGGTGTATACCGGCGACTATGTTACCTATGAAAACAATGAGCAAATAAGCCAATTACAAGAGGTGTTAAAATTTGTGGTTAAAGGCGCTTTGGGTACCATTGGTATATTGGGTAATCATGACTATGGAATTGATTTTGTGGAAGATGATGTCGCACAAAAAATCACGAAGAGTTTAGAAGATGTAGGGGTGACCATGTTACGAAATGATGCCGTGGAAATTAACGGACTCAATTTTTTGGGGATGGATGATTTTTGGGGTAGTAATTTTTATCCTGAAAAAGCTACGGCAAAATATAATCCTGATAAAGCAAATATTACCCTATGTCACAATCCGGATGTATGCGATCTGCCTGTCTGGAATAATTTTAAAGGTTGGATACTCTCTGGTCATACCCATGGCGGACAAGTAAAACCACCTTTTCTGCCTGCATTAATATTACCAGTAAAAAATAAAAATTACGATGCCGGTATAAAAGATTTAAAAGATGGTAGAACGCTCTATATCAATAGTGCCTTAGGTTGTTTGCGTCAAGTGCGTTTTAACGTAAGACCAGAAATTACAATATTTGAATTGGCTAAAGAAGTTTAATAAATTACTTAGTTAATCAATAGATTGAATTACTTCATCGGTAGACAGTCTAGATTTGCCTATTATTTCTGGCTGATTACCATCCTCTGCGTCACGATACCCAATTGCTACGGAAAATAGGACTTTGTGATCTTTGATTTTTAGAATATCCTTATACTTATCAGGTTCTATACCTTCCATAGGTGTAGAATCTATTTTCATAGTTGCACAAGCTGCTAAAAAGAATCCTAGGGTAATATATACTTGTTGAGAAAGCCAGTTAATTGTCTTTTCTTTAGGTTGCTCCTTTACAAATTGCTTATAAAAATTAACGGAACCTTCGGCTAAATTATTCTCAACATGACGTTCAAATTCTTCAAGATTATTTTGAACACTAAAAACTATAAGGTGACTTGCATCTTTAATTTTTGGAGCATTGAAGAATGAGGCATCTGCCAAGGCGTCTTTTGTTTCTTTATTAGAAACAAACGAGAATAACCATGGCTGACTATTAATAGAAGACGGACTTAGTTTTAAAATTTGCTTTAGATCTTCGATTTGCGATTCAGAAATTTTCTTAGACGCATCAAACTTTTTGGTCGTATATCTTTTTTCGGCAATGCTTTTAAAATCCATCTTGCAATTTTATGCAAAAGTAAGGATACTTATTTGCTAAGTGTAGGCTATGGTTATAAGATATGTTTAAATAGATAGAAAACTACTCGATGATGGCATTGATCAGCTCCCATAATTCATTATCAAAATTAGAAGGACCTAAAAGTTCTTCGTTACTAGCACCACCTAATCGTACAACTACCAAATCTAAGCTTGGTACCATATATAGTTTCTGGTCATTTAAACCTAAGCCTGCATACATATCTGCAGGTGCATTGGGTATTAAGCTGCCCGTAAACTCTTCTACAGTGCTTGGTAGTCTAAAACTACTTTTACCATTTAACCAATATAGATATCCGTATGAAAGGTTTAAATCTTGAGAACTATTTGTCATCGCATTAAAATAACTCTGATCAGAAAGAATAGAGGTCCCGTCCCAATTACCTTGGTTCAAGTTTAAAATTCCAAAACGTGCCATACTTCTCGCAGAACTAAAGAATATATTATTGTAACCTACTTTAATAAATAAGCCTTGCATGCCAATAGGCTCTTTAATTTTTTCAGAAAAATAAGAGTTAAAATCAGTGTCGGTAGCGTTAGCAATGACATCATCTAATAACGTGTAAGGTGCATTATGATAATACCAAAAAGTACTAGGGTCATTTAAATATGAAAGGCATTCTAAATCGGTGCAAAAAATATCATCAACTGTGTAATCTAGACCAGTAGTCATGGTCAATTGATTTTTTATGGTAATATTCAATTCTTGTTCTAAAGGCATGTTTGACCAGCCTTCACCTAAATAAGTAGATGTAGAATCTGTAATTTTGAGAAATTCTTCTTCTTGCGCAATACCAGTAAGCATTGCAGTTAAATTTTTTCCAGCAGAATTCCAGGCATGATTATCATCAGATTTAAAATCGCCAAAATATTTTTCGATTACTATTCTACCATCCTTCAGGATGATGAAAGCATCGGTATTATTATTTTCTAAAAAGAAATATAAGTTGCTTACTTGGTCTTCGTTCCAACCTAATGTTTCCATAGATATGGTTTCCCACTCATTGGCTCTAGAAATTGGAGGAAAATAAGTTTCGGTCGGTATTGGTGTTACCTCTGGTGGTATGCCACTTTTGCCAGTTTCTGAAGTAGGTTCAGAATCACTTGAGCACGAAGCCAAAATAATTGATAGGGCAAGTAGCCTGAAATATTGGGAGAATTTCATGGTTAATTTAAGATTTGGGTATTGACAAACTGTAATCAAATAAAGATTACAAGTAAATTTGTCCATATCTAACGTTTTTAAATACCCAAATCGTATTTTTGCACCCCAATTTAAATTATGAGGACAAAAACCCTTAAGAAGAACAAAATCAACGTAGTAACACTAGGTTGTTCAAAGAATGTTTATGATTCTGAAGTACTCATGGGCCAGTTAAAGGCTAACAACAAAGAAGTTGTGCATGAAGAAGAAGGAAACATAGTAGTAATTAACACTTGTGGCTTTATTGCTAATGCAAAAGAAGAAAGTGTTAATACCATTTTAGAATATGTTCAAAAGAAAGAAGCTGGTGCTGTAGATAAAGTTTTTGTTACTGGTTGCTTAAGTGAGCGATACAAGCCAGATTTGCAGAAAGAGATTCCGAATGTGGACGAATACTTTGGTACCAGTGAGTTGCCAGGTTTATTGAAAGCACTAGGAGCAGATTATAAACACGAGTTAATAGGTGAGCGTTTAACGACTACACCTAAAAACTATGCGTATTTAAAAATTGCTGAAGGTTGTGATAGACCTTGTTCATTTTGCGCAATTCCTTTAATGCGAGGTAAGCATAAAAGTACACCGATTGAAGATTTGGTGACCGAAGCTGAAAAATTAGCTGCAAAAGGAGTTAAAGAATTAATATTGATTGCTCAAGATTTAACGTATTACGGATTAGATCTTTATAAGAAAAGAAATCTTGCCGAACTTTTAGAAGCTTTGGTAAAGGTTGAAGGAATAGAGTGGATACGTTTACATTATGCATTTCCGGCTGGTTTTCCGATGGATGTGCTAGATGTAATGAATAGAGAACCAAAGGTTTGTAACTATTTAGATATTCCGTTACAGCATATATCTGACCGTATTCTTAAAAGTATGCGTCGTGGTACTACAGAAGCTAAAACCACGAAACTACTTAAGGAGTTTAGAGCTGCAGTACCAGAAATGACGATTAGAACCACTTTGATTGTTGGTTACCCTGGTGAAACTGAAGAAGATTTCGAGATTCTTAAAAACTGGGTAGTTGCTATGCGTTTTGAGCGCTTAGGTTGCTTTACATACAGTCATGAAGAAAATACACATGCGTTTTCATTAGAAGACGATGTGCCAGAAGAGGTGAAACAAGAGCGTGCTAACATCATCATGGAAATTCAATCTCAAATTTCTTGGGAATTGAACCAGAAGAAAGTAGGGGAGACTTTTCGTTGTATTATAGATCGTAAGGAAGGTAACTACTTTATTGGAAGAACAGAATTTGATTCTCCAGATGTTGATAACGAGGTTTTAATAGATGCAGCTAAGCATTATGTGAAGCAAGGTGAGTTTGTGAATATTAAGATCACTGAAGCGGCTGACTTTGACCTTTATGGTGAACCTGTTGTATCCTAATTAAATAGAAAGCCTGCTTTAAAACCGCCCCAATTGGCTGTATTACCAGAGGTGAATTCTTTGGTTATTGTTGTTCTGGCATATTCTAAATACAGTTTCCTGTATTTGAGTATGAGTCCGTAGTCGATTTGTGCGGTTAACCTTTCTATATTTTTCGAAGAAATGATATAAGGATTGTCATTGGTGAAAATGCCGCCTTGCAAGGTGGCATCAAAACCAACTACATTAACTGTGGGCTGTGCAAAAGCATAAAATTTAAACTTCGAATGTGTACCATTTCTAGAAAACGGATGATCTATTAGTCCGACAGTAGCATTAAATCCGACAGATGCATTTGTAAAGAGTGTTCCCAGTTGCAATGACGCTATGATCTGTAAATTAGCTATGTCTTTAAAATTGAAGACTTGCTTCTCGTAGCCCATTTTATAGTTCAGTACAAGATCGTTCTGAATTTGATTGTCCCAGCCACCGGGAGTTTTGTTTTCGATAAGTTTATGAATAGCTGTTTGCATTTCTTTGCCAAATGCACCGGGACCAATAATCCCCAGACTTAATGATTGAGATAATCTTGATTTAGAAATGGTATCTATTGCAATTACAAAACTCTTAATATATATAGCAGCAGCAAAGGGTCTATCATCAATTTGAATATCGGGACTAACAAAATCGCTAGGCGTATATCCTATATGCTCTAATGCCAATCCGTAAGTGAAGTAACTGGTCTTTGGTTTAATGAATAGAGAGTGTGCCGGATTCTTGGCTAAGCTCTGATTCGCATATTCAAAACTATAGCCTTGCGTGTAATTTTTATCTGATGCAGCGAAGAAATCATTGTCATAATTAAATCGGAAATAGCTTTCACTGCGCATATCTCTGAAGGATGCAAGATTGTCTATTTTTTGACTTAAAAGAACCGTTGGTAATAGGAAAAGAATTAGAATATAATTTTTCATCAGACTACTTACGATGAAATTTCATGAAGGTTTTATTTCTTTGGGTGTAATGTTTTTTGAAAAAAAGGGCTTCATTTCCTAAAATGAAGCCTTTTAGTTAGGAAGTATTTTTGAACTAAAGTTCCTTCTTCATCATCCCAATAGTGAAATACCCTAATAATAAGATTACCACACCAATAATTACCCACAACCACCATTTGTTTTCGAAAATAGGATTGATTGTCTCAATTTCTGGTTTAGGTATTTCTACTACGCTACCAAAATCTAGTTTTGTAATATTCTTTGGTAAAGAAACCGTAGTTTTTGATATGTCGTAATTGGGGAAATTGTCATACGGCTTGCCGTAAACTAGAAAATAGGTAGCCGGTTCTGTAAAACGTGTGGTCAATGTATGCAGATATCCTTTAAGTTTTACATTAGATACTTTTAAAGGCTGATTGTCATTATTTAAAATAATAACGCGGAGTTTTTGTGCTAACGTACTAGGTAATTGAAAACTATTATCTTCCATTGAAGAAAGAGTTTTTGTAGCTAAAGGACTGTAATTGTGATAATAACCTTTTTCAGTTTTTACACTATCAACTAAATATTGAATAGAAATTGACCTATAGTAATCTATTTTATCATCAACGGTCAGCTCTAGTAAATTTAGAGGTACACGGTTTTTTAAATCGATATCTATAATTGTCTTTTTATCCTCTTGAGAAACGTTAAAAGATTGCACATCGTAATCGCGATATTCGGCAGGTTTTTTTGCTTTTTTTGAAATATTTACAGATGTTAAGCTTGGTTTTTCTTTACTCTTTATTAATACTCTGTAATATCTAAAGCTAGCATCTGAAAACTTTAATGTGGTAAACGAATAATTGGTCTGGTCATTATTAATAGATAAAATACGATAGTCTTCTAGAATAGTAAACCATTGTTTCTGATGTTGACTACCCTCAAGTGTAATTTCCCAATTAAAATTAGGATCTTCTATGTTTAGTAGAATCTCGTTAATAGTTTCTTTCTGGGGTAGCTCATAGGTGTAGAAATAACCTTTAGAATTATTGACGCTATTTATAAGGTTGAAAGATATCTCTGAATTCGAATTTTCAGCTTTAGAAACTTTATGAAGGTATGGCGCTTCAATAGTATCGGTAGCGGTAACCCCATATACACGAATATCGCTTATGTTGGTATTAATATCTTCAAAAACTATATTTGGTAATTCAATAGTGTGCCAAAGACTATCAATTCCTTTTAACTCAATTTTTTTAGAGTAGGAATCCATTTGTCCGAAACAAAATGAAATGCTCAGAAAGGCAATTATGGTTAGAAAACTATGGTTTAGTTTCATCTGTAATAATGTGTTTGTATTTGTTGTAAAGAAATGAAATAATCAATAATAAGACTCCCAATGATACAAAAACGATTGTCTTAGAAATGGTATTCAACGATGAAATGTCATAGAAGAATAACTTAATTAACGTGATGGAGAATAGTATAATAGCACCGATACGCAGGTATTTTTTCTTTTTCCAAATACCCAAAGCGATAAGTAGTAAAGCATAGAATCCCCAAAGAATACTAAGTCCTAATTTATAAGATTGTTCAGACCCAGACATATCCATCCAATTTAGCAATTCACTACTTGTTACCCATATAATTGCGGTATGCATTAGAATTTCAAACGGAATTTTGTAATTGAACTTTAGATATTTTTGCTGTGCTAATTTGTAAATGGAGAATAGTAGAAATGCAAGAAATGCAAATGAAATATAGCGTATGTAAATATTATATGCTCCTATATTATAAAATTCAGTAAGCTCTTGGGTAATGTAATTTTCACGTAACTCACTTAAGGTGTAAAGTCCGTTTGTAAGGAACAATAAAGTTATTAAAAGGGCAGAGCCTAGGGCTACAATTCCTAATATCTTGTTTTTAATTTTGATGATATTTATGAAACTTAGAACGCTTATAAAAAACATGGTGTATAGAATTAACCAAATAGCTTCAAAATCTTTAAGGTTATAATTATATTCTGGGTAATCACTAGAAGTACTTGATATCTCTATTTTAGATAACTGAAAGGCATTGTTCCAATACTGTTCAATTTCAAGATAGAAGGCAAAGTAGAGTGTACCCACAAGTAAAGCAGGAATACCAAATGTCATTATCTGTTGAACTATTGACGGTTTGTCAGTGTTGAATTTTGTTTGAATCCAAGTCATGAATCCGAAGACAGCAACACAAAGAATCGAAGTCAAAAATGTGGTGTTTAATAATAAGCTCCATTCATCTGCGGTATTCATATAAGAGTACCTTGCTGCCCAATCCATTGTTAAACTTAAGAACGCTAGCGCAACCAATATATAAGAAAGGTATTCATAGAATTTAACTTTTTTAGTACGACCGATCCAAAATAGTAGAGCGGCTTCGAAAGCCCAAAATAGCGTTACCCAATTACCGTCTAATTGAACAGGTACAGCTATGGTAATAAATGTAAGTACAAACCCAGAGGTTAAGAAGAATAACTTACGATCAGCTAGTTTTCTTTTGAATATAATTACCGTTATCACAAAGTGTATAAGTGCATTCAATAAGGTGAATAAACCTAAATAAAACTGTCCTCCTTCATAATCATAGAGCCAGGCAATACCAAAGCCGTAAAATATGAACGAATTCAGCATGATCAAAATAATATCTGCAACTTGAAATTTTTCAGATTTTATTAATTTAAACGCTAAAAACGTAGAATAAAACAATGTGAAGAATAGCGCTAAAAAGCCAAAACCTATAGAGAAATCTTCATCGTAGCTAGAGAATGCATACCAAGATCCATAAATAAGCCAGGTGAATGCAAAGGCTACGTAGTAGAGGGCCTTCCAATATTTTTTAAATGAAATAACTAAGAGGCCAATATTAATTAAGGCGATATAACTAAATAGTGCAGTAACATTACCAGAATCATTACTTAAAAGAAAAGGTACGGCGTAAGCCCCTACTAGACCAATATGAGCAATAATCTGCTTGTTGTAGCTGAGTGCGGCTACCACCCCAAAAACGGTAAATAAAAGCATAATACCAAATGCTACCATCTGCGGAAATAACCCGTAAAGGTCATAAGCGATGTAGGTTAAGAAATAAAGAATAGCTAAAGCACCACTTACTAGAACAGCGCTATAACTTACGTATTTTGCTTTTAGCTTAAATCCGAATCCTAATAGGCCAATACCTACCAAATACCCAAGTATAATTCTGGTTAACGGACTAATTAAATTATTTTCGATAGAGTATTTTGCGCCAATTCCAACCCCGATTACGGTAATAAGTATCCCTATTTTATTGATAAGATTCTCACCAATAAATTTCTCAAGATTAGATTTGCCTTTTGGTAATTTTATTTTCTTTTCAGAAATCGTTTTAGGTTCTTCTTGAATAGCAGTAAATTCTATAGGAGTAGGAGCAGGAGTTTCAATTTCTACGGCTCTATCTATTACTATAGCCTCTTTTTCAATACTTACTTCTTGAGGTTTAGTTGTTTGATTGGCAGTCTCTTCGTTGAATTTTATCGCCTGAGTATTTCTGAGAATTTGAATATCTCTGCGAATTTCATTTACCTCAATATTAAAGTCTTGCTGCTTTTTTAAAAGCAGTTCTAACTTATGCATAAGGTTATTTATTTGATCTTGATTGTTTGGCATTGGTGGTGGTTTTTAACCAAAAAGGTTAGGGTCTTCTAATTTAAACGCAAAAGATGCAAATATGTTGGGGAAAGGTTGGTGTAGCTATGAAATAAAATATCCCTGAAACGAATTTAACTGTTTCAGGGATATCTAAATAATATGATTTTACTAGATAAACGAGATTTAAATGCTCTGAAGCTTGCGTCTAAATCTCAATTAAATTTATAATTCAATGCCTAACGGTCTTGTCCCGAGGATATTTATTTTTCAAAATACAGATAAATATACATAGCCATGCCGAATTCGGTAGTATCTGTAGATACCAAACGCCAGCCATTTTTAGCATATTCGTTTAATTTATCTTGAATTGCTTTATTTGATGACTTCGCTAAATGGTTTCTGTCAAAAGTTAGTTTTGAATAGAAAATCAGGGTTTCAACTTTATATTCTTTCATACTGTTTTCTAGTTAACCATGAATAAAGCGTTAGCGAAAAATAGTTTTCCATTTTCCCAAAAACCTCTAAATAGCGGATTGTCTACCATGTATATTACTTGTCCTCGCCCCATTTCTTCGGTACCGAAAATTAAGGTTTCGGCAATTTTTTTCTTTGCCTCGCTACCTGCGAATCCAGATACGGGTACATTGTTGCCTTTGCTTAAATACACTGCACTACCATTTTCTAAATACTTGTAAGAACTTGAGCCAAGTTTAAGGGTGAAATAAGTATCGCTGTAGCCATATGCCAAAGGATTTGTGTTATCAACCGTTGCTTTAAAAATAGCTCCTGTAATGGCAGATTTTATTTGTTCTCTTTCTGAAATTTCAAAAGATTCAATGGTATTTGAAGAGTCTTTTTTGATTTCTTTTTCTTTGAGGGCAAAGTCTTTGTCAGAAGCTGTAATACCATCAATAGCGCCACCCATGGCAATTAATTTTCCACCACGTTTTACCCAGTCTTTAATTTTCTCTTTGTTGTAGGTGGTTAAAAAGCTATTGTAACCTCTACCATCAGGTAAAATTAAAATATCGTATTTGGCAAGATCTACGCGTGCAAAATAATCCTCATCCAATACAGAAATAGGGTAGTCTAATTGTTGTTCAAAAAAGTTCCATATTTCTCCAAAGCGAAGGGTAGAAGTAGGCTCTCCAGAAAGTACGGCAATATTCAAATTCTGAATAACGTCAACATAACCCGAGCCAAAATCTTTACCGCTTTCTACAAAGCCAGTATTGGTAGATATTAATTCTTTAGAATGGTTAACAGAAGCCGTATTTAAAATATCATTAAAATTCTTCAACTGCTTATTATCACTTTTCGTAATAATCAATGTACCGCGCTCATGAGAAATACCATCTAATGTAAAAGGCTTGTGCGCATAACGCACACGTACTTTATTGCGTAATAATTCAGCCAAAAATTGAGCGTCTTTCATACTATTCCAGTCCGCCAAATAAGCATACTTGTTTGCATCTATATTTTTAAGCTCAGGCTTTTTAGGTGCAGCAGAAGAACCGTTAAAATTACTTTCACTGGCAATAGCATCTAATCCGTAGGCATAAGGTAAAGACCATGCAGTAATGTCATAAGTAACAGAATCGCTTAGTTTTGCCATAGGTTCGAACAATACCTTTACCAAAGTGCTTTTCGGTTGATTTGATGAAATTACTAAACTTTGGTTGGTGCTTTTTAACGATCCTGTTTTGCCAGTTGTATAGCTGTACCCTTTAACCGTACTATTGGTGCCAGCTTGGTATTTTATTTCATGTTTGTCTAATAAACTTGCTAAAACCTCTAATTTATCTGGGTTACCATTCAATACATAACTTTTGTATTTGAAATTTTTATTCAGGTAAAACTTTTTAAACTCGTCATTTAATTTCGATACATTTTTTGATGCTACTTCTACGGTAGACAAACCAGTAGTTAGATGATGAGAAATTCTATCCTTTAACGTTAGCGTATCACCAATACTGGTAGTAATACCAAGACCGGCACGACCGCCACCTCCTTGTTCATAAGTCATACCAATACCGCCATTATAGGTAGGGTAGGTATCGCCATAACTTGGGTAAAGTAAGTCGAATACTTCTTTTGTAAAGTAAAACCATCCGTTTTCATCGAAATATTTAGCATGGTTTTTACCAATGGTTTCTTGAAATTCTCTTTGAAAATCCGTAATTACTTCATGAAAAGGTTCAGCAGCTGGTGCAAAATAATAAGGGTTGTCAACACCTTGCTCGTGAAAATCTACATGTACGTGAGGCAGCCATTTATTAAACTGCTTTAAACGTTGCTGACTTTCTACTTGTGTAAGCCACGCCCAATCTCTATTTAAATCGAACATATAGTGATTGCTACGACCGCTCCACCAATTTTCATGGTGCTCCTTGCTATTTGGGTCAACTTGATTTGGTGAGTTTTTAAATTGGTTGTACCAGTTTACATAACGATCTCTACCATCTGGGTTAATACAAGGGTCCATTAATACGACTGTGTTTTCTAGATAACTGCTTTTGCTAGTAAATAGATCATAAATGGTTTGCATTGAAGCTTCAGTACTAACACTTTCATTACCATGCACATTGTAGCTAAGCCATACTATAGCTTTATCTGGTGAGCCTTCACCGTTTAAGGCTTTCATATGCTCTTCTCTAATATTGTCGAGGTTTTGCATATTTTCTTTTGTAGAAATGGTAGCCAATAACAGCGGTCTGCGTTCATTGGTTTTACCATATTCAATAAGCGTCATGCGTTGCGGTTCAGCCTCTGCCAAATATTGATAGTAATCAACAACCTCATGGTGTCTTGTAAATTGTGTGCCTAATTCATAACCTAAAAATTCTGAAGGAGATTTTAGTTGAGCTAAACTCAAAAGTGGGATAAAAAATAATGCGTAGCGTAAAATTAGTTTCATATAGTTATTTGTGTTGAGAGTCAGTCAAATCTATTAAAATAAATGCAAAATGTACTTGATTTGGCTTGTATTTTGACGAGTAATCGGGTATTTAATACTAGTGGTAATTAACTTATATTTAGGAAATGTAAAACGAAAGGGTTTTATATTTACCAAGTATTTACTTTTTATATGGATATTGATTGTTTACCCTTAGAAAAAACGGGCTATTTTTCGAAATTAATTTGCGATTACGTCGCTAAAAATACCAAGTTAAAACCATTGTACAATCGGTTTCCCGATGTTAACGGATTTAAAGGACAAATTGAAGAGAAAGGGAAGCATTTTACCCAAGCTCAACGAGATGTGCTGCATTCTTCAATGCAAAATCAATATAAAAACACCGATACTTCTAAAGGTACAGCGGCTAATATTGATCTCTTAAAAGAAAAAAACACGTTCACTATAGTTACGGGACATCAGTTAAATCTTTTTACGGGTCCGTTGTATTTTTTATACAAGATTATTTCTACAATCAATTTAACGAAGCAGTTAAAAAAGGAATATCCTGATAGTAATTTTGTACCTATTTACTGGATGGCTACAGAAGATCACGATTTTGACGAAATCAATTATTTTAATTTCAAGGGATTAAAATTTCAATGGAATAAGGAAGCATCTGGTGCTGTTGGGCATTTGCCTACCAAAGGGTTAGAAGAGGTTTTTACATTATACTCAAAAACTATTGGCGACAGTAACAATGCTAAAAGGCTAAAAAATCTGTTTGAAAACGCATATCTGAAACATGATAACCTAACGAATGCAACTAGGTTTTTAACAAACGAAATTTTTAAGGACTACGGATTAGTAATTGTTGATGGTGATGATGTAGACTTAAAAAAGACGCTTATACCGTACATGAAGAAAGATATTTTTGAGCAAACTGCGTTCAAAAAAGTATCAGAAACCATTAAAGATATAGAGGAAATTTCATCTGATTATCCGGTACAGGTAAATCCGCGTGAAATCAACTATTTCTATTTAAAAGATGGTATTCGCGAAAGAATTATTGAAAGTAAAGAGAAGTATTTAGTAAATGAAACAACTATTTCTTTCACTAAAGAAGGGTTGGTAGAAGAGATGAATGCTCACCCAGAGCGTTTTTCACCCAATGTAATCGCAAGACCATTATACCAAGAAGTGATTTTACCTAATCTGTGTTATATAGGCGGAGGCGGAGAGATTGCCTATTGGTTAGAATTGAAAGCAGCTTTTGAGGCGATGAATGTTCCTTTTCCAATTTTATTGGTTAGAAATTCAGCTTTGATCATTACCGAGAAACAAGCCGAAAAGCTAGAGCGAATGAATATTTCTAAGTCAGATATATTCTTAAAGCAGAACAGCCTTATCAATAAAAAAATTCGAGAAATTTCTAATATCGACATTGATTTTTCTCCACAAAAGAAATTGCTTGAAGAGCAGTTTAAAGATTTATACGTACTAACAGAAAAGACCGATAAGTCATTTTTAGGAGCTGTAAAAGCACAAGAAGTAAAGCAGAAAAAAGGCTTAGATGCTTTAGAAAAAAGATTGTTGCAAGCGCAGAAAAGAAAATTGAAAGATCACGTAGTTCGAATGACAGAACTACAGAATGAAATTTTTCCGAACCAGTCGCTTCAAGAACGTCAGTTGAATTTTTCTGAGTTTTATTTGGCTTATGGCGAAGACTTAGTGCCTATGTTATTTGAAGCCTTAAATCCGTTAGATTTAAGCTTTACCGTTATTACCCAAAAATAAAAGATGGGCAAGAACGTATCTCTAAATAAGATAGCCGTACTTGCTTTATTATCGTTTTTAGCCATAACCTTAATTACATTTTTTAAAAGTGCCTTGGAGTTAGAAGACGCTGAACAGGCATATTATTCGCAATGGCTTCGTTGGGGTTATGACGATCAGCCACCATTTTATACATGGTTGCAATATGGTTTCAATACTATATTTGGTGTAGGTAAAATATCATTTTCCATTCTTAGAGGAATTTTGTTTGCCGGCACATTACTTATGTTGTATCGATATTCTAAGCTAAGAATTAAAGATGCTGATACATCTAAATTGGCTGTTTTGGCATTGGCTTTAATACCGGTGTATATAGATTTTACGTTCAGAAGGCTTTCACATACCAGTCTATTGTGTTTAAGTGTAGTAGCGTCATACTATTGTATACAGTTATTGATGCAACGAAAATCGATTTCAAATTATCTATTACTCGGTTTTGTCGTGGGTGTAGGTTTATTATCTAAATACAATTATGCATTTTTTCTTGTAACCTTCGCCTTAGGTTTTTTATGGGATAAAGATTTGAGAGCTATAGTATTTAACCCGAAAATGTTGTTCACTATTTTGCTTTCTTGTTTGTTAGTTGCGCCACATGTCTATTGGTTATTGGGGCCTGACGGATTTCAATCTTTTTTAGCATCTAGTATTGAAGAGAAAATAGGAATCGAAGAAGTTGAATCGGAATTTTCATTTATGCCGATTTTAATTTATTGGAAGGCGTTGTTTGCTTTGTTGTTTCCTATTCTTCTAGTTGTTGGTATTGGCTACTTCTCAAAATTCATAGGTTTCAATAAGCAAAAATTACACTGGTTTTCTAAAATGTTCTTGGTACAATTTATAGTGTTGGGCTTGTTCTTTCTTGTTTTTCAAAGTCAGAAAGTAGAGACGAGGTGGTTACTGCCACTTTTTATTCCTTTTGTAGTACTACTGATAGAGACTCTTAGTTTTAAAAATAAAGCGACATTGTTATCTGTTGGGTACTGGGTTTTTATTGCCGTAATTGGTGTTCAAACTATAAGAACACCAATAGAAAAAATATTGAATATTCCATCATCTGTTCATTTTGGTTTTGAGCCTATTGCCAATAAGTTGAACAAGAATTATGATGAATATCAATGGGTGCTTCCTAATGTAACCTATGCAGGTAATGTGCGATTGTTACATCCTGAGCGAACAATAATTTCTGCAGATGATTATTCCTTGAGAACCTTAGAATTCAAACATAAAAAGGAAGTTAAAATAACGATTAATCTATCCGAAGTAAAACAAACCACACCTGTAGATAGTTTGATTGGTTTTGGAAAAGAAAAAGAAAATCTATATTTCTGCACAGATTAAGGAACTAAAAATTCCCCATTCCATTTATCATCGATCTTTGTAAATAGTGCTCTAATATGATTAGGGCGCTGAAGTTTTAAATATTCAATTTTTGACGGAATAATATCAATTATCGTAAAGTAGTTTTCGTTTTCAATATATTCTACATGATCAGGGTTTTTAATAGAACTACCTGGGCTAATTTGAGTAATGTAATCTTTTCTGCTGTTGGGTTGAATGTTTTGCCAAGTGGTATTCAATCTATCTTTATTCGTAATTACTTGGGCAGTACCTTCAACCTTTAATTGTAACATTTTTTCAGGATGATATAGTAGAAAACTAACTTGATTATTATCCGCAATATGTTTCATCTTTTCAGTGCGACCATCTGTATAAATAGTTAAACGTAAATCATCGCTAACCTCTCTAAGTACTACAGTACGCAAACGAGCTACTGTTTCATTGCCTACCGTTGCCATGGTAATGAACCTGAACGGGTGTCCTCTTTCAGTTACTCCGTTGTGTATTTCAGTATTTAGTTCTTCAAAAAATGAATTTATCATGCAGGTGATTTATCTAAAGGTAAAAATAATACGATTTAAAGGTAGGGTAAAAGAGAGGTTGGTTGTTATATAAGTAATAGCTGTGAAAAGGAAATTGATTAGGTTCAATTTTTAAGCTTTGGTTTGAATTTGGTTTTTGATTATGTGAAAGCTCGGGGTGGTTCCTGAGCTTTCTTTTTTTTTGAAATAAGATTGTAAGTTGAAAAGATAAGTAACGACTTAGTATTTGAATACAGATTGTTATGAAAAAGATTTATTAAGTATTCGGTTTGATAATTGGTTGATTGAAAAGCCCGGGTGATTACCGGGCTTTTATATTTAATATATTCTTTACCAGATCAATAAATGACATTAATCAAAGTAACACTATTACTTTACCTTGTATTCTAGGCGCATGGTAATAGATGCTGTTTTATTTTTAGATGAGGTGTTGTATGCACCGCCCCAACTATAATCTTCACCAGAGTTTTGACCCGTAATTTGAAATACGCCCATATTGGCAGAAACCAAATCACCTAAATTACTACCTGCATTTTCAGCTATTTTTTCAGCACGTATTCTAGCATCTTCGGTAGCTTTCGAAATCATTTCAATTTTAAGGTCCGCTAATTTGGTATAGTAATATCTTGGCGGTGAAGAGTTGAATTGCACCCCTTTATTCAATAATTCGGTTATTTCTCTAGAAACACCTTCAATTAACGCAACATCTTCAGATTCTATTTTTAGAGTCTGAATTAATTGATAACCTCTAAAAATACTACCCACGTAATTTCCATTTTCATATTGGTTATCTCGCATTTCTGTAGTTTGTACACTATTGAAAATTATGCTGCTCACATCAATACCTTTAGATGTCAAATATTGGCGAACAATCTCTTTATCTCTATTTAATTGATCAAAAGCTGTCTTTAATACGGTGCTATTTGTAGAAAATTGACCTTCCCAAACAATAAGATCAGAAGTAAAATTTTCATTACCCAAACCAGTAACAGATATCATTTGTGGGGGATTCGCCCTTTGTATATATGCGTTACCCAAAAAATAGGCAGCAATAACAATTGCTACTCCAAAAATTAATGCACTAACGTGTTTCATGAAAAATATTTAAAATAGAGTTTAAATATAACAAAAGATCCTTTTCAAGAACTGTCAATTTGCTATTTTTGCCCATGCAAAATAAAGTCCTGATACTAGATTTTGGTTCACAATACACCCAATTGATTGGAAGACGTGTACGTGAGCTGAATATTTTCTCCGAAATTAAACCTTATAATAAACTACCAAAAGACCTTTCTGAGTATAAAGCGGTGATTCTTTCTGGATCTCCTTTATCGGTTAGGGGCGAAGATGCCGTTCATCCGGATCTGTCTGAAATACGCGGTAAAAAACCATTATTGGGCGTTTGTTATGGCGCACAGTATTTGGCGCATTTTCATGGTGGTAGTGTAGAAAAATCTAATACAAGAGAATATGGTCGTGCCAACCTTAGCTTTATTAAGGAAAACGAACCATTTTTTGATAAAGTTGATACAGGCAGCCAAGTATGGATGAGCCATGCAGATACGATTAAGCACCTACCAGAGAATACAACCTTATTGGCAAGTACCCACGATGTGGAAAATGCAGCATTTAAGTTTGAAGGCGAAGAGACATATGCAATTCAGTTTCACCCAGAAGTATATCACTCAAAGGACGGAAAACAAGTTTTGGAGAACTTTTTGGTGAATATTGCCGGCATGGAACAAACTTGGACTCCCGATGCTTTTGTTGATAAAACAGTAGCAGAGTTAAAAGAAAAAATTGGAGATGAAAAGGTGATTTTAGGATTATCTGGTGGAGTAGATTCTACCGTAGCAGCAGTTTTGTTGCATAAAGCAATAGGCAAAAACCTTCATTGTATATTCGTGAACAACGGTCTTTTAAGAAAGAACGAGTTTAGTGATGTATTGAAGCAATACGAAGGTATGGGCTTAAATGTAAAAGGTGTAGATGCTTCGGCACGTTTTTTGGATGATTTAGCTGGTGAGAGTGATCCAGAAACTAAAAGAAAAACAATTGGTCGTGTATTTATAGAAGTTTTTGACGATGAATCACATTTGGTTGAAAATGCAAAATGGTTGGCACAGGGTACAATTTATCCTGATGTTATCGAATCTGTATCAGCAACCGGTGGTCCGTCACAAACTATAAAGAGTCACCATAATGTAGGTGGTTTGCCAGATTATATGAAATTGAAAGTGGTAGAACCATTGAAGATGTTATTTAAAGATGAAGTAAGAAGAGTAGGAGCTAGCTTGGGTATCGACAAGGCATTGTTGGGTAGACATCCTTTTCCTGGTCCTGGTTTGGCAATTCGTATTCTTGGGGATATCACTCCAGAGAAAGTGGCTATTCTACAAGAAGTAGATGCTATTTTTATAGACGGATTAAAAAAATGGGATCTGTATGATAAAGTATGGCAAGCAGGTGCTATGTTACTGCCAGTAAATAGTGTTGGTGTAATGGGAGATGAGCGTACGTATGAAAAATGTGTAGCGCTTAGAGCTGTAGAAAGTACAGATGGTATGACAGCCGATTGGGTGAATTTGCCATATGAGTTTCTACAAAAAACATCAAATGATATAATTAATAAAGTCCCTGGGGTCAATCGTGTCGTATATGATATAAGTTCAAAGCCACCAGCAACAATAGAATGGGAATAGTATGAAATACATGTTTAATCAAATTTACTTAATAGGGTCATTTTGTTTATTAGTGTCTTGCACAGCAATGGCGCAAAAATTCAATACCCATCAAGTAAAATCAGGAGAAACTTTAGAAAGCATTTCTAAAATGTACGGAGTTTCACCTGCAAGTATATTACAGTATAATAAGGAAATTAGTGAAGGTCAGAAACTGAGGTCGAATACGATATTGGTAGTGCCGGGTAAAAAGATAGTTGAGCAAACAAGTGCGCCTGTTTCTAATACACCCACTTCTAGTACGGTAACATCAACAGTAAACACTAGAGTAGTTCAAGATTCGGTAAAGGCAAGAGAGCCTATTGGTTATACAGAGCACCGTGTCAAGAAAAAGGAAACAATTTTTGGCATTACTCAGATGTATAATATTACTGAAGATGAGCTAAAAAAATACAATCCGAAGTTGTATGCTTCTCCACTTCAAAAGAAGATGGATTTGCGTATTCCCAAATACCGTGCTCCTAAAGTTGAAGAAGTAGTTGGTAATCAAGATGATTTAGAAAAGTACATTGTTGCAGCAAAAGAAACAAGGTGGAGTATAGCTCATAAATATGGTATTACCATAGAAAGAATGCTAGAACTAAACCCAGGGTTGTCTACAGCTAATAATTATTTATCTGAAGGATATGAATTGTTAATGCCTAAAATTGCAGGTAGCACAGTTAAAAATCAGGTAACACAATTATATACTTCATATACTGTACCCGCCAAAATGAATTTTTATCGTTTGGAAAAAGAATTTGGTGTTAAGTCAGACGAGATAGTTCGCTTAAATCCTGAAATTACAGAACGTGGCGGATTAAAAGAAGGTATGATTATTCGTATTCCTGAGCAGAAAGTAGAAACAGGGGAAATAAATACTGATAACTACATTTTTTATGAAGTTAAGCCAAAACAAAATGAGTTTCGGTTAACTAGAAAATTCGGAATGACTTGGGCAGAATTGGTTGCTTTGAATCCTGATTTAAAAGATGGTCTAAAAGCTGGTATGGTTTTAAAATTACCAAAAGATAATGTTGGGGATTTTGAGGTTAGAAATGCTTTGGTATTAGATAAGGTAAACTTATTAGACAGTATAAATGTATCTGTAAGACCTAAAGTATTGTTTTTGTTGCCTTTTAGATTAGACAAGCTTGATTTAAGTAATAAAGAAGAGACTGAAAAGATTATAGATAATCGAAATAGTTTAAAATATAGTCTAGGTCTGTATTCTGGTGCTTTGGTAGCTATTGACTCAATGAAATCATTGGGAGTATCAATTGATGTAAAAACGTTTGATAACCAATTAGATTTAGCGAAAACAAAGGAGATTCTGCAAGGAGAACAATTGGGTAGTTATAGTGCGGTTTTTGGACCTTTAGATATACCATCGCTTAAAGAAACTGCAGTACAGGCATCTAAATTTAATGTTCCTGTGGTAGCACCGGTACCAGCAAAAAGCGATTTAAGTTTAGATAATGTATTCTTTTCATATACTGATGAAGAAGTGCTTTGGAAACATATGTTAGATTATGTAGAAGCTAACCATAAAGATGAAACTCTTTTGATTATCGCAGACGAGGATAATAAAAAGGAGAAAGAGGCTATTATAAAACGATTTCCAACGGCGAAAGTAGTTGTAGTAAAGGAAGAAGAGAAGAATATAGGTATTAATAGAGATAAATTACAAACCCTACTTTCAGATGATGTTTCTAACTGGGTGTTTGTAGAATCTGATAATTATAAGTTGATTGCCAGTGTAGTATCTATTTTAAATTCATTCAATAATACAGCTTTTGATCCTGTGTTAGGTAAAGACAAAGTTAATGTTCGCATGTTTACAACAGATATGAATTCTGCTTTTGAAAATGACGTTATTTCAAATACGCATTTATCTAATTTGAAGTTTACGTATCCTTCGGTAAATCGTCAGGTGAAAAACAATTCATTTGTTGAACGTTACAGAAAACGTTTTGGTGATGATCCAGATAAATATGCTGTTAGAGGTTTCGATCTTACTTATGACCTCTTGTTGAAATTAGCTTACAATAACAGTTTAATTGATGTGTCTAGATTTATTGGTGAAACTCAATACAACGGTAATAAATTCAATTACCAGAGAAAAGGTGTTGCAGGGTATTATAATCAATCTTCATACATTATGATGATGGATGATTTAAGAATTAAAACAATAGAGTAGATGACATCAAAAGTAACCTACAACGGAGATTTAAGAACTGAATGTGTTCATTTAAAATCGAATGATTCTTTCGTGACAGATGCACCAGTAGATAATAATGGTTTAGGTCAGGCATTTTCACCTACAGATACCGTTGCTACAGGTTTGGCTAGTTGTATGTTAACAATGATGGGTATTAAGGCAAACGGGTTAGAAGTAGACTTAAAAGGTACTACGGCATCTGTTACCAAGCACATGGCTGCTTCACCTAGAAGAATATCTAAAATAGAAGTAGAAGTTCATTTGCCAAAAGATATTTCAGATAAGAATAGAAAGATTTTAGTGCACACGGCAAATACTTGCCCTGTGCACTATAGTTTACATCCAGATATTGAGAAAGTAATCACTTATAATTGGGACTTATAAAAAAGGCACATTTTGTTTTATTTCTATTAGCGCTACTGACCATTTATAATGTTCGGAGTCAAGAAGTAGTGTCTTGGGAGCCAGATTTTAGATTTACTTGGAATGACTTTAAAGGTAGTGTGCCCGTAACTTCCGGCGCTGCGGCAACAACAGCCAGCGGTATTACCTATCGCTTTTCCACTTTTTACGAGAATGACGAATTACAGGTAGACTATAAGGTATTCGCCTATTTCTATCCAACAAAGTCATGGTATAAGCCTAAGTTGTGTAATGATGTTACCTTGTTGCATGAGCAATTACATTTTGATATTACCGAGCTCTATGCGCGTAAATTGCGAAAGCAATTGGCAGAGACAAAATTTACTAAGAATGTAAAAGAAGAGATTCGTAGTATCTATAAAGCTACCATTAGACAATTGAATGATTTTCAAAATAAATACGATTCAGAAACCAACTACTCAAGAAATTTACCTGTTCAGGAATGGTGGGTGAAAGAGATTGAGAGTGCTTTGAAATTATAAGCCATAAAATTTTTCGGTAACAAAAAAGCACTTCTGTAAGAAGTGCTTTTTAATTTTTAGAATTTACATCAATTACACATCACAAATAGTAACGCCTTGTTTTAGTGCTGCAATTTTATCATCCCAGCTAGGTACGAATTCTTGCGCTACATGTCCCGTATATCCTGTTTTTAGAATAGCCTTCATAACTGCAGGGTAGAAAATTTCTTGGGTTTCATCTATTTCATGTCTACCTGGGTTTCCGCCAGTATGGTAGTGTCCGTAGTACTGGTGGTAATCTTCAATATTTCTAATGATATCACCTTCCATAATTTGCATGTGGTAAATATCATAAAGCAATTTAAAATGTTCAGAACCTATTGCTTGGCAAAGAGATACGCCCCATTCAGAGGTGTCACACATATAATCTTTATGATTAACCTTACTGTTTAGAAGTTCCATCTGTAAAACTACGCCGTGCTTTTCAGCCAAAGGCATTAGTTTTTTTAAACCTAAGGCGCAATTTCGTAATCCAACTAAATCGTTCATTCCGTTTCTATTTCCGCTAAAACATATTAAGTTGGTATAACCTGCTTCTGCCACTAATGGTATTACACGCTCATAATCTGCAATTAACTCTTCGTGTAAAGAAAGATCGTTAAAACCTTTCTCTATCCCCATACCTGCACCCCAGCACATAGAAGCGTGAATGTTATATTTCTTAAGAAGTGGAAATTCATCTGGTCCAACTAAATCAATCGATCTAATATCTAATTCCACTAAATTTTTAAGAAAATCTTCAAAAGGGATACTTCCATAGCACCAATAACAAACACTATGGTTAATATTGTACTTTAATTTAGCATCAGTTTTAGGGTTTTTATCGCATGCCGTTGCTGCTGAAGTAGTTAAGAATCCGACAGAGGCAGCCGCTGAGGTTCCAATAAAATTTCTTCTTTTCATGTTAATTGAATTGTAGTTTGAGTAGTTGATTGTTTAAAGATAATTTTTTTAGATTTAAAAATGGAAATTAATCCTGATAAGCAGAAGTTAATAGAATTGGCACACTACCGAATGCCATTTGGTAAGTATAAGGGTAAGTATTTAATTGATTTACCAGAGCCATATTTGGTATGGTTTAATCAAAAAGGATTTCCTGATGGTAAATTGGGAGATTTATTGCGTTCTATGTTAGAAATCAAAACAAACGGCTTAGAATCGATAATTCGTAAAATACAAAAACATTTTCCTAAAGAAATCCGTTAAGTTCTAACCTCAATTTGTAACTTTGTGTCCCGTAACATAGAATTCGATACATGGCACAAACCAAATACATCTTCGTTACGGGAGGCGTTACTTCATCACTAGGAAAAGGCATCATTGCTGCATCTTTGGCGAAATTACTGCAATCTCGCGGCTACAAAACTACTATTCAAAAGCTAGATCCTTACATTAATGTAGATCCAGGAACCTTAAACCCTTATGAACATGGCGAATGTTATGTAACTGATGACGGTGCAGAAACAGATTTAGATTTAGGTCATTACGAGCGTTTTCTAAATGTTCGTACTTCTCAAGCCAACAATGTTACTACCGGTAGAATTTACCAAAGCGTAATTGAAAAAGAACGTAGAGGAGAATTTTTAGGTAAAACGGTACAAGTAGTTCCTCATATTACAAACGAAATAAAAGAACGTGTACAGCTACTAGGCAATAGTGGTGAGTATGATATTATTATCACTGAAATAGGCGGTACGGTAGGGGATATAGAATCGTTACCTTATATAGAAGCGGTTCGTCAACTACTTTGGGAGTTAGGTGATAACAATGCTATTGTTATTCATTTGACCCTGGTACCTTACTTATCTGCTGCAGGTGAGTTGAAAACCAAACCTACACAACACTCTGTAAAAACATTGATGGAAAGCGGTATAAAAGCCGATATTCTTGTGTGTAGAACAGAACATGAAATTTCTAACGAGATAAAGGATAAACTGGCGCTTTTCTGTAATGTAAAGCGTGAAGCGGTTATACAAAGTATTGATGCATCGACTATTTACGATGTGCCATTATTAATGCAAGAAGAAGGTTTAGACACCGTAACCTTGGAGAAATTGGCATTGCCAAATAATGTAGCTCCAGACTTAGGTCGTTGGAACGAGTTTTTGGCTAGACATAAGAACCCAAAAGATGAGGTTACTATAGGTTTAGTAGGTAAATATGTAGAATTACAAGATTCTTATAAATCTATTTTGGAGTCCTTTATACATGCCGGAGCTGCAAACGAGGTTAAAGTAAATGTAAAATCTGTTCATTCAGAATACATTACAGCTGCCAACTGTGAAAGTAAATTAAAAGGATTGGATGCTATTTTGGTAGCACCAGGTTTTGGTGAGCGTGGTATTGAAGGTAAAGTGAAAGCTGTTGAATATGCCCGTGTTAATAAAATTCCGTTTTTGGGTATCTGTCTAGGTATGCAAATGGCGGTTATTGAATTTGCGCGTGATGTATTAGGACTTAAAAATGCAAATTCTACGGAGATGGATGAAAATACGCCTGATCCTGTAATTAGCATTATGGAAGAACAAAAGACCATAACCGATAAAGGTGGTACTATGCGTTTAGGTGCGTGGGACTGTGATTTAAAAGATGGTAGTTTAGTAAAAGAAATGTACAACGGTGCTTCTCAAATATCTGAGCGTCATCGTCATAGATATGAATTTAATAATGCTTATTTAGAGCAATTAGAGAATGCGGGTCTTATGGCAACAGGTTTCAATAAAGAGACTAATTTGGTTGAAATTGTAGAGGCAAAAGACCATCCATGGTTTATTGGCGTGCAGTATCACCCAGAGTATAAGAGTACTGTAGCTAATCCGCATCCATTATTTGTGGGCTTCGTTAAGGCTGCTTTAGGGCACAAAAAGGCACAAACTAATGCCACATTGGCATAAACACCATATTTGGACATATATTTGCTTTCTTAAAAATTCAAAATATTCCCAATTAATTAGAAATACCACATGGAAGAAAAGAAATTTGATGTACAATCCATAATTGGCTTCGTGCTTATTTTTGGAATACTCATCTTCATGTTTTACCAAAACCAACCAACTCCAGAAGAGTTAGAGGCAGAAAAGGCAAAGCAAGAACAAGTAGAGGCTGTAAAAGCATCAGAAAATTCAGAAACAGAAACTGTTATTAATGATGTACCACAGTTAGATTTACAAGATTCAACTGCAGTTGCCAATTACCAAGGTAAACTTGGTGCTTTTGGTTTTACAAAACCTTCTAATGACATAACTACCTTAGAGAATGATGTTCTTTTATTAAAGATCAGTAATAAAGGTGGGCAGATTGTAGAAGCGAAAATGAAACAATTTGTTACTTATGATTCTGTACCAGTTTATTTGGTGAAAGATGGTAATGCCTCTTTCGGGTTAGATTTCGCCACTTCTGATAATAGAACATTGAATACTCAAGATTTATATTTTGAGCCTACAATGACAGATGACAATGGTAATAAGGTATTATCATTGAAAGCAAAGACATCTAGCAATCAATATCTGGAATATAGATATGTTATTAAGCCGAACGATTATTTGGTAGATTTTACTATTAAATCTAAAGGTTTGGATAATGTAATAAGCTCTAGCAAGCCAGTTAAATTAGATTGGAAATTAAAGGGTATACGTCATTCTAAAAGTATTGAGTACGAAAATCGTTATACACGTTTAACTTATAATCATGAAGATGGTAAAATAAGTAAGCTTTCTGAGGGTAGCGATGATGAAGAGACTGAAGAGGATGTAAAGTGGATTTCTTACAGACAGCATTTCTTTAGTAGTATTCTAGCAGCAGATCAGCCTTTTAAAAGCGGAGATTTAACTTCTGTTAATTTAGTAGAAGAAGAAAGTAGAACTTTTGGCTTTACAAAAGAATATGCATCTGCACTACCGGTAGAATTGGAAGGCGGAGAAATCTCCAAAGATTTACATTGGTATTTTGGTCCTACAGATGTAGATACATTATCTCAGTATGAAGATTTAGGTCTGGTTGATTCCATTCCTTTTGGATGGGGTATTTTCGGTTGGATCAACCGTTATGTATTTACACCTTTCTACTCTTTAATTAGTACATATTTTCCTTATGGTATTGCTATAATTATAATGACGATTTTAGTTCGTTTGGCAATGTCACCTGTAACCTATAAGTCGTATTTATCTCAAGCGAAGATGAAGGTATTAAAACCTGAAATCACAGAGTTGGGGGAGAAGTATAAAGACAATGCTATGAAGAAGCAGCAAGAAACCATGAAGCTATATGGTAAGGCTGGTGTGAGTCCCATGAGTGGTTGTATACCTGCGGTAATACAAATGCCTATTTTTTATGCACTTTTCATGTTTTTCCCAACATCATTTGCATTACGTCAGAAATCATTCTTATGGGCAGATGACCTTTCTTCTTTTGATACGGTTTATCAGTTCCCAGAAGGATTCTCTATTCCTTTCTATGGTGATCACGTTAGTTTGTTTCCAATATTAGCATCTATCGCTATATTCTTTTATATGATGATGACAACAGGTCAGAACATGCCAACACAACCAGGTATGCCTAACATGAAGTTCATCATGTACCTAATGCCTTTCATGATGTTGATTTTCTTCAATAATTATGCGAGTGGATTGAGTTTGTACTACTTTGTTTCTAATACCATTACTATCGGTATCATGCTGGTTATTAAGAATGTTATTCTCGATAATGATAAAATTCATGCCCAGATACAGGAGAACAAGAAGAAACCTAAGAAGGAAAACAAGTTCCAAAAGAAAATGCGTGAAATGATGGAACAAGCAGAAGCTCAGAAGAAAAATTAAAAAACTTTATTGTTATTAAAATAAAAAGCCCTTTCAATTTTGAAAGGGCTTTTGCCATTGGTTAAGGCTTGGTTTGGTAAGATTTGGGATGTCAAAGATGTAATTAATTTAAGGTTATATAAAAAGTTAGTTGTAAAGGGTGGCATATTGTATGTTAAAAGAGTGTATGATGTTGTTTAAGTTTTTTTTATATAGAATACTCTCTTGGAATTATATCTTTTGTAAAAATATTAGGTTAGAATGTATAGATGCATCACATCATAAAATCAAATAGTGTCCAATATGGTTTACAGCTTTATTAACTTGATAAAAGATTATATACCTATCTACTTTTAATATGAATAATACTGAATAGTATGGGCTTATCGTATACTAAAGGTTATAATTGAACGGGTGGCTCTGAAAATTAACTAAGTATTCTTAAAACTTTATATAAAAAAAGAGCCACATATTGTGGCTCTTTAAATTTTGAAAAAAGGTATAAATTAGTTTGTTGTGTCTGGTATCATAACGGTGTCTATAGCATGTATAACACCATTGTTAGCTTGAACATCAACCGCAATAATGCCGATTTCTGCATTACCAGAACCATCAGTAATTGTAACATTACCGTCACCATCGATAGTGAAAGTTAAGGTGTCACCTTCTAAAGTCGCAGGAGAAACCAATCCGCTACTTAAATCACCAGAAACAATATTTGCGCCGGCAATAACATGATGATTTAATACAGCAGTTAGTACGTCTCCGCTTGGTACTGCTGCTAAGTTTGCAAAAGCTCCGTTAGTAGGTGCGAATACTGTAAAAGGTGCAGGATCTGTACCAGTAGCGGTACTTAAAATACTAACATAATCTGGTTGGCCTTCAGCAGTTAATGCGCCTACAAGTGAACTAAAGTTAGGGTCAGCTGTTGCGAATGTTACTACACTTGGTAAATCAATTACCATATCTACCGCATGTATAATTCCGTTGGTGGCAACGATATCAGCTGCAGCAACTGAGCTTGTTCCGTTTAATTTTACACCATCATCAACATTCACATAAATACTTAAATTATCACCATCTACATTAGTGGCGGCAGTGTTAAAATATGTATTAGAAAGACTTGCTGCATTTGCTGCTGCGCCTGAAATTACGTGGTTTGCTAAAATAGTATTGATATCATTATCTGAAGGATTTGTAAAATCGTCAAAAGCAGAATTTAAAGGAGCAAATACTGTAAAGTCAGTTTCTGAATTAGAAAGTAACGTTGTAAAAGTTGTATTGCCATCTGCCGTAAGTGCACCTACCAAAGATGTTAAATTAGGATTTGCTACTGCATGGTCAACAATGTTAGGTAAGCCTATAACTGCGTCAACTATATGAACCACACCATTAATTGCTTTGTTGTCAGCAGCGGTAACCGTAGAAACACCATTAATAACAACACCATCTTCTATATTTATAAACATACTAAGATTTGCATCGTTAGGACCTGCTGTTGAAAGAGAGGAAACATAACCGGTAGCCAAATCAGATGATAAATTGGTACCTGCTACAACGTGGTTTAATAAAACCTGAGTAAGTACCTCTGTTGGAATATCACTAAGAGCAGCAAAATCGTTTGCTTCTAAAAAAGCTGCAAACGCATCGTTTGTAGGAGCAAATACGGTGAAAGGACCATCACTTGCCAAAACAGTTGGCAAATCACCATCCGCAGCAATTAATGCATCAACTAATATACTTAGACTTGGTACAGAAATAGCCAAATCGGTAATAGAAGTCAATAAGACACCACTTAATGCATCTAAAGCTTCTTGGGGAATCAATACTTTATCAATTAAATGTACTATACCGTTTTCTGTTTCTACATCGGCTGTGGTAACCGTAGCCATTTCGCCTGCGGCATCTGTAAACGTAACCCCGCTAGCTTTATTAACTACAAGTGTTTCTCCTTGTAATGTAGTTATAATTTGACCTTCTGTTAAATCTCCAGAACCTACTGCTGCTCCAGATACTACATGATATTTTAAAATGGTTGCCAATAAGTCTTGTAATTGCTCATTGTTAAAATCATCTAATGTGTCAAATCCATCCAATCGAGCTAATAGGCTTGAAAAAGCATCATTAGTAGGTGCTAGAACCGTAAATGGACCTTCGCTGCTTAAGGCTGTAATTAAATCATTATTTGCACTTTCATCGGCTTTTGCTAATGCTGATACTAGAGAGCTTAAAGAACTGGTTTTTTGTGTAGCCTCTACTATATTATCTTCTTCAACGATAATTACTGGATCATCATTGTCATCATCGCTGCAAGAAGCAGCAAAAACTAACAGCATAACCATTGCTGTCGATTTTAAAATTTTACTTAGATTTTTCATTTGCTAATTTTTATTGTTGAACTATTTTAAAGTAAAGCTAAACAAAATATTAGATGAAAAAATTATCAATATGTTAAAAAATTGATAGGTTAATTGTTTTATGTTCTAAAAAATAGCTTATAAATACATATATCATGGTAGTTTCACTTCAAATTCTAGAAAAAAATGTTTAATGAATATTTAGAAAAGTTTAACATATGGTTTGTTAATGTTACATTGAGAAATACCTAAAATCTTATAAATTTCTAGTTATACGAGTTTTCAAGCTTGTTCAAAAAAATGTATTCCTGAATTGAAATTTTGTAATTTTGTTGCGACCAAGAAGATGATATGGAAAAAGTAGTAATAGGACTTTCTGGAGGAGTAGATTCAAGCGTAGCAGCATACTTGCTAAAAGAGCAAGGGTATGATGTAATTGGCTTGTTCATGAAAAATTGGCATGATGATTCTGTAACGATCTCAGAAGAATGTCCGTGGTTAGAGGATAGTAATGATGCACTTATTGTCGCTGAGAAATTGGGTATTCCATTTCAAACAGTAGATTTAAGTACTGAATATAAAGAGCGTATAGTAGATTATATGTTCAAGGAATATGAAATGGGGCGTACCCCAAACCCAGATGTGCTTTGTAATAGAGAGATAAAGTTTGATGTCTTCATGAAAATTGCAATGCAGTTAGGTGCAGATTATGTTGCCACGGGGCATTATTGTAGAAAAGGAACAATTCATAATTCTGATGGTTCTGAGACGTACCAATTATTGGCAGGAAAAGATGGTAATAAAGACCAATCTTATTTCTTATGTCAATTATCGCAAGAGCAATTATCAAAGACATTATTTCCGATAGGGGAGTTGACCAAGCCTGAAGTGAGGGAAATTGCAAAAAAAATGGATTTGATTACGGCAGATAAAAAAGACTCACAAGGTCTTTGTTTTATAGGTAAGGTTAGATTGCCAGAGTTTTTACAACAACAGCTTAAACCTAAAACGGGAAAAATTGTTGAGGTTCCAGCAGCATTTGATAGTTATGAAAGAGCCATACCGTCTTTTGCGGATAAGAACGCTGAGTTAGAATTTTATGCAGAGAAACCGGTATATCATTTAACTGATGGTAAAATTGTTGGTGAGCACCAAGGTGCGCATTACTTTACAAAAGGTCAACGTAAAGGATTGCATGTAGGTGGTACAAAAGAGCCTTTATTTGTCATAGATACAGATGTTAACGAAAATGTTATTTACACCGGTCAAGGTAAGGCACACCCTGGTTTGTATAGGAGAACGTTGTTTGTAAAAGATGAAGAAATACATTGGGTGCGTACAGATTTAGCTTTGCAAATTGATGAAAAATTAGAAGTAAAAGCACGTATTAGGTACCGTCAAGAACTACAAGAGGCTACTATATATAGAGTAGAAGGTGGTATGTATGTTGATTTTAAAGAAATGCAATCTGCAATTACCGAAGGTCAATTTGTAGCATGGTATATTGAAGATGATCTTATAGGGTCGGGTGTAATTTCTTAACTGGAGTGTTACATTTTAAAGCGCATAATGGTATCTTTAAAATGTAATTTTTTACTCAATCATCGAGATATAGGTGTTTCCATGCTTACGTCGAATTCTAAATAAAATTTATAACACAAAGCCTTGGGTAATTACTTGGAGGTAAATTACTTCGTTCATGCAAAATAGAATTACCGAACTTTTTAAGATAGAATTCCCTATTATTCAAGGAGGAATGATTTGGACTAGCGGATGGCGATTAGCAAGTGCTGTTTCTAACAGTGGAGGTTTGGGTGTTATTGGTTCCGGAAGTATGTATCCTGATGTTTTAAGAGAGCATATTCAGAAATGTAAGAAGGCGACTTCGAAACCTTTTGCAGTTAATGTGCCTATGTTGTATCCTGATATTGATAAGTTGATGGATATTATAATTGAGGAGGATGTAAAAATTGTATTTACATCTGCAGGAAATCCAAAAACATGGACATCCTTCCTTAAAGAAAAAGGAATTACTGTTGTACATGTAGTAAGTAGCTTGAAGTTTGCATTGAAAGCTCAGGATGCCGGAGTAGATGCTATTGTAGCAGAAGGTTTTGAAGCAGGCGGACATAACGGTCGTGATGAAACAACAACTTTGGTGTTGATCCCTGCAGTAAAAGAAAAAATAACTATTCCCTTAATTGCGGCTGGTGGAATAGCAACTGGCAAAGCAATGTTGGCTGCCATGGTTTTAGGTGCTGACGGAGTGCAAGTTGGTAGCCGATTTGTAGCCAGTGAAGAAGCATCAAATCACATTAAATTTAAAGAAGTTGTCGTTAATGCCAATGAAGGAGATACACATTTGACATTAAAAGAATTGGCACCCGTTCGTTTAGTAAAAAACAAGTTTTATAACGAGGTAAAAAAAGCATACGCTGAAGGAGCAACTACTGAAGAATTGAAAACACTTTTAGGCAGAGGTCGTGCCAAAAAAGGCATGTTTTTAGGCGATTTAGAAGATGGCGAGCTAGAAATAGGTCAGGTATCTGCTTTAATACACGACATAAAACCGGCTGGTGATATTATTAAGGAGATGATGAGTGAGTTTGATAAGGCTAAAAATCAAGTTTCTAATTTTTGACATTATTTAAGCACCTTTCAATCAACATATCAATTCCATATTTTTGATCAAATTCCATGTATGATGTATCAATTGCACTTGAAACTGACCGTAATTGACCCATTACATAATTTTCACGTAATAATTTATCTTGTCTTATTTCTTCAAGATAAATCTCATCTAAATATTTTAAGTCTTCTAGTATAGAGTTTTCTTGTTTTGAAGTTTCAAAATGAGCTAATGTCTTTTTAATTTCTCTTTCAGGATATTCTTGAAGATCAAATTTTAATAGACTGTCAGTATTTGTTTGAAAATTAATTACATCTAAAAAGGTTTGATTATTTTTATATGCGAGAAGTATACCAATTGCTTTCTCATCTTTAGGCATTATCATTTCTCTATGTGTTTCATTACCAACATAAAACGTTTTGGAGTCATTTGTTTTTAAACGATAAAGACTTTTTATTGAGGTATACAAAACATAACCATATGCCCTGTCAAAGGTATTTTCATTTGTAACTAAAAAATCTAAAGGCGAATATTCCCAATTTTTGAGTATTGTACCTTTGTCAATATTAATCCAGCCAGTATCAGTCAGTTCAAAACCATAACCAGTCATTCGATAGGCTTCTCTTTTATTCAATAATTTTTTATAATTATTAACCAGTTCTTTAGCCTTTTTCGTTTGCTCATTATTAGCTTTAACGGCTTTGTTACGTTGCTTTGTCAATTCATTTTTAACTAATTGCAATCTATTTTCATAATAACTTTTTAAGAGTAGTAAGTTTTTATTAGGAACTTTTATTTTAGTCCATTTTTGAGATGCAAATTTTTCAAAATCTTCTTGATAAACATTATCGTCTAATAAACTAGCTGCAATACTGTCTATTTCCCATAAATTCTTGTCAAGATTTTGTGCATAAATATCGATGATATCACTTCGGCAAATTTTAAACATGACTTTAAGCCTTTCTTCAAATTGTTTTGTGGCAATTAATGTATTTTGAAACTGATTATTTTTTATTGCTTTAATTGCAGCTGGATCAACTCCATAGTTAACTGAATTGTCAAATTCTGAGTAGTGTGTTGAATCTAATTCTGTTTCATTTACTTTATCATAATAGGATTCGCTAACATTTGTATCTGGTACAGTTTCTTCTATAATTTCATTTCCAGTTTTAAAGTATAGGCTATAATATAAACTATCAACGAATTTTTCATTTACTTTCTCATGATTGTGAAAAGGCATTTCTTTTTCTAACGTTTCAACAAATCCATCAGGTAAAAAGTCTAACGTAAATAAATCTAAGGCGATAAGATAATTCTCTATCGGAATCGGATTTACCCAATTCATATTTCCATTTTTATCTCGCAAACCTTTGTAAACAGACATTCCTGATTTTCGATTGGTAGTAGGGATTTCTAAATATACAGGCTTTTCAGGATTCACAAATAGTTGTCTGCCTTTAGCGGTTGCATTAAAGTAAATCATTCCGTCGGTCTCTAAAAGCTTTCCATCTGATATAGTAGTGAGGTTGCTTAAAATCATCTCATCTATGGTAAGCGCTTCGGTTAATTCTATTTCAATATCATCAGTGACTATATTATTATCTGAATCTAAAAAACTACCTTTTTGAAATACGATTGTGGTTCCATTCTCGCCTGAAATTATAGTATCGTTTTTAGCATCAATCTTAAAATATTGACTTGAAGTCATGGTATCTTTAAATGGATCTTCTTGATGGGTTTTTACTATTAAATCTGGTTTGGGCTTACATTGAAGAAAAGAGAATAATAAAACCGAAAAGCCTAAAACTAATAAAATACCTTTTTTCATAAGAGTGGTTTTAAAGCAGGTAAAAAATACATTTGGAGTAATGTAGTATTCTCAACTAACATGCCATAAATAAAAAAGGCATGTTCTTTGGTGACTTAGAAAATGGTGAGCTAGAAATAGGTCAGGTATCTGCTTTAATACATGAAATAAAACCCGCTGGTGAAATTGTTAAGGAGATGATGCGAGAGTTTCAAAAGAGGAAAGCAGAACTCTCCTCTTTATGATATAAACCCTTATAGTTCATTTACTACTTTATTAAACTTTTAAAGTTGAAAGGTATTCCACAAGATCTCGAAGTTCTCTTCTTGAAATCATACGACCCATTGCTGGCATAGCAGACATTGAATTTTCTCTTCTCTCAATTCTTTTTAATGGAATTTCTAAGGGCTCGGCTTCAGAGGTTCTTAATAATAAGTGGTCATTGTTTTCTTCAATTAAAACACCTTGAACTTTTTGTCCGTCTTTTAATGTAATAGTTACAGAACCATAACCAGGTGCCAGTCTTAAACTAGGTTCTATCAGTGCCTCTAGCAATTGTTCTCTGCTTAGTATGTTACCGATGTTGTCTAAAGCAGGTCCTACTTCACCACCTGAGCCATTTACTGCATGGCAACGAACGCACTGTGCTGTTGGGTTGTTGTTGAAAACAGATCTGCCAGTCCACCATTTACCACCATAAAGGGTTTCTTGAAAAGAATCAGCGGAGTAGCCAGATTTTTTAAGTTTATCTAGTTTAGCAATTAGTGCGGTATTTTCAGTTGCTTTTACTGACTCTATTAAATCTAAAAAGATACCTTGTTTTAATTGGTCTTTACTAGCTTTATCAATTAAGCTAGCTAAAATAGCATTACTTTTTTCATCAGGTAAATCACCTAAAACACTAAGCACTCTTTGTTGCTCAGAAACAGAACCTTTCTTAAAAATTGGATCAATAATGACTGGTAATTTCTCTTTTGGTAAATTCAATTGACCTAGTAGACCTACAGCAGCGGTACGCACTTCTTCATTTTTATCTTGCATACCAATAGACATGGCAGCTTCCATTTCATCAAAGTTCAATTGACCTAAGGCATTAAGTACAGCTGATCTCACTTCGGGAGATTTATTAGATTTAAATATATAATACAGTTCATTATTGTAAGAGTGCATACCAATAGCGCTCAAAGTTTTTGAAATACCGATTAAGATTTCTGGCTGACGTTCTTTAAGAAAAGACGGTATGTCTTTTTTGATTTTTTCTTCTAGCTGACTGTTTTCTCTAATGATTTCACCTCTATATCTACCATCTACACGGTCTAAAAGAGAAGGATTGTTCCAAGTACCTAAAGCAGCAAGCGCTTCGCCACGTAAATCGCTAGATACATTTCTACGTTTAGCAAAATTAATAAGCATATCTAATTGTTCATCGCCACCAACGCGTAATGCGGCGTTAATTGCTCTACGCAACAAAGGTTCAGATGTAAATTTTTCATTAGTAAGAGTTGATGCTAAAGCGGGTAAAGCCACTTCGATAGAAAGGTCATCGTTTATAGCACGTGCAGTTTCTGTTACAATATATTCGTCTTTATCAGAAAGAAAAATAGAGATTTTAGGTTCTTGTAATTTTCTTAGTACCATGACGGCGGCAATTCGTAAACTTTTATTTTCACTATTTGCAAGTGCTAACAAAGGTTCAGCATTACCGATTCTTGATAGTGCTAATACCGCAGCATGTCTCAAGTAGATGTCTTGATCGTTGTTCGCTTCAATCATTGCTAAAAGGGGAGCTATGGCATCTTCGTATTTTAATCTGCCCAATGCTTGAGCGGCAAAGAATTTAACTCGGTCATTTTCATGGGTAGTTAATGATACAAGACTGTCCGCAGCTTTTTCATATCTTAAATCGCCTAATACTTTTACACTTTGCGCTATAATTTCTGGATCACTATCACTTAATAAATTAAGTAGTGGCTTAGCTTCATCTTTATCATTTGCAGCTATTTGACCAATACCCCAAATGGCGTGTATTCGCGCAAATTGGTTTTCTTCTTCTGTTAAGGCTTTTTCTAAAGCCCTGTAGCCCCAAAATGTTCTTTTGGCAAGTTCAAACTGTGCTTTTTGGCGAATTCTCATATCGCCGTATGATAATAAACTTACTAAACTATCAGTTTTTTCATCCTTATAATTATGGGTCATTAGTTGTTGCGTCTGTAAGCGCTCTTGCTCTAGATCATTGGTTTCTTCGCTAACATCTAATTTCCATACTCTTCCATAATTTTTAGTTCCCCAACCATTTACCCAATCGGCGAGATAGAGGGCACCATCAGGTCCAAAATCTATTCCTGTAGGTAATATACCCGATAATATAGATTCATCTGAGTTCAGTTCAAAAGAAGCACCTTTTGGTTTTAAATCGAACGACCAAATGTGTGATCTACTAGGGTCGCCTACGAATTCTACCAAAAAGAATTTATCCATCCATTTTTTACCAAGGGCGGTACCGGGGTTATATTGCATTCCGGTTGGTCCGTTATGAAAATTTTGAATTGGAGGCATAATGTATGCAGCCTGACCTTCCCAACGGGGAGTGAATAGTTTTTCATCCATCCATACATTATAACCATTGTTCTTAGGGTCGGTATATTTTCCATATTGCCAATTAGCTCTCCACCCGGCATCAGATCCTTCTACAATATGCACCAAACGTTCACTTTCACCTTTATGGTCACCGTCATTATCTGAAGAAATAATATTTCCGTAGGCATCAAAAACAAATTCGTGGGTATTACGGAGTCCGTGTGCAAAAACTTCAAAATCAGAACCATCAGGATTACTTCTAACAATAATACCTTCATTTGGGTATTTATGATTTTCACCATCTATAGTGGTAATATTGGCACCTATATCACCAATTCCCCAATAGATTTTACCATCAGGACCTTCGATTGCGCCAGACATACCATGACCGCTAAAACCAATATGTACAGCAAAACCATTGGCGATACTCGTTTTTTCATCTAAAATTTTGTCACCGTTTGTATCTGTTAGTCGATACATACCCGGACCAATACCAACAAAAACATCCTCATCTCTAACTAAAAGTGCACCCGCTACATCATTTATTTCATCACTAAAGTCGTTCATGATTTGAGTAGAAACATCGGCTATGCCATCTTTATCGGTATCTTCTAACATCCAAATTTCATCTTGTTCAACCGCAAGGTCATGCCAGTCGTGAATGCTATCGTTATTTAAATCTGGAAACCATTCATTTTCTTTACTAAGCTCAGGTGCAAAGGTTTTGTGTAGAAAAGCCCTTCTATCTTCAACAGATTCTAAAGCAATAGATTCGGTCATCCAATCTCTATGACCACGAATATCAAATTCAGAGTTTTTGTTTCTGTTAGATCGGGTAATGTATACATTGCCATCATCATCAATATCCATAGCAATAGGATCGGGCGCCAAAGAATCTGATGCCCATAAACTTAATACAAGTCCGTCAGCAACTTTTGCAGTTACCGTCTCTCTGGCGATTTTTGCCATTTCAATTAAGTCTGTACTGTCTTGTTGAATAGTTAAAGGAATTTCAACAGGTTTTTTATTTATGCATGAGACAGATAGAAATAGTAGCGATACTATTCCTAAAAGGAATTTTTTGAAGAATGTCATTGTTGTTAGGTTGAATTGAAACTTAAATGTAGCGAATAATGTAGATAATCAATTAAGAAATTGAAGTATGGTTAAATTATTAACCATATATGGTATAGTTTTATCAATTTGGAATTGAACAGTATTTAATTCAATGTTAAGAAAGTGTATTTAAAAGTTCCGTTATATTTGATTACTTATTAAACTTAAATTATATGAATACTATTAAAACAACATTAGTTTTCCTTTTACTTGCAGTTTTTAGCTTAAATGTTACTCAAGCGCAGGAAGGACATCCTTTAGAAGGAAAATGGAATTTAACGATTGATCAAGAAGGAGAAAAATTACCATCTTGGTTAGAAATTAGGCATTCAGGTACCAATACATTGATTGGTAGATTTACCTATGCTTTTGGTAGCGCAAGACCAGTAGCGGAAATTGAAAAGCACGGTGAATTATTTTCTTTTGAAATTCCGCCACAATGGGAGCCAGGAGCTTCTAGTATGGAATTTGAAGGAAAAATTGTAGGTGATGGGTTGGCAGGAACCATGATTTATGTAGATGGAAAAACTTATAATTGGACAGCGACGAAATCGCCTAAACTACAGTATTATGAAAATGCGAAAGAAGGAAAGACGGTTAAACTATTTAATGGCAAGAATTTAAACGGATGGGTGATGAAACCTGGTAATCAATGGGCAGTTTTAGATGGTATACTTACAAGTGCTAAACCTGGAGTAAATTTAATATCTGAAGAAAAATTCAATGATTTTAAATTACATGCAGAATTTAGATACCCAGAAGGTAGTAATAGTGGTATGTATTTAAGAGGACGTTACGAAGTTCAGATTGCTGATAATATTGGCTTAGAACCTTCTTCTATTTATTTTGGAGGAATCTATGGTTTACTTACTCCCAATGAAAACGTGGCAATGAAAGCAGGGGAGTGGCAGACGTACGATATTACCTTAATTGGTAGAAGGGTTACTATTGTAGCTAATGGAAAAACTGTAATTTCAAATCAGAATATTGAGGCGATGACAGGTGGTGCTTTAGACAATAATGAAGCAGAAGCGGGACCAATAATGATACAAGGTGACCATGGACCGGTAGAATTTAGAAAATTAGAAATTACACCTTTAAGCAAAGGATAGTATAAGAAAGTATGATAGTAAAAAAAGCCTCCAGAGATGGAGGCTTTTTTTATTCATTTTAGTTTACTTCTGTAATTATAGCCAAGGCTCTTACTTCTTCATCTTTATTAACGAAAATTTCGACCAATTCTGGTAAAGGAGTACCAAAACCTGCTAGGCGAGCAGATTCGGTTTCGTCTTTAAGAATAGGTTCAATGTTATTTTCTTTTAAAGCAAGCTCTACGCGTTTCGCTGCGATGCTATTACCACCGAATACTTTTATATAATTTGAATCCATAATAATTAATTTAAATTTTTAGTTGCGTCTTTAATATAAGTATTAAAGTTTTTAAAAGTGTTTGTTAAAATTTCAATTTGTTCTTGTGCTTCTACCCAATTTTTTTGTTCGATAGCTTCTCTTACTCCTGGTAACGTTTTTACACCGTAACCCGTGTAAAAACCTGGTGCGTAAATTTGATGTTTGAACCATGGTCTGCGAGGTAAGCCTTTCTCTGATGTAAGCATCTGTTCCGCTTTCATTAAACGCTTATTGAGCTCTTCTAACGATTTTTTAGATAGGCTAGTAGTGTTAATTTTTTCAAACTCAGTAATAGTTTCATTCAGTATCACCATTTCATTTTGCAAAGGTGAAAAATCTATATAAGGTATAAGTTCTTTTTTGGTAGGCGTTTTAACTTTTTTGGTTGGGTCTGCCGCTAATGCATATGAGTTTAGAGAAACCATCTTATTATGTTTCAAAACCTCTTTTCTCATACTTTCTGTTTCATCAATAATTTCAGTCAAGTAATTTGAAACAGTCGAATGCCATTGCGAGAAGTTTAACGGAATAACATCTGCATTTGCTAAACGTAAGGTAATTAGACCTGCAGTATTCGCCAAAGCAACGCCATAGGCAAATTCTGGATCTTTAAATCTTTTATAATGTGGGTATGTATCGTAAATGGTATGATATTCTCCGCCACCATTCTCACCTCCAAAACCTAGGTTCAGCGCAGCAATACCGGCATGTTGAATAAACGGAGTATAATCAGAACCAGAGCCTAATGCATAAAGATTAAAAGAGTCATCACCACCGTTAACTATATTTGCGGCAATTCTGCGATCTTTAACAGATACGTTTGTTTGTGGATCAACAATGGTACCTGCCACTTCGCTTACCATCGCCTGCAGTGAATGTGATCCACCGGCACCTAAGAATCCGCGACCGTTACCATCAGTATTAATATAGGCAACTACCTTTTCTTGTAGTTCTTTTTTATGATCTTCAACCCATTCTGTAGAACCTATTAATCCTGGTTCTTCAGCATCCCATGCGCAGAATACTAAGGTACGTTTTGGTTTTTGTCCTTTTTTTGCAAGTTCACCAATGGCACGAGCTTCTTCCATAAGGGCAACTAAACCACTAATTGGATCATTGGCACCATGTACCCATGCATCATGGTGATTACCACGCATAACCCACTGATCAGGAAATTCAGTTCCTTTTAAAGTTGCAATAACATTATGGGCGGGTACCAGTTTCCAATCGAATGTAAGTTTTAAATGAACGGTAGCTGGTCCTGGTCCTATATGGTAAGTTATTGGTAATCCGCCTCGCCAAGATTCTGGAGCAACGGTACCATCTAAGGCAGATAATAGCGGAAGTGCATCTTCGTATGAAATTGGCAAAACAGGAATTTTTGTAATAGTCGGCGCATCTTTTCTATCAAGTCTTTTAGCATCTTTTGTAGCTGCATAACCGGGAGTCAATACATCGCCTGGGTATGTAGGCATATCCATCACCGAACCACGTTGTACTCCGGTTTTATTCTTGTAGGCACCTTTTGGGTAGACATCTCCTTGTCCGTAACCATCATCTTCTGGGTCAGAATAAATAATGCAACCAATAGCTCCTTTTTCGGCAGCTAATTTTGGTTTAATACCACGCCATGAGCCTTGGTATTTTGCAATCACAATTTTGCCTTTTACACTGATACCAAGTTTTTCCAATTCTTCGTAATCTTTAGGAATTCCGTAATTAACGAAAACTAATTCTGCTTCAACATCACCATCGGTAGAGAAAGCATTGTAGCTTGGTAATAAGGCATCGCCTTGTGCGGTAAAAGGGTCACCTTCTACTGGTACAGCGGTTAGTTTTGCTTTGTATTGAGTAGGACCGGTTAATTCTAAAACTCTTTCTGTAGGATAAGGAAATAGAATTTGATAGGTCTCTATTTTAGTATCATAACCCCAAGATTCGAATTGACTTTTAATCCATTTCGCATTTTCTTCTCCGAATTTTGTACCTACCCAATGAGGTTCGGCAGCCATTTTCTGCATCCATTCGTCAAGATTTGCTGCATTTAATTTTTCTTCAAAACTTTTTTCGAGTTGCAGTTGTTTGTTTGTGTTCTCAGAAGAGAATCCGATAATTGAATTTTGTGAATATCCGTTGAGGACCAATAAAAGTAGGAGGGTGGTGAATAATTGTTTCATATTAAAATATAGTTGTTGAGGTTTAATTAGTTTAAATTTTAGTGATAGTAAACACCAATTAATAGATTGTTATAAACTCTAAAAATGTTCTCAATTAAAAATAATATGGCAACATAAATTTATTTTTTACAGTGTTATATTTAATTGAGACTTATGCTATGTTCTTCGGTTTTATGATGTTCTAATGAATTTGTGTTGATGGTAAAATAAAAAGTGCTACCTATATTTTCTTCAGACTCAACCCATATTTTACCTAAGTGGTGATCTACTATTTTTTTGCTTCCGTAGAGTCCGATACCAGATCCTTCGAATTTAGATTGATTATGAAGTTTGTGAAAAGCATTGAAAACATTCTCTAGTTGCTCTTTGGGTATTCCAATACCATTATCAGCCACACTAAACAGGTATTCATTATCTTTCTTTTCAGAGGAGATATTTATGATTGGTAATCCCTTATTTGTTTTAAATTTTAACGCATTGTGAATTAAATTTTGAAAAAGCATTCTAATATCACTAGGTCTAGCAATTAATGTAGGCATCTCGTCAATGTTCAATGTTGCCTTAGAATCTTTAATGCTTTCTGATAAATCATCAATAACCAACTGTATAACTTCTGCAATATTTACAGATTCCATTCCGCTAGAATTTCCTATTTCTGCATATTTTAAAAGACCTTCTACCAAATTTGTTAGTCTAGTAGAGCTACCTTGTAAATGCTTTAGATAATTGCTGAAATTCGCATAGTTTGCAACTAAGTGTTGTTTTTCTAATTCTGTAGCAATAACCTTTATATTGTTTAGGGGACCTCTTAAATCATGCGTAACTATAAAGGTAAATTCTTCAATATGCGTATTTTTTAATTTCAGTTCGTTGTTTAAAACAGCTAATTTATTATTCTGGCTTCTTAAATCGTTTTGGGCAATTTTAAGATTCAACTCACTTTCTTTTAAGGCGGTAATATGATTTTCTAAATCGTTGGTATATGTTCTGGTCTTATTTTGATCATACATTCGAAATGTAAGGGAAAGCCAACCTAAACAGGCTAAGAATGCAAAAACTTCATCAAAGGGTACATCAATTGTACCTAAAATAGGTCCGTATATAGAGATGTAAATTGTGGGTACTATAAAAGCTAAAATATCAAAAGTTATAATTAGATTTCTTGTACGTGGACTTCTTCTATAACCTATAAACGCCAAGAATCCCATAGTGGCAAATGCTACTGCCTGACCAAAAAAGCCACCGATTAAAAATATAAGGCTCATAAACATGACCGGGGGAAATAAGGTCATGTAGATTCTGGTAGCCTTATAAAATTTTAAACGATTTAAAATAAAACCTATTCCAAAGCCTAGGGCAACTACAAAGGCAAGTACCTGTTCAATATAAGATTGAAAAATGAGCGTGTAAATGAATACGGCAAATGTGAAAATTGAAGATATGATGGTAATTAAACCAAATTCATCTAAGAACCTGCTATTCTTCAAAGGCTTTTTAAGTGATGTCGAATTTTGTTTAGGCAAACTGTGATAGTTTAAAATGCTTTAATTTTTTGAAGGTCAAATAGGCGAGTCTAATTAAATTAAACCTCGTCTTAAAAAATATGAAGATTTTGGGGGAGTTGTTAATATCCATATTTTACCTAAATATAAGAAAGAGAAGCTTATAAAATTAGAAAAGACACCTTTTATTGGTGCCTTTTTCTACTAAAATTTATTAATGGATATTGTTAATTATATACTCATAGGAACTTCCATAACGAGAATTTTCGAATCTTCATTAATTTTGAAATCGAAGGTTTCGGTTTCCCAAATTCCGAATCCGTCACGTTTGTTTAATCTCTGATTAGCAATTTCAATTTCTCCTTCAAGAACAAAAATGTAGACTCCGTTTCCTTTTTGTTTTAAAGTATATGAATCTGTTATTTCAGAATCATATTCTCCAAGATGAAACCATGCGTTTTGGTGAATCCATACTCCGGCATCATCGGCGTTTGGAGAAAGAATTTGATACAAACTGTTTTTCGTCGCAATATCTTTTATGGAGATTTGATCGTAACGAGGAGAAACACTTTGTTCGTTCGGAATAATCCAAATTTGTAAAAACTTAACCTCTGCATCTTTGTTTTTGTTGTACTCGCTATGTGAAACACCAGTGCCAGCACTCATAACTTGAACATCGCCAGCTTTAATTATTGTAGAGTTCCCCATATCATCCATATGTTGAAGATCACCTTCTAACGGAATAGATATGATTTCCATATTTCTATGAGGATGAGTTCCAAAACCGCGACCCGCAGCAACGGTATCGTCATTTAATACTCTTAATACTCCAAAATTCATTCGTTCCGCATTATGATAACCCCCAAAACTAAAGCTATGGTAAGAATTTAACCAACCATGATCAGCATGACCTCTGGTGTTAGATGTATGTAAAATAGTTTTCATTTTATTGTTTTTTTTGATGTCTTATTGGTCGGAATTTTAGGAGAAATATTACAGTTATATACTTTGTAAACAACAGTGATAGTAGCATCAATATAAGATAGAATTTATTAGGGTAGTTCTTAATAAATAAAATTAAACTTATAATTTTATTTATTAAAGTGCGTTATAAAAAAGAAAATTCCCTATTCCCCATAGATGAAATTTATTATTCTTTTTTTTACATTTATTATAGGTATTAATTTAAGTGCTCAAGATCCGGGTAATGCAGCTAAACATATTGGTGCCGGAGTTGTCATTGGTGTAGCGGGTGGTTATGCCGCTGATAAAATATCTAATGGTCAAAAAGGCTGGAAATGGGCTGGTGCTGTTGGCAGTAGTTTGGTAGTAGGTCTTGCAAAAGAAGGTGTATATGATAAATCTAAAGGATATGAATGGGAAACAAGAGATGTTCTTTATACAACTTTAGGTGGTGTTTTAGCTGGTATGGCATTAGATGTATTGACAAGTAATACAAGAAGAAGAAATGGCGGTGGCAAAAGCTGTGGTTGTTTAGTTGCTCAATTAGATAATCAATATGAAATTCAATTGCCTTTATTTGTTGAAAATGGAACTGGCGATATTACATCAGAATTGCAGGCAGCATATTTTCTCCGATAAATTACAGAAGTCCTTTCGCTTTAATTTCTAAATACTTATTAATTGTATTAATAGTCAAATCTTCTGGTTTTGTTAAAATAGTCTGTATACCATACTTTCTAAGTTCATTAACTACCAATTGTTTCTCATAGATAAATTTCTCTGCAATTGCCTGCTCATAAATCTCAAGAGTATTGTTAGGTTTTTCTTTAGCGTATGCAACAAGTTCTGTATTTTCAAAGAAAATGACAACCAATAAATGTTGTTTTGCAATGGCTTGTAAATAGGGTAATTGGCGGTGTAGTGCGTCTAATGTTTCAAAATTTGTATACAATAATAAAAGACTTCGTTGTGGAATATTTCTTTTTACATCAATGTATAATCTACTAAAATCACTCTCAACAAAATTAGTGTTCAGGTTATAAAGAGTTTCAAGAATAAGATTCATTTGAGAACTTCTACGTTCTGCAACCACCCTGTTTTCTATCTTATTACTAAACGCAAACATACCCGCTTTATCATTTTTTTTAAGGGCGATACTGCTAATGACCAAAGTTGCATTAATGGCGTAATCGAGCAAGCTAAGCGAGTTAAATGGCATTTTCATTACCCTGCCTTTGTCAATAATAGAATATATAGGCTGTGATTTTTCATCTTGAAATTGGTTAACCATCAACTGACCTCTTTTGGCAGTTGCTTTCCAATTTATATTACGAATATCGTCGCCCTGTATGTAATCTTTAATTTGCTCGAACTCCATCGTATGACCTATGCGACGAATCTTTTTAATACCAAATTCCATTAAGCGATTACTAAATGCTAAAAGCTCATATTTACGAAGTTGCAAAAATGAAGGATACACAGGTACTTCTTTATCTTGGTTAAATGTGTACTTTTTAGCAAGAAATCCGATTGGGGAAGTTGCGAATACATTTAAATTTCCGAAACTATAGACTCCGCGTTCAACAGGTCTAACATTATACATGTAAAATTTTTGCTCCCCAGAGTTTAATTCATTTCTGAAATTGAAATCACGTTTCTGAAATTGAAACGGAAGCTCGTCAATAATGTTAACCTTGCTAGTAAATAAGTATTGATTGGTAACTTGTATTTTGATATTATTTTCATCGCCATTAGAAAGTTTATCAGGTACAATTCTGTCTGCAATTATGTTTCCTTTTGATAAAAAAAGCAGAATGATATCTACAATTAGTAGCGCTAAAAACAGATAGAACAGAAGTTTGGCAATAAATGAGATAATCTCAAAAATATAGGATACTAAAAAGCACAAGATGATGCCTGTTAAAACCAGGAAGAATCTTTTTTGAAGAAATATATTTTTGAATACCTTTTTCACAATTATTTATCTTGGAATTTCGATAGTTTGAATAAGGTCGCTGATCATTTTTTCTGAGGTGTAGCCTTCCATTTCTCGTTCTGGTGTTAATATAATTCTATGGCCTAAAATAGGACCCACTACCTTCTTAATATCATCAGGAGTTATAAAATCTCTACCATTTATCGCTGCAACTGCTTTAGAGGCGTCTAGTATGGCTATAGAAGCTCTTGGAGAAGCTCCTAAATATAAATTAGCATTACTTCTTGTATTGTTGACAATGGCAGCTATGTACTTCAGTAAATTATCTTCAACGATAATATCTTTTATTATTAATTGATAAGCTGCAATTTGTTCTGCAGATAGAACAGAGTCAATCAAGGCTTCTACATTAGTATTTTTCTGTTGATGCTTGTTTTCTAAAATTTGTATTTCCTCTTCTAGAGTAGGGTAGTGTACATTTATTTTAAAAAGAAAACGGTCTAATTGAGCTTCGGGCAATCTGTAGGTGCCTTCTTGTTCAATTGGGTTTTGAGTGGCAAACACTAAAAATGGGGGCTGCATTTGAAATTCATTTCCATCAATAGTTATTTGACGTTCTGCCATAGCTTCAAAAAGAGCAGCTTGGGTTTTTGCAGGCGCACGGTTTATCTCATCAATCAAAATAATATTTGAAAATATAGGTCCTTTTTTAAATTCAAATTCAGAGGTCTTTACATTAAATATAGACGTACCCAAAATATCGCTAGGCATTAAATCTGGCGTAAATTGAATTCTGCTGAAATCTACATTCATTGTTTTTGCTAAGAGTTTTGCTGTAACTGTTTTGGCTACACCTGGTACACCTTCAATAAGGGAATGACCGTTCGCTAAAATAGAAACGATCAATAATTCGATCATTTCTTGCTGACCAATAATTACTTTTCCCAATTCAGATTTCACCTTAGCAACAGACTCTTGTAGTTTGGTTAGATCTATGCGCGAATTAAATTCTACGTTGTTTTCATCTTGTGTATTATCTTCCATAAGATTGTTTAAATGTATTTATTTTCTGAACCAAGGTTAATGAGTCTTGTTCACTATGTATAGGTTTATTTTTTAGACTAAGTATGAGGTCTATTAGAGTTTTTGTTTCTTCTCTAGATTTTCCGGCTTTAGCACTTAATTGAGTAATGAAGTTTTCATCTAACACTGTGGTGTTTACATAGTACCTATTTCTAATGTAGGTTAAAAAATAGGTAATTTTTTTATCGTTCAAATTAGCATAATCTCTATGTTGATAATATAGAGAACCAACAGTTTTTGCAAAGGCTACAGAAGAGTTTTCTAAAGGTTTTATGATAGGGATAATACGCTGCTCTCTTTTGGCTTTAAATATTACAAAGAGTATTAAGCCTATCACAAGTAAATAATAGCTCCATTTTAATGCGGGTTGATTTAAAATGAATCGCATAGGTGAGGTTATAACTTTTCTGCCAGATTTTTTATAGTCATCCCAATATAAAAGATGATCATTTAAATACGAAAAACTTTGTGTGCTGTAGTTTCTATTATCACCCAATACGTAATAGTTAGTATATGCGACGGGCAAAGTATTAATGATGAAACTTCCCTCTCCAAAAGATGTCTTTATAAAATTTGGTCTCACTTTAATTTCATCTTTATTATCATCTAAAAACGAAGAAGTTTTGAATTGTATGTGTCCAAGTATTTCTGTGTTTACAGTATCAATACTAACAAAATATGAAGGATCTACTCCTCTTTCAAAATAGAAATGTTCTTGTTTAAAATTTTGATTGGAGAAAGAAGCTCTGACCGAGTCTTCTTGTATATCATATTGTTGTGTAATTTCAACATTTAAAGTATCGGCTAATTGCCCAGTAAAATTGCTGCTGGCTATAAAAACTTGATTACCATTGGCTACATATTTTAAAACTTGATTTGTTTCTTGTTCATCTAAATAGATAAAATCATTGATCATTAAATAGTTCGAAGCTATTGATGAATCTCGCTTTATAAGCAAATCATAAATACTCTTTTCAACAGATTCAATTTCGCTGTTCGGAAATATTGAAGGCAGTTCATTATAAAGAACAAAACAACCAAAAGGAATTTTAGATACAGACGTGTATGAAAATCTCCAATTTATAGGTCTTGGGCGTACTATTTCGGTTACGATGATACCAATTAGCACCGCAATCAAAAGCCCAAGTATTATTTTAGAACGCTTACCCAAATTATGATTGAATTTGTTTGTTGATAGATTCAAAATCTAAAACCGATTTTGTGTATTTCATGTCATCTATAGTCTGTTCTCCATACCAGATATAATCGTACAGGTAGGCTACTTTCTTAAATCCTTTTTTTATTTCTAGTTGCTGAATTTCATTGAAATAGTCTGAATTTGTTTTATCAAAATGCCATTCTATAATATCGCTTTTAGATAACTTTTGTAGCGTAAGTAGAAACTGATAACGTATGGCAAGTCTGTAATTTTTTTGTTCTAAAGCAATACTGAGAAGATTGTTGATGTCAATACCTTCTATATGCTCTTCTGTTAAGTTAATATCGTTAATTGTTTTCGCCTTTTTCTGAAAAAGGGAATTGAAATTTTCATTAATCAGAACTTTTACGATGAGGTATATTGCTAAAATTACCAGCAAAAAGTAAATAAAATATTCAATGATTTCTAAAAGCTGTGGCGATATGTTAATGCCAAAAATGTTGCCTAGTCCTCGACCAACCCAATTGATAAATCTAGCCAGTAGGTTTTGAGATTCACCTGTTTTAAAGGTGTAGTTAAACTCGTCGCCTGTATACTTTTTAGTAAGATTATCGTCAATAGTTCTTAAAGTAAGAACAGATGAAGAATCAATTTTTATGATACTATCGTTAGTGCCCTGTGCAAATGAGCATAGCGCTAATAATTGAAGGAATATGAGGAGAAAGGTATGCTTCAACTTAATCGTTTTGACCTATTTGTTCGATAGTAGCTCTAGTGTTTTCATTATATGTTTTTTCGTGTAGCGCATAATATAATAACCCATTTACAAATTGAGAAAGACATTGACCGTACACTGCAATAATTAATACAATACAAGTACCTAAAGTATAAACTATTGTAGAAACGATAGAGTGGGAGTAATCTACATTGTTTTCAACTACATGAAAGGTGTAAATGCCTACAATAATGCCAGGTACAATTAATGCAATCATTAGTAAGATACCTAGTAAGATACCTAAGATAAAGTTGACACCAATAGATTTCCAGAAATTTGTAGTCACTAATTTCCAACCTTCGCCTAATGCTTCTGTAACACCTTTTTTCTTTTGAAGCATATCAAAAAATGAAACACCTATCCATGCGGTTAAACCAAATTGTACAATGTACTGTGCTATAAAACCTAATAATGGTATGATATTTAAAATAATGGCTGCAATAAAATAAACGAAGTAAATCGGTATCAATAATAATACAAATACAAAGATATTTCCGAATTGGCTTTTGGCTAGTTCCCAAACTTCTTTTTTATCTACATTTTCATCTCTAGTCTCTACATATTTTATCATATAGCTCGTAGAAAGCGAGTAGTTTAAGAAGGCAACACCTAAGAAAATAATAACGAATAAAAATCCGCCGACACCTAAATAAATATAATAGTCCTGTTCAAATTCATTACCATTACCAAAAGAATTATTGCTAGATTCTTGCGCAATCATTCCTAAAAAACCAGATACTAATAAATAGCTGGTTATTAAAAGACCTATTAAAAAAACACCATTATAACTGATAAAAACATTGGTAAAGTTTTTAATATTCTGTTTAAAAAAGTCGAAATAAACGGATACTATTCCGCCAAAATCACGGTTTACCCGTAACGGTATGTAATTGTCTTTCATATTGGTTATTAAGTATGATCGGGTAAGCGATGTAATAAAATATAATTAGAAATAAAGAAGCACCAATTATTAAAAAAGCCAGCCAATTGGGCATACCGGTATAACGTGTAATAAAACCTTCAATAAAACCGGCAATAATGAAAAACGGAATAGTACTGACCACAACTTTTAATCCGTCTTTAGCGCCTTTCATAAAAGATACCCGCCTAGAGTACGTTTTTGGAAATAGAATGCTATTGCCCATAATTAAACCAGCACAGCCGGCAATTATGATTACTGAAATTTCTATGGTACCATGTAGCCATATTTGCTTATTTGCTTCAAAGAAAACCCCTTTAGTATAAAAGAAAGTAATGAATGCGCCCAGCATAACGCCATTACTAAAAAGAATATAACCAGTGCCAATACTAGTAATTACACCAAATGCAAAGGCAAGAAATGCAACTCGAATATTATTGATTGTTATACCTAAAAATGAGCCAATTTCACTACCACCTTTGTAAATAGCGGCAGGGTCACCGTTAGCAATATTATTAAGGGTTTCATTTACATATGCATCGCCTAAAATTAAACGAACAAAGGTAGCATCGTTCAAGGCAGATAATGAGCCAATGGCAGATGCTATAATAAATATTAAAAAAGCAATACCAAGTGTGGTGTGATATTGTTTGAAAAAAAGAGGGAATTCGGTAACCCAAAAACTAAGAATTCGGTTTTTACTTTCTTTTTTATTCTTATAAATTTTTTGGTGTGCTTGTGAAGCTAATCCGTTTAAATACAATAAAGTCTTACTTTCTGCGTAATACGTTTGTGCGTAGGCTAAATCATTAGTAAGTTGAATGTAACCATTGGCAAGTTCATCTGGGTTTGAGGTAGCATCAAGGTGTATGGCATTTTCAAATGCTATCCATTTTTCCTTATTTTGCTTCACAAAAGCAGCTTCGCGCATAAACTATTATTACCTCGTTAAATTTAAGACTAAATGAATAACCTCCAAATCAATACAACGCAAAATGTGAACCTTAATTATACTATTGTAAGTATTGGTGAACGAATTGTGGCATTTTTTATAGATGCATTTATATTGTATCTCTATTATATTCTAGTTGATTTAATTGGTGACGCCATTGGTTATATTTATGATGATGGATGGACGCAGAGAGGTATTGTTGGTTTAATCACCTTACCCGCAATGTTTTATAGTTTATTAATGCATATAATTTTCAATGGTAGAACTGTTGGTAAAATGATTATGAAAATGAGAGTGGTATCGGTTGATGGTTCCCCGGTAAATTGGAGTAATTATTTAATTCGTTGGATGCTTCGTTTGGTTGATATCTGGATCTTTGTTGGGTCTATTGGTATACTAACCATTCTATTCTCTGAAAAAAGACAGCGTTTAGGTGATGCAGCTGCAGGTACAGTGGTAATTAGTACCAAAAACAAGACTAAAGTTTCTCATACAATTTTAGAAGAAGTGGAGGATACATATGTGCCTAAATTTGTGAATGTTACCATACTGACCGATAAAGATGTAAGACTGATCAAAGAAACCTTTAGTATAGCTAAAAAAAGCAATGATTTTAAAACGATGAAGGCGCTTAGAGATAAAGTAGATAGTATATTGCAAACCAATTCAGATTTGTATGATAAGCAGTATTTAGATACGGTCTTAAAAGATTATAATTATTTTACTCAAAAGCTATAACCAATGTTTTATTTCATCATTGATATTTTAGGAACTATTGCATTTGCCATTTCAGGTGTTTTAGTTGCGATGGATAAAAGACTAGATGCTTTTGGTGTGTTTATAATAGCCTTTGTAACAGCGGTAGGTGGCGGAACTTTACGTGATTTATTAATTGGTATTAAACCCGTAGGGTGGTTGAATGCACCCATGCATTTACTTATTATTGTAATTACAGTGTTGTTGGCAATCATCTTCGTAAAGCAGTTGAAATACGTTAGAAAATCACTCTTTCTATTTGATACTATTGGTATTGGTTTGTATACCATGGTTGGAATTGAAAAAGGGCTAGCTGCAGAGTTGCCGCCTGTTATGTGCATAGCCTTAGGTACAATAACAGCTTGCTTTGGCGGAGTGATTCGAGATATTTTATGTAATGAAATTCCTGTAATATTCAGAAAAGAGATTTACGCAACAGTATGCATTTTAGGTGGCTTAGTTTATTTTCTTTTAATACAATTTCCAATACAAAATACAATAGCCTATTCTATGGCAATTGTGACCATTATAATCATGAGAGTTCTAGCAGTGCGTTTTAAAATATCATTACCAAATATTTATCGTGCAGGAGTGTAAATATTTTTTTGGATTATTTGGCGAAGCTAAATATTTGTAATTCAGCCAAAAGCCAAAAGCCAAAAGCCAAAAGCCAAAAGCCAAAAGCCAAAAGCCAAAAGCCAAAAGCCAAAAGCCAAAAGCCAAAATCCAAAATCCAAAAGCCAAAATCCAAAAGCCAAAAGCCAAAAGCCAAAAGCTACTCTAGTACTTCAGCCTTTTCGATGTAGATATTCTGCAAAGGCCAATCTCCTTTTTCAACGGGTACATTATTAATTTTGTCAACGACATCCATCCCTTCTATAACCCTGCCGAAAGGGGTGTATTCATCATCTAAATGATACGACCCAGGGTTGGTAACGACAATGAAAAATTCAAAAGGTGATGCTAGCATATGAGGGTTATCCATTTCGCTACTAGGCATAGAAACGGTACCTCTGTGGTGCTTATGTCCTTTTCGAGTATCTGGAGGTAATAAATACCTGCCAATTTCATTTCTCTTCTTTCCTGTTTTCTCGTCATCAGAATTGCCACCTTGGATAATGAAATTTTTCACCACTCTATGAAATTGTGTATAATCAAAATAACCCTTTTCAGTAAGGTAAATGAAATTGGCTCGGTGATAAGGTACATTATCAAATAGCTCTATAGTAAAACTGCCAAGATTGGTAGTAATTTTTACTTTATTCGATTTTAAAGTTTTTTCATAATTAAAAAAGAAATCAATGGCATTGTCTTCAGTAAGTTCAAAAGCTTTTTCTTGCTCGTCATTTATAATTTCTTTTTCTTTAATTTTAGTAGAGTCTATGGTGGTCTTTGCTGTAGAAATTGTAGTATCAACTTTCTTAGAAGTATCTTTACAGCCAGTTAAAGCTGCAATAGCAATAAAAAGAAATATATAGAATTTAAGTGAACGCATGGATTTTAATTTTTTTGAACAACAAATATCAAAAATAAAGGATCTACCGCTACCGGGAGAAGCTTCACAGCATAAAATGGCTCCAGAAATTCGTATAGAAGAATTGCAGCGAATTAATCAGGCGAAGAAGAATCCGAGAAAAGCGGCAGTTATGGCTTTGTTTTATCCAACGGTAAATCAAAATACCAATCTATTGTTGATTCTTAGAAAAACATATAAAGGTGTGCACTCTAACCAAGTAGGTTTTCCGGGCGGTAAAGTAGAAAAATCTGATGGCGGATTGCTTACTACTGCATTACGCGAAACCTATGAAGAAGTAGGGGTGGAGCCCAAAGATGTTACCTTGGTGAAAGAAATCTCAGAAATTTTTATTCCTCCAAGTAATTTTATTGTTCAGCCATTTATTGGGCTGTATAAAGAACCAAAACCTTTTGTAAAGCAAGAATCAGAAGTAGAATTGATTCTAGAAGTTCCAATTGTAGATTTTTTAGACGAATCAAAAATTGTTTCCAAAAAAATAACAACCTCTTATGCTGTAGATATTGAAGTACCTGCCTTTAAATTAAACGGTTATATTGTTTGGGGTGCTACGGCAATGATGTTGAATGAGATTAAAGAGTTATTAAAGCAGGTGTTGTAAGGCATATTTATTTATTTTAGCATTCTATGGGATTATTCGATAAAAACCCTTTCGGGCATAATTTATATATTAAAAAATGGCTAATTCGTATTTTGGCCTTGCTTTCGCATCAGCGATATAAAGGATTTAATACGTTAGAAATTGAAGGCTCTGATATTATTAGAAGCTTGCCAGATAGAAATGTACTATTTGTAAGTAACCATCAAACTTACTTTGCTGATGTAGTGGCTATGTTTCATGTATTCAATGCTAGCTTAAGTGGCCGAGAAGATTCTATAAAAAATTTAGGTTATATATGGCAGCCAAAATTGAATATGTACTATGTTGCGGCTGCAGAAACCATGAGAAAAAGTCTATTGACCAAAATTATGGCCTATGCAGGTTCTGTAAGTGTAGAAAGAACATGGCGTTCTGAAGGTAAAGATGTAAAGCGTCAAGTAAAAATGAGCGATATCTCTAGTATTGGTTTAGCTTTAAATGATGGTTGGGTTATCACTTTTCCTCAAGGGACTACAACACCGTGGAAACCTTTAAGAAAGGGGACTGCACATATAATTAAAAAATATAAACCAGTAGTTGTACCGGTAGTAATTGATGGATTTAGACGTTCTTTTGATAAAAAAGGACTTCGTGTCAAGAAAAAAGGAATTCTTCAATCTATGGTTATTAAAGAGCCGTTACAAATAGATTATGAGAATGAATCTTCTGAATCAATAATTGAAAAGTTAGAGTACGCCATAGAGCAACATCCTTCATTTTTAAAGGTGATTTCTAAAAAAGATTTAATGGCTGTAGAAGAGGAAAACAAGCAGCGTAAGTGGAGAAATTCTTAAACTGCTAAGTGCCTTAATTCACTATAATTTTTCTTTAATTTTCTTAGTAGAAGACCGTAAAGTAAAAAGTAAATTACTCCCATTAACAAAGTTAAGATTACGCCAAAGATTCCTATAGAAAGCATAACGGTTATCTTTAGTTTTTCTGCAGATATGTTTTCTAGACTTTCTTTAAGTTCTGGGAACGCTGAAACTATATTGTCGTTTAAATAAACCCCTATAATCATAATTATAATGGTAACCATTATCATTGATAATGAAAAAATGACGTAGTGCTTTACTGTTTTTCTTGTCTTTATAATTTTCTTCATCAAGTTTTTAGAATTATCTAAAACAGATATTTCTTTAAATCGCTTATAGAATTGAAATATGAAGTAAAATGCAACTGCATAAGTAAATACAGAAATAATCAGTAGATATTTAGATACGCCAATTTTATCATAGATTTCCATTCCTTCACGCATAGAAGGTAATAGGTATAAAAGATGGGGTAAGGTAAATTCTAAAATACTAATAATCAATATCCATTTAACAATAGAGGAAGATTTCTTCCATATCATTTTGTGAATATCTTCATAGCTCAGTTTAGGAACGTTAAATTCCTTTTTCTGCCAGTCTTTCTTTAATAATTCCAGTTCGTCCGTCATATGCTTATGGATTCAAAATGGTTCTTAATTTTGTTTTGATACGGTTCATCTTCACTCGTGCATTTACTTCGGTAATACCCAAAGTTTCTGAGATTTCAGTATAATTTTTATCCTCCAGATATAAAAAAACCAATGCTTTGTCAACGTCATTCAATTGCTTTACAGCTTTGTACATTAATTTTAATTGCAATTCTTCGGTTTCATCATACTCATCTGCCTTAATTTTGAAAATTATAGACTCATAATCAGCAGTATCAATTCTTCTTTTATTTTTTCTATATAAGGTTATGGCAGTGTTCAATGCCACACGATACATCCACGTGCTAAACTTTGCTTCGCCCCTAAATTTGGGATAAGCTTTCCATAATTGAATAGTTATTTCTTGAAACAAATCATTGTGAGAGTCGCGGTCATTTGTATACAGGGTACACACTTTATGGACAATATTTTGATTGTCCTGCAGCTCGGTCACAAATTTGTGTTCAAGTTCTTTATTCACTATTGGTTGGTTGTTCTTATCACGTTAGTCTATCAATAGTTTCTTTTGTTACAATAAATCTACAAATACATAAAAAAAGTGCCAAAGTATTCTTTGGCACTTTTTAATCTAATAGTAATCTATGACTATTTTCTATAATCTAAAGCAGGTGCTCTATCCCCTAAAAGAGGAATGTATTTAAAATCAGCACCTCGTTTCTCCAAGAATTCAGCTTTGGCAGATGCTACTAATTTTTTATCCTTGAATAAATCAATTGCTGTCATCGTCAATGTTTTTGCAGCGATCATCATACCTTTATTACCAATAGAAGTACCGCCCGCAGCAACTGCTTGCCAGCTATGCGCCGGTGTACCTGGCACCCAAGTAGCCGTGCTAAAACCAACTGTTGGTACGGTAAAACTAACATCGCCAACATCTGTGGATCCAAATGCTTTAGCTTCGGTCTTATATGGTTGTATATTTTTTGCAGTTGCAAGATCTGCTTTATCTTGACCTAATGTTTTTGCAATTTTATCGGCAAAAGCCTTTTCTTCGGCTGTATATTCCATTCCACCAACTTCAGATAGGTTTTCATGCATCACTTTTTGTAAAGTAAGATTTGGTAGTAACTCATGCGTACCACCTATCATTTCATAATCCATCGTTGTACCGGTACCTAAAGCAGCACCTTCAGCAGCTTTCACCATACGATCAAAAATTTCTATAACAACGTCGCGTCTATTATGGCGAGCATAGTAATACACTTCTGCAAAATCAGGAATAACGTTTGGTGCTTTACCGCCATCTGTAATTACGTAATGAATTCTAGCTTCTTGCGGTATGTGCTCACGCATCATATTGATCATCATATCCATAGCTTCAACGCCATCTAATGCAGAGCGCCCTTTATCTGGTGATGCCGCGGCATGTGCAGAAATACCATGAAATCTAAATTTAGCCGATTTATTTGCTAAGGCTGCGCCAGCACTCGCGGCATTCTGAGCTCCTGGATGCCAGTGTAATGCAATATCTACATCGTTAAAAAGTCCTTCACGAACCATATACACTTTACCAGAACCACCTTCTTCTGCAGGTGTACCGTAAAAACGAATAGTTCCTTTAGATTTGTTGGCTTCTAACCATTCTTTTGTTGAAATGGCAGCAGCTGTGGAAGCCGTACCGAATAAATGGTGTCCGCATGCATGACCTGCAACTGCACCTGCTGATGTCTTCTCACCTACCGCTTTTTGAGAAAGACCGGGTAGGGCATCAAATTCACCCATAATAGCAATTACAGGACTACCACTACCATATTCCGCTATAAATGCTGTAGGTATACCTGCAACGCCTTTTTTAATAGTAAACCCGGCATCTTGCAGTGTTTGTTGTAGAAGACTAGAGCTTTTTTCTTCTTGGTATCCCATTTCTGCAAATTCCCAAATATTTTGAGCTATAATTCCGTAATCAGTACTTTTCTGCTCTAAATTTTTAATAATATCTTTTTCGCTCTTTTGAGCATTCATTGAATAGTAGGAAGCACTTAGTGCCGCCAATAAAATAAGGGTTTTACGCATTGTGGTGTTTGTTTGAGTTAGACCTTAAAGATACTAAAAACACATTATTATTTTAAAGTAGAAATCCATTTGTTTAATTTCGCATTTAAGTACTTATACTATGAACATACCACTTTCGAGCTATCCTAGAATTGTAATAATAGGTGGTGGTTTTGGCGGAGTCTCTCTAGCTAAAAAATTAAGTAAGCAAGAAGTTCAGGTTGTTCTTATTGATAAGAACAATTACCATACTTTTCAGCCCTTATTATATCAAGTATCTACCGGTGGTCTTGAACCAGATTCTATAGCATACCCGCTTCGTAAAGTTTTAATAGGGTATGATAATTTTTATTTCCGTTTAGCAGAAGTAGAGCGTATAGATATTGCTGGCAAAAAGTTGAACACAAATATTGGTGATTTAAGTTATGACTATTTAGTAGTCGCAACAGGTTCTGAAACTAATTTCTTTGGAAATGAGGAGATAGAAAAGAACGCGATGTCTATGAAGTCGATTCCGCAATCATTAAATCTTCGTAGTTTAATTTTAGAGAATTTTGAACAAGCACTTCTCACAGATGATTACCATGAAAGAGATGCTTTGATGAATTTTGTGATTGTAGGTGGCGGACCAACAGGGGTTGAGCTGTCTGGTGCTTTAGCAGAAATAAAGAAAGGTATTTTACCAAAAGATTACCCAGATTTAGATACAAGAAGAGCACAGATAAATATTGTACAAGGTGGCGATTGTTTACTACCAGGTTTTAGTGCGCAAGCATCAAAAAAGGCTGAAGATTTCTTAGAAAAGTTAGGGGTTCAGGTTTGGAAGGGAGTTCGGGTAACCGGGTATAATGGTAAGACAGTTACAACAAAAACAGATTTAAAATTCGATGCAGCTACTGTAGTTTGGGCAGCAGGGGTAAAAGGTGCTGGTATTAAAGGTTTAGATGCTGAAGGCGTAATTGCTGGCGGCAATAGAATAAATGTTAATGAATTCAATCAGGTAATAGGTCATCCTGATATATTTGCTATTGGTGATATCGCTTGTATGGCGACCGAAGATAACCCTCGTGGGCACCCAATGGTAGCACAACCTGCAATACAGCAAGGTAAACTATTAGGTAAAAACTTGGTGAATTTATTGGAGAACAAACCTATGAAACCATTTGTCTACTTTGATAAAGGTAGCATGGCGACTATTGGTAGAAACAAAGCAGTTTGCGATATTAAGAAATTCAGATTTCAGGGAATTTTTGCTTGGTTTGTTTGGATGTTTGTACACTTATTTTTCTTAATCGGATTTAGAAATAGAATGGTGGTGTTTATCAACTGGGTATATAACTATATTCGATTTGATCGTGAAGCACGATTGATCATCCGTCCATTTAAAAGAGATTACAGCCAATTTAAAGATTAAGACTTTTTCAATTTTCATATTTATAATGGAAGTTTTCTAAATGCTTGGCAGTTAAATTTTTGCCAAGTATTTCGTTGATTCTTATTTTTAAAATATCTTTTGTAGGAATTTATTTCAATAACCGATATTCAACCTATGAAAGTACTGGTAAGTGGTTTTCTATTATTTTTCGTAATTGCTTCTAGGGGGCAGACAATAGAGGAGCCTCCGGTATCGGGGTTGCAGTCGTCTCAGAAAGGATTTTTAATTACAGATCATGCCTACCCAACTGGTGCTACAGGCGATATTCATAAATCTTTTATGATGCAGTACGGTATTACAAAATCGTTAAAACTAGAATTACAGGGTTTTTATGATACATATATATTAAGTGAAAGGTTTAGGTCCAGTGTATTGGCTAAAGTGTACTTAAATGAAAAATTATATCTGCTTAGTGGTTTAGAAGCAGAGGTTGCTACAGAAAAGGCAGGAGTTGGACAAACACCATATCGTCTTGGTTTTGTGGCTGGTGCTGGTTATGATATAAGTGACAATTTCATGATAGAGTTGAAGAGTAATGTTCTACTAAATAAGTCAAATATTGGCGCTTTTGGTGAAACTCAGGTAACAATGCCTTCGGTATATGCTATTGGTAGTAAATGGAAATTTTAATAACCTTTTCTAGGGTGATATGTATTCATGACTTCAGCTAAGTGTGACCTATCTACATGCATGTATATCTCTGTTGTGGTGATACTCTCGTGCCCAAGCATCTGTTGTATAGATCGTAAATCGGCACCATTTTCAAGTAAATGAGTAGCAAAAGAATGTCTAAAGGTGTGCGGACTAATACTTTTATTCAAATTTATAGTTACAGCTAAGTTTTTTACAATAGTAAATATCATGGCTCGTGTTAGTTGCTTACCACGTCTGTTAAGAAATAGAATGTCTTGAAAACCTTCTTGAATATTTAGGTGAACTCTAATTTCATTTCTGTAAATATCAATGTATTTTTTGTTTACAGAGCTTATGGGTACAAATCGTTGTTTGTCACCTTTACCCGTAACTTTAATAAAGTCTTCCTCAAAAAATAGATCAGATATTTTTAAACCGATTAGTTCAGAAACTCTTAGTCCGCAACCATATAGAGTTTCTAGCATAGCTCGGTTGCGCTCGCCTTGGGCAGAGCTTAAATCAATAGCGCCGATTAATTTGTCTATTTCATTTTCAGAAAGTGTGTCAGGTAGTTTTCGTCCGATCTTCGGAGATTCTATTAAATCTAAGGGATTATCTTTTCGGTAATCTTCAAAAATTAAATAGTTAAAAAAACTTTTGAGTCCCGATATAATTCGTGCTTGTGATCTAGGGTTGACCACTTTGGCAATTTCATATATGAACTGCTGAACAGTGTTTTTGTCAATAAGAATTGGGGTGGTAGTAATGGCATGTGCATCAAGAAAAGACATCAATTTCTCGATATCCATAGTATAACTCTGTATAGAGTTTTTTGATAACCCTCGTTCAAGCTTAAGATATACTGTGTAATCTTTTAATGCATGTTTCCAATTCATGGTTTAAAGATAAAGAATACATTAATTGTGAATATGATAATGTAGTAATATGGGTTGTATTTAGATGCGGTAAATTAACATGACCTATCTAAAAGTTAGTTGTACCACTACTTTTATGGTATTCACAACAAAGATGCTTGTAAGCTTAGTCTTACCTCTATTTTTGTAAGAAATAAACCGACCAAACCATGAATAAGTATTTCATTTTATTATTTGCATTATGTCTTTCAACCGGAATTTTCGCTCAAGAAGGGTTCAAGTTCGGTATACAAGGAGGTATTCCACTAGATGATTATAATGAAGCAGTAAGTGTTGTGCTTGGAGCAGATTTCTCATACATGTATCCGTTAGGTGAAGTAGTAGATGTAGGACCCGCAGTAGGTTTTATACATGGTTTTGCAGAAACCTTTCAAACAACGATTATTAGAGAAGAACAAGAAGCTGTTCAGTTTTTGCCATTGTCTGCCGGCGTTCGTTTTTGGACATCAAATTATTTCTCATTTGGTGGTAATGTAGGTTATGCCATGGGTATTAACGAAGGTAATGAAGGTGGTCTTTATTATAGACCTACAATTGCTTATCTAATGAGTTCAAGCGTTGAGGTTAATTTTTCTTACACAGGTATAGATACCGAAGAAACTACATGGTCTACAGTTACCTTGGGTATCGTTTATAATTTCGAACCTAAATATAGAACCCGTCGCTAGTTGAAGACTTCATTTAAGTATTATTTTTACAACCAATATTTCTAATTCATTGTAAGGTAACATTCATTATTTTTGATGTATGAAGATTATCATTATAAATGGTCCCAACCTAAATCTATTAGGAAAAAGGGAGCCAGACGTTTACGGTTCTGAAACTTTTGAAGATTACTTTTCAAAATTACAGTTCAAGTTTAAAGATATAGAGTTAGAATATTTTCAATCTAATATTGAGGGTGAACTAATTTCTAAAATTCAAGAAACCGGTTTTTCTTATGATGGTATAGTTTTGAATGCAGCTGCATACACACATACTTCTGTGGGTATTGGAGATGCTGTGAAAGCAGTAGAAACTCCTGTAATTGAAGTTCATATATCAAATACACATCAGCGCGAAGAATTTAGGCATGTATCTTACATATCGCCTGCTGCAACTGGTGTCATACTTGGTTTTGGTTTAAAAAGCTATGATCTTGCTATCGAGAGCTTTTTGTTTTAAAAAGTAAAACTTTTTTGATTTACTCAAAACACTTTTTTACGTATGAATACCGCTATTTAATAATAGAGTAAGTTCTTAGGTATAAATTTATGAACTAGAGGCGGTTAAAATAAATTTGCCTTAAGCATTATCTTCAGGTCTTAAATATTTCTCTTCGACGTAGAATGTAGCAAAGGGTAGAAGTGATGCTATACCAAAAATAAATACCTTTTTAAAGCTCCATTTGTGTGTAAACCCTACTATTAATGTTAGCGCTATAAAGGCAATGAACAAGAAACCGTGAGCGTAGCCTACCAATTTATTTGGTTCTGGTATTTCTGCCCAATATTTTAATGGCATGGTTACCCCGAACAACGCCAAATAGGAGATTCCTTCTAAAATTGCCGTTGCTCGAAATAACTTTAACATGCTATACTATTTTGTATTTAATTATAAGTGTATTACCTCGTCATAAGCTGCTGCAGTAGCTTCCATAACAGCTTCGCTCATGGTTGGGTGTGGGTGAATAGCTTTTAATACTTCATGACCGGTAGTTTCTAGTTTACGACCAAGAACTGCTTCAGCAATCATATCTGTTACACCTGCACCAATCATATGGCAACCTAACCATTCGCCGTACTTGGCATCGTATATAACTTTAACGAATCCTTCAGATGCACCAGAAGCTTGTGCTTTACCACTTGCAGAGAAAGGAAATTTACCAACTTTAATATCAATACCTTTTTCTCTAGCTTGTTTTTCGGTTAAACCAACAGAAGCAATTTCAGGAGAACAGTATGTACAACCTGGTATATTACCATAATCTAAAGGCTCAACATGCATTTCTGCTAATTTCTCTACACATAAAATACCTTCAGCAGATGCAACGTGGGCAAGTGCTGGACCCGGTGTAACATCACCAATTGCGAAATATCCTGGTATGTTAGTTTGGTAATAATCATTTACCAAAATCTTATCTCTGTCAGTAGCGATACCAACATCTTCTAATCCTATGTTTTCAATATTGGTTTTAATACCAACCGCAGATAATACGATGTCAGCTTCAAGAACTTTTTCTCCTTTTGCTGTTTTAACAGTAGCCTTTACACCATCGCCAGAAGTGTCAACAGAAGTAACTTCTGCAGAGGTCATAATTTTAACCCCCGCTTTTTTGAAACTTCTTTCTAATTGCTTAGAAATATCTTCGTCTTCAACAGGTACAATGTTCGGTAAATATTCAACTACGGTAACCTCGGTGCCCATAGAGTTGTAGAAGTAAGCGAATTCTATACCAATTGCACCACTACCAACGACAATCATTTTCTTAGGTTGTTTTTTTAAAGTCATCGCTTGTCTGTACCCAATAATTTTTTTACCATCTTGTGGTAAGCTAGGTAGTTCGCGACTTCTTGCACCTGTTGCAATGATAATGTTGTTTGCGCTGTATTCAGTAATAGAACCATCTTCAGCCTTAACTGAAACTTTCTTTCCTGCTTTTAAGGTTCCGTAACCTTTAATAACCTCAATTTTATTCTTCTTCATTAAGAATTGAACACCTTTGCTCATTCCTTCCGCAACGCCACGGCTTCTTTTTACAACCGCATCAAAATCTTTATCGGCACCTTTAATTTTTAAACCGTAGTCTTCTGCATGTTTCAAGTATTCAAATACTTGTGCAGATTTCAACAAAGCTTTGGTAGGTATACAGCCCCAATTTAAGCAAACGCCTCCTAAACTTTCTTTTTCAATAACGGCGGTCTTAAAGCCTAATTGTGCAGCCCTAATAGCAGTTACATATCCGCCAGGACCACTACCTAAAACAATAATATCGAAAGTGCTCATATTCTGATTTTTTGTAGTTTTAATTGAAGATCAAAAATACAAAACCTAATTGAGATTGCTCATAGGTTTTTAAAATATGACCTTTAATATGAAATTGTGATATTTAGAAAAGAATCTAGTTTGTTTACTATGAATGTTATAGAAACAAACTAGAGGTCTAAATAGACCTCTTTTTTATATCATTTTTAAACCAAAATTATTCCGCAGGTACAAAATTTAAAGCTACACCATTAACACAATGACGCAAACCTGTTGGATCTGGTCCGTCCTCAAAAACGTGACCTAAATGTCCGCCACACGTAGCACAATGCTCTTCGGTTCTTTTGTAACCAATTTTATAATCTACATCATAAGCAACGTTGCCTTCAATTTCTTCATAGAAACTTGGCCAGCCGGTACCAGAATCAAATTTTGTATAACTTTTAAATAGGGGAGTGGCACATGCAGCACATACGTAAGTACCTTTTTCTTTATTCTTTAAAAGCTCACTAGTAAAAGGATTTTCAGTAGCGGCTTCACGAAGTACGTAATATTGAGAATCGGTCAACTCTTTTTTCCATTCGCTATTCGATTTCTGAACGGCAAATTCTTTCTTAACACTCGTTTTTGTTGTGGTAGCCATCTCTTTTTCTTGAGAAGTACCTTTACAGCTTACAAAAAGTACGAGTAGTGCAATTACAATATTTATTTTCATCTTTTTAATTTTTTTTAGCTCTGTCGAATAAAATATGTATTCCTTTCAATGTATTGTATTTACGGAACTTTTAGTGTTAAGGTTTTGAAAATAATATAAAAAAAAAGCCCCTGATTAATCAAGGGCTCTCACTTAAATAGGTTAACTATATATGGGTATTATTCTATTGTTATTTTCTGTATACTATCTTCTGTTATGCCTAAATGTACCATTACAGAATTAATGTTAGAGGTGTCTAATTTACCTGTAGAAGATTCTGCTGGTAAAACTGCAATTCTAAAAACCTGGTTGTCAGTATCACCTGCCGGTAGGGTTGATAGGTCAAAATCTGACTCTAAGAATATATTAACATCTAAAAAGGTATAGTCAAAGTTGTATTGTAGCAACCCTTGATCTAAAATTCTTGTTTGTGGCATCAACCTCCAAATATCAACAGATTCACCGTTACTATCTTCAGTTACATCCCAAAGCATGTAAACTAAAACTACATCAGTTTCAAAAACTTCTATAGTTTGTGGAAACTCGTAAAATATGGAATAGTCATTATCTAAAGTAAACGTACCCTCAATATCCATCACCTGACCTAAGATGTTTACTCCGTCCGCACCATCTAATCCATCCACACCATCAAATCCATCAAATCCAGCAGGTCCTTGTGGTCCTTCACATGAAATAAAAAATAGTGTTGCAAGTGCTCCAATAAATAAATTCAGTTTTCTCATAATGTTATATTTTTTCGGTTTGAGTTTTTATTTTGAATAGTTGTTTCAAAAAGCGTTCCATTTTTGGTTTTTAGATATTTAAATCGGATATTAACTGCTATATTTTCAACAAAAATGAATTGAAGTCGACCGTCTTTAAAAGATGATTAGCTTTACAAAAATAAACACTCTATATGCCTAACGTACAAGTTCACTCACTTTTTACTGATTTTGACATAGACCTTTTTAAAGGAGGTAAGCATTATCGACTATATGAAAAGTTGGGTTCTCATTTGGTAGAAGTAGATGGTGTAGCCGGAACTTACTTTGCTGTATGGGCTCCGTCTGCAAAATCTGTATCTGTAGTTGGTAATTTTAATTCTTGGGATTCAGATGACCATAAGTTGAATGTTCGTTGGGATTCTAGCGGAATTTGGGAAGGCTTTATACCTAATATAGGTAAAGGCGAAGTTTATAAATATAAGATACAGTCCAATAATAATGACATCTGGACAGAAAAAGCGGATCCTTTTGCAAGGTACTGTGAGCACCCACCAAATACAGCGTCTATTGTATGGACGGCCGAGCATGATTGGAAAGATGAAGCTTGGATGGGGTATAGAAAAGATAAAAACGGATTAGATAAACCATACTCCGTTTATGAAGTGCATTTAGGTTCATGGAAGAAAAATGCTGAAAATAAGTTTTTAACGTATAAAGAGTTTGCGATAGATCTTGTAAACTATGTTAAAGAAATGGGGTATACCCATGTGGAGTTTATGCCGATAATGGAGTACCCTTATGATCCTTCTTGGGGGTATCAATTAACCGGTTATTTTGCACCAACATCAAGATTTGGTTCACCAGAAGAATTTAAATTTTTAGTAGACGCTTTTCATCAAAACGACATAGGAGTAATTTTAGATTGGGTACCTTCTCATTTTCCAGAAGATGCACATGGTCTTGGTTTCTTTGATGGTTCTAATTTATATGAACATCCAGATAGAAGAAAAGGCTACCATACAGATTGGAAGAGTTTGATATTTAATTATGGTAGAAATGAGGTTAGAGCATTTCTTATAAGTAATGCCATATTCTGGTTAGATCAATTTCATGTAGATGGTCTTCGTGTAGATGCCGTTGCATCTATGTTATATTTAGATTATTCTAGAGAAGATGGTGAGTGGGAGCCAAATATATATGGTAATAATGAGAATTTAGAAGCCATATCTTTTATTCGAGAATTAAATGAAGCGGTATATTCTAGTTTTGATGGTGTACAGACTATTGCTGAAGAATCTACGGCATTTTCAGGGGTTTCAAAACCAGTTGAACATGGTGGTTTAGGTTTTGGTATGAAATGGATGATGGGCTGGATGCATGATACATTACAGTTTTTTCAAAAAGAACCTATCTACAGAAAACACCACCAGAACGATTTAACTTTTAGTATGACCTATGCTTTTACTGAAAATTTTATGCTGCCTTTTTCGCATGATGAGGTAGTTTACGGTAAGCAGTCATTAGTATATAGAATGCCAGGTGATGAATGGCAGCGATTTGCAAATTTAAGGTTGTTGTTCGGGTACATGTTTACCCACCCAGGTACCAAATTAATGTTTATGGGTGGCGAATTTGGACAAACGGCAGAGTGGAATTTTGAGCAAAGTTTAGACTGGCATTTATTGCAGTACGGTGGTCATAAAGGAATTCAAGATTTTGTAAAAGATTTAAATCATCTATACAAAAGCGCACCAGCATTATATGAGAAGCAATTTAGTCCAGAAGGTTTTCAATGGATAGATTATGGTGATCACGAAAATTCTGTATTGACCTACGTACGTAAAGGTCATGATGAAAAAAACGATTTAATAATAGCGTGTAATTTTACGCCTGTACCTAGAGAAAATTATAGAATAGGTAATCCTAAAAAAGGAAAATTAACAGAGGTTTTAAACAGTGATGATGCCAGATATGGTGGCGGTGGAAATTTAAATACTAAAATAAAATCGTCTACTAAACCGGCTCACGGACATAAAAAGTCCATAGAAATTACTATTCCGCCTTTAGGTATAGTAATACTGAAATAATTTGAGGTAGTTTTTGTTTTAGTCTGCTTTAAAGAATTTCTTTGATAGTAATAATTGATATTTTTTAATTTATAAGTTCATGATCACAAATACAGAGCTTGAGTATAAAGGTAATTTATACCCAAACCATATCGTTGAATTTTCACAAGACTCAGATAAATTATACTTCACAACAGACAACGGTGTTGTTTTACAAATAACAATATTAAGAGGTAGCATAATTCGTTTCAGGTATGCTACCAATTATAATTTCGAACCAGATTTTTCATATGCCATTGACCCAGATGCAACAATGGGTTATAGTAAGTTAGAAATTGTAGAGAATGATACAGAGTACGTGGTAGCTACTGCACGTTTAAGTATTCTAGTAGATAAAATGACGTTACGTACTCAAATTTCAGATTTAGAGGGAAATATCATTAGTGAAGATGAATTAGGTTTTCATTGGGAAGAAAACTATGAATATGGTGGTAATACCGTAAAATTGAGTAAAATTACCCAGTCGGGAGAGAGTTTTTATGGCATGGGCGATAAAGCCATGCATAGTAACCTAAAGGGTAAAAGAGTAGAGAATTGGGTAACCGATCAATTTGCTTTTGCAAAAGAGCAAGATCCGCTTTACAAGGCGATACCATTTTACGTTGGCTTAAATAAAGGCAAAGCTTACGGTATTTATTTTGACAACAGTTTTAGAACAGGTTTCGATTTTTCGCAAGAGCGAAGAAATATAACAAGCTTTTGGGCAGATGGTGGCGAAATGAATTATTACTTCATTTTTGGACCAGATATGCCAAAAGTAGTGAGTTCATATTCAAGTCTTACCGGTACGCCAGAATTGCCACCAATGTGGGCATTAGGCTTTCACCAATCTAAATGGAGCTATTACCCAGAAAGTAATGTAAAAGAAATAGCTAGTGATTTTAGAAAACATCGAATTCCGTGTGATGCCATTTATTTGGATATAGATTACATGGATGGGTTTAGATGTTTTACTTGGAATAAAGAGCACTTTCCTGATCCAAAGAGAATGATTTCAGAATTGGAAGAAGATGGTTTCAAGACTGTGGTGATGATTGATCCAGGTATAAAAGTGGATCGTGATTACTGGATTTATAACGAAGCATTAGAAAACGATTATTTCTGTAAAAGGGGAGATGGCCCGTTAATGCATGGTAAGGTGTGGCCTGGGGAATGTAATTTTCCAGATTTCACTAATCCTGCAGTTCGAGAATGGTGGGCAGAATTGTATAAAGAATTTATGTCAGAATTGGGAGTTCATGCCGTTTGGAATGACATGAACGAACCGGCAGTTATGGAAGTGCCAACAAAAACGGCACCTTTAGATACCCGTCATAATTACGACGGGCACCCATGTACACACAGAAAAGCGCACAACGTTTATGGTATGCAGATGGTAAGGGCAACCTATGAAGGTGTTAAAAAGTATGTATATCCAAAAAGACCATTTGTAATAACAAGAGCCGCATTTGCAGGTACACAACGATATTCTTCTACTTGGACAGGCGATAATGTAGCTACTTGGGAGCATTTATGGATAGCCAACGTACAGGTACAGCGTATGTGTTTAAGCGGCTATTCTTTTGTAGGCTCTGATATAGGCGGATTTGCCGAACAACCAGATGGCGAATTATTTGCCAGATGGGTACAATTAGGAATTTTTCATCCGTTTTGTAGAGTACATTCAAGTGGAGATCATGGTGATCAAGAACCATGGTCATTTGGTTCAGAGATAACAGATATCGTTAGAAAGTTTATAAATCTACGCTATCAACTGTTGCCGTATTTGTACACCATGTTCTATAAATACACGAAAGAAAACATACCTATGGTTCAGTCTTTAGTGTTCTTTGATCAAGAAGATAATCAAACGCATTTTAGAACTGACGAGTTTATTTTTGGAGAGAAAATATTGGTTTGCCCTATTCAAGAACCCAATGCACAAGGACGCAGAATGTACATACCTCGTGGAGAGTGGTACGATTTTTGGACCAACGAACATGTAACAGGAGGTAAAGAGAAATGGGTAGCGGCTGAAATTGATATGCTTCCAATTTTTGTAAAGGCCGGAGCTATAATTCCAAAGTATCCTGTTCAACAATATGTTGGAGAAAAGAAAATAGAAGAATTAGTCTTAGAAGTATATTATAAAGAAGGTATAGAAGCATCTGAGGTATATGAGGATTCAGATGATGGGTATGACTATAAGAAAGGGCGGTATTCTTTGAGTAATTATAAGTTGACAGGTAAAGAAAATTCATTGACAATTCAGTTATTTAAAGATGGAACTTTTGAGACCGAGTATGAGATGATAAAGCTTAATTTTCATGGACTTCCTTTTGAAGTTGATAGTGTTATGATAGACAATGAAAAAATAGCATTAGATAGTATATCGGTTAACGAAAACAATGATTTGCGAATAGACAAAAACTTTACGCTATTGCATTTATCAGGAAAACAATAACTTTGTAGCTTATTACCATTAACTAAAATTAACAATATGAGAAAATTAGTATTAATTGTATTTGTATTTATAGGCGTTTCAGCTTGTAAAGTAAATCCGTTTACGGGTCAGAAAACTTTGAATTTTTATCCGAATAGTCAGGTGTTTCCTTCTGCCTTTGCGCAATACGACACTTTTTTAACTGAGAATAATGTTGTTACTGGTACAGCAGATGCTCAAATGATTACTAGAGTGGGTCAGCGTATTTCTTCTGCTGCAGAACGTTGGTTAACTGCAAACGGACACCCGGGTTATTTAGCAGACTATAAGTGGGAATATAACTTGGTAAAAGATGAAACTGTAAACGCTTGGTGTATGCCGGGTGGTAAAATTGTATTTTATACAGGTATTTTACCAATTACTCAGACAGAAACTGGTGTTGCAGTGGTAATGGGTCATGAGGTAGCTCATGCTCTTGCTGATCACGGTGCACAACGTATGAGTGCAGGTACATTACAACAAATAGGTGCTGTTGCGGGTAATGTTGCAATTAAAAATCAACAAACTTTAGGCTTGTTCAATCAGGCTTACGGTGTAGGTACGCAGTACTTGGGTATGTTACCATTTAGCAGAAGTCACGAAACTGAAGCAGATAGAATAGGTTTGCAGATTATGGCTATTGCCGGTTACGATCCTTATGAGGCTGCAGAGCTTTGGAAAAGAATGAAGGCAAACAGTGGAGGAGAGGCTCCGCCAGAATTCATGAGTACACACCCTTCTAATGATACAAGAATTAATAACCTAACGGCTTGGGCACCAGATGCCGAGGCAGAAGCTGCAAAATTTGGAGTAACTAAATTCCAATAAAACGTTAAGGATTATTGTATATTGAAGCCGTTCAGAAATGAACGGCTTTTATTTTTATATATGGGGAAGACACTAGCAGCAAAAGGAAGTAAAAAATTATTGAACGCATGGGCTTTTTATGACTGGGCAAATTCAGTGTATACACTGACTATAGCCTCTTCTATATTTCCTATCTATTATTCTTCACTTTTTGTTTCTAAAGATGAGTTGGTTTCGGCTTTCGGTTTTGATATGAAACAGACCGTACTCATTTCAATAGTTACTGCTTTTACCTTTCTTGTAGTAGCATTTTTATCACCCGTATTATCGGGCATTGCAGATTATGTGGGCAATAAGAAAATGTTCATGAAATTTTTCTGCTATACTGGTAGTATAGGCTGTATGGGTTTGTATTGGTTCGATCTAGAACAAATTCATTTAAGTCTACTATTCTATTTTATGGGATTAATAGGCTATTGGGGAAGTCTTGTTTTTTATAATTCATATTTGCCTGATATTGCTTTTGAAGAGCAACAAGATAGTATTAGCGCAAAAGGATTTTCTTTAGGGTATTTTGGTAGTGTTCTTTTGTTATTGTTGAATTTAGCTATGGTTATGAAACCAGAATGGTTCGGTTTTGATATTGGTGAAACAGAAGACACGCTAAATGCAGCTAAAGTAGAAGCGATGAGAATATCGTTTATAACCGTTGGTGTGTGGTGGTTGCTTTTTAGTCAATATACATTTTGGGTGTTACCAAAAGGGGTGGGTAAAGGTCATAAAATTACACGCGACGTTCTTTTTAATGGTCTTAAAGAGCTCAAAGTAGTTTGGGGTCAATTGAAAGAAAATGAAAGACTAAAGCGTTATTTAAATGCCTTTTTTGTATTTAGTATGGCTGTCCAAACAATAATGTTAGTTGCGGTGTATTTTGGAGAAAAAGAAATTGCTTGGGTTTCTGCAAGTGAAAAAACTACAGGTTTGATTATTAGTGTTTTGGTAATTCAATTGGTAGCAATAGCTGGTGCTATAACCACCTCTAAGGCATCTGATAAATTTGGAAATATTAAAACCTTAATTGCGGTTAATGCAATTTGGATGTTACTATGTGTTTACGCTTATTTTATGGTAACACCAATTCAATTTTACATCGCTGCCGGTTTTGTAGGATTGGTAATGGGAGGTGTTCAGTCTTTAGGTAGATCTACATACTCGAAATTTTTACCAGAAACAGAAGACACCACGTCGTATTTTAGTTTTTATGACGTCGCTGAAAAAATTGGTATTGTTATCGGTATGGCACTCTTTGCTATAATTGATCAGGTGAGTAATATGCGATATGCCATTTTGTTTTTGTTTGTATTCTTTTTAGGCGGTATTATATTGTTATTTAGGGTAGATGAATCAAAAAAGCCCCTATAAAGAGGCTTTGTTGAATTGATTGTTCGCTATTTTGATTTTATTTGTTATCCTTTAGATATGTCTCCAGAACCTGAAGTTTTAGTATTCACCTTTTCGGGATTTCCTCTGTAAGAGATATCACCTGATCCAGATACACGTGCTTTTATAGATTTATTTGCAGTTACTTGTATGTCTGCAGATCCAGAAACGGTTGCCTCAACATTATCAGCCTCAAGACCATATGCTTCAATATCCCCACTACCAGAAATAGTTGCTTCAAAATCGGTAGTCCTACCGCTTAATGAAATATCTCCGGATCCTGACATTGAAGCAGAAATAGAGCTCGTATCAATATCTAAGGTAATATCACCAGATCCTGACATGGCTGTACTGAATTTATCTGCTTTAATTTTTGTCTTTCCAACGATATCTCCAGAACCAGACATAGCCACAGAACTTATAGATTCTACAGGTACGGTAATATGAATCCCAGATTTCCAATTGCTTGATTTTAGGTTGACACCCTTTTCAGTTTTAATAACTAGTTTTCCATCTTTTACTTCTGTAATAATATATTCTAAAAGGTTTTCTTCCCCTTCTAAAATAATTTCCCCTTCACTGCCAGAAACTAAATCGATATCGAACCAGCCAGAAACAGCTACTCCGTCATAATCTCCAGTACTTCTTTCAACGGTTACATTGTTTCCGTTTCCTTTTATGGTTTTTCCCCATTGTGCTGAACAAGAAAGAGATAAAAAACCTGCACATACTAATAAACTTAATTTTCTCATGATTTTCATATTTATTTGATTGATTGATTATTTTTTGGTGAAACTGATTCCGCCATAGTCACTTGATAGTGTCATTTTATTTCCACTTCCTTTAGAGCCATAAAAGCCTTCATAGTGTTTATCAGAAGATTTTTCTGTGCTGATATTAATAGTAAAGTCGTCTTTTCCACTAACTCCAGAATAACTAGTAGAAATATCGAAATCAAAATGATAGTCGCTATGATATCCAATTTTGATTCCCGTGTAATCTGTTCTAATATTTACATTGCCGGCATCTGCAGCAAGCTCTTCAATTCTAATAGAACCATAGTCAGCCACAATAGAAACATCACCATGTACAATACCTAATTTTACAGTAATATAATCGCCATTACCATCAATACTTTTTAGTTCGTCGATATCCATATTGCCATAGTCGCTAGTATATTCAAGATTATCCATAGTACCAATATTTGCGTTGGTGTAGTCTGCATTTATGGCAAGATTACCTGCTTTTGCTATGGTGAAACCAGAGTAGTCAGCTCTTATTTCTCCACTATTGATATACCCAATCGTAGACTTAGAGGTGTAATCGAAATTTAAACGATTATTACGACCTCTTAGTTCCCCTAAATCTAACCTTCCGTAGTCACAATTAATTCTAGCGTGGCCATCAATTCTATCTAGGCTAATATTGCCGTAATCGTTACTTAGGTCAACATTGTTCTTTACAGGAACTTTAATGGTGTAGTTGATTTGCATGTTAACATTATTGTTATTTCCCCAGCTCCATCCCCAGCCATTATTATTTTTATTGAAAATAGTTTCTGCGGAAACACGCTCGTTACTGGCTTCAAAATCAATAGATATTTCATCTAGTTTTTTCTGAACCTTTTCTTCGTTATTACCATTGGTTTTAATGTGAACTTCAATAACGACCCTATTCTCGTTCCAAGAAGTAATATTTAAATTACCGTAAGAGTTGTTGATTTTCAGCAGTGCATTAGCATTAACATTAAACTCTTTTTTAATGGTTTTTTCTTTAGTATGCTTGCCATCAAAAGAAGTGTCATTTGCATTTGCTACAGTGGTAAAGGCAAGTAAAAGTAACCACGTGTATTTATATAGTATAGTTTTCATCATTCGATTTTTTAATTGATTTAATATTTTCAATTTGTATCATTACCTCGTTTAAAAGGTCTATTCTGGTTTGGAAATTAGTAATCATAGCACTTAATATAAGTTTGCTATTACCACCGTTTAAAAGATCCTGTTCCATTTTGGTGTAATTCAATTGAAGTTTTTTCAATTGAGTCATGGTATCATTAATTATTTTTTCTGTTTCTGGTGATTTTTCAGAATTCAGTTCGTTGATTTGTTCTTCGATTAAATTGGCAAAATAAAATTGGGTATTAGAAGCTTCCGGAGAAATTTCTGCAACCTGATCTTCAATGCTACTAGCAGTATTAAGTTGAAATATTCCAACTGATAATAAAATAGCAATTGATGCGGCAACAGATAAAAAAAGCATCCAAGGATTCTTTTTCTTAGGTGCAAGCGTAGCCACGCCTTTAGATTCATTTAGTTTTTCTAAAAAACGCTGTTGGTGCCCGGTAGTGGGTTCCGCATAATCCATTTTGTCCTGTAGCTCAATAAAAAGCTCGTCAATAGTATCTTTCTTCATTAGACTGCGAGTATTAATTTTTTTCTAAGACTTTCTTTAGCTCGTGAAACGGTAGTTCTGCAATTAGCATAGCTAATGTTCATGATTTCGCTGATTTCATCATAATCGAACCCTTCAATTAGATGTAAGGTCAAAGAAATTCTGTAATTGTCTTTTAAATCTTTCATGGTTTCCATCACTTTTTGAGCCTTTAGTTCTGTAAACACATGGTCAGATGCAATTCCGTCATTATCTTCGACCTTGTACAATACTTCATCTAAAGCAACTTCATTCTTTTTTTGTTGCTTTCTATATTGATGTATGCTGTTGTTAATAACAATGCGCTTTAACCAGGATCCAAAAGTTACTTCCCCTTTAAAAGTATGCAGTTTCGTAAATGCGCTTAGAAACGATTCTTGCATAATGTCTTCTGCTTGGGCAGTGTCTTTTACGATTCTTAGAGATGTATTGAACATAGCCTTGTAATACCTATTGTACACTTCTAGCTGTGCACTCTGTTTACCGGCCATGCACAATTGCACTAGCTCATCAATATGTTCTCTTTGTTGGCTCAAAAAGTGATTGGTTTTATTGAAAGATGATTGAATTTACGGTTTGTTACAGTTTGGAAAAATTTATATTCAATATTCTTTACTTATTAAGGAGCATTTGATTTCTAAAGAGGCTTTTTATATATGCTTTATGGACCTGTGCTGAGGTAGTCTAATTTAATGCTATCTTATTTTTAAACGAATTAATTCACTTGGCACAAGAATTGAAATACCTTTATGCAAATGAAGGTGCAAAAGCTGTATTCGCTTAGTTTTCATTGCTATTACAGCATTTATGTATAATTTATAAAAATAAAATTCTGTTAGTTTAATGACAGAATGACCGATATATGAGTATGGGAGATTCTAAATTTTCAAATTTTGACAATATGTCTTTACAGGGAATAGATCAAGATTCTGAGCTTATACCACTATTGACCCCTGAAGATGAGGAGCAAATGAATAGTGAGACATTGCCAGAAACTTTACCGATATTGCCTTTAAGAAATACAGTGCTTTTTCCTGGTGTGGTAATTCCTATTACTGCGGGTAGAGATAAAAGTATTCGCTTAATAAAAGATGCTAATAATGGTTCTAAGGTCATTGGTGTAGTTTCTCAGAAAGACGAGGAAACTGAAAATCCTGATGTGCAAGATATTAACACCTTGGGTACGGTTGCCAAAATATTACGTGTGCTTCAAATGCCCGATGGTAATACAACGGTCATCATTCAAGGTAAAAAACGTTTTGAGGTTGCCGAAATTTTGACTAAAAAGCCATATTTAACAGCTACAGTTAGAGAGACCGAAGAAGTTAGACCAAAAAAGAACGATAAGGAGTTTTTAGCTATTATTGAATCGATTAAAGAATTGGCTTTAAAAATAATTAGAGACAATCCAAACATTCCTAGTGAGGCTTCTTTTGCTATTAAGAATATTCAAAGCGATTCTTTCTTGATCAACTTTGTATCGTCTAATCTTAATTTAGATGTTAAGGCAAAGCAAGAATTATTAGAGATTGGTAGCTTACAAGAAAGGGCATTGGCAACATTGAAATATATGAATGTTGAAATGCAAAAGTTAGAGCTTAAAAACGATATACAGTCTAAAGTTAGAAATGACTTAGATCAACAGCAGAGAGAGTATTTCTTACACCAGCAAATGAAAACCATTCAAGAAGAATTGGGTGGTGTTTCTTATGATGAGGAATTAGAGGAGATGAAAATCAAGTCTAAAAAGAAAAAATGGGGTAAGAAAGTAAAAGAGCATTTTGATAAAGAATTAGCAAAAATGAAGCGGATGAATCCGCAGGTTGCAGAATATTCTATTCAAAGAAATTATTTAGATCTTATGCTAGATCTACCTTGGAAAGAGTTTTCAAAAGATAAATTCGATTTAAAAAGAGCACAAAGAATATTAGATCGAGACCATTATGGTTTAGAGGATGTCAAGAAAAGAATCATAGAGTATCTAGCGGTATTAAAACTGCGTAATGATATGAAATCTCCAATTTTGTGTTTGTACGGACCTCCGGGAGTTGGTAAAACTTCTTTAGGCAAATCTGTTGCAGAAGCATTAGGTAGAGAATACGTAAGAATGTCTTTGGGTGGTTTACGTGATGAAGCTGAAATTAGAGGACATCGTAAGACGTACATTGGTGCTATGCCAGGTAGAATTATTCAAAGTCTTAAAAAGGCAGGTACCTCAAATCCTGTATTTATACTTGATGAGATAGATAAGTTGTCTAATAGTAATCAAGGTGATCCATCTTCTGCGATGTTAGAGGTGTTGGATCCTGAGCAGAATAGTGATTTTCATGATAATTTTTTAGAGTTAGGTTATGACCTTTCTAAAGTGATGTTTGTAGCTACCGCTAATAATTTAGGTAGCATTCAGCCTGCACTTAGAGATCGAATGGAGATTATTCACGTAAGTGGTTATACCATAGAAGAAAAAGTAGAGATTGCTAAAAAGCATTTACTGCCAAAGCAATTAACAGAACATGGTTTAGATTCTAGTCATTTAAAAATTGGTAAGCCACAACTAGAGAAAATTGTTGAAGGTTATACCCGTGAATCTGGCGTACGTTCTTTAGAGAAGCAAATTGCCAAAATGGTACGTTACGCGGCTAAGTCTATCGCTACAGAAGAGGAATATGAGGTAAAGGTTAGTAATGAAGTTATTATTGAAGTATTGGGCGCACCAAAAATGGAGCGTGACAAGTATGAAAATAATGAGGTTGCAGGTGTAGTAACAGGTCTTGCTTGGACCAGTGTTGGGGGTGATATTTTGTTTATTGAATCTATACTTTCAAAAGGTAAAGGTACTATGAGTATTACTGGTAACCTTGGTAAAGTAATGAAGGAGTCTGCCACCATTGCAATGGAGTATATAAAATCTAATGCTGAAAGATTTGGAATAGACCCATCGGTTTTTGAAAAGTACAATGTGCATATTCACGTGCCAGAGGGTGCAACCCCTAAAGATGGCCCGAGTGCGGGTATAACCATGTTGACTTCTTTAGTTTCGTTATTCACACAAAAGCGAATTAAAAAGAGTTTGGCAATGACAGGGGAAATTACGCTACGTGGTAAAGTGTTACCAGTTGGTGGAATTAAAGAGAAGATTCTTGCTGCAAAAAGAGCAAAAATTAAAGAGATAATTCTTTGTGCAGATAATGAGCGTGATATCAAAGAAATCAAGGAATCTTACTTAAAAGGATTGACTTTTCACTATGTAAAAGAAATGTCTGAAGTAATTGATATTGCAATTACAGATGTCAAAGTAAAAAACGCGAAGGAGCTATAGTATAGCTTTTCTATATATTTTTGGAACAATGAAAAAAATCACTATTGCAATTGATGGATTCTCTTCTACGGGAAAAAGCACTTTAGCTAAGCAATTGGCTAAAAAGCTAGAATATGTTTATGTAGATACAGGTGCAATGTATCGTGCAGTTACTCTATTTGCTATGAAGTCCGGTTTTGTAGAAGCGGGTGAGGTGGATGAAGATGCATTAGTGAAATCATTAGGAGATATTAAATTGAATTTTATTTTTAATTCAGATTTAGGGTATGCCGAAATGTATTTGAATGGTGAAAATGTAGAGAAGGAAATAAGAACTATGCCTGTGTCAAAAAATGTGAGTCAGGTTTCTGTTATCTCAGCTGTGCGAGAGAAGTTGGTAGCCATGCAACAAGCGATGGGTGCTGATAAAGGTCTTGTTATGGACGGTAGAGATATCGGTACAGTGGTTTTTCCTGGTGCTGAGCTTAAGATTTTCATGACGGCTTCACCAGAAAAACGTGCGGTAAGAAGATATAAAGAATTGTTGGATAGGGGAGAAGATGTGGTTTATGCAGATATTCTTGAAAATGTTGAAAAACGAGATTATATAGATAGTAACCGTGCAATTTCACCTTTAAAGAGAGCAGACGATGCTATTGAGTTTGATAATAGTGATTTAGGGCTAGAGGATCAGTTTCAAAGAATGTATGAACATTCGCTCCGGGTTATAGAAAAACATCAAGCATAAAAAAAGAGGTTAGCAATGCTAACCTCTTTTTATTTATATAGTATCAATACTATTTGTTTGGTATAACCAATACTTGATCTGGATGAATAACATCTGGGCTTTTTAAGATACCAGTGTTTGCTTCAAATATAGCTTTGTATTGCATAGCATCACCGTAATAGTGCTTCGCTATTTTACTTAAAGACTCACCACCTTTAACTACATGTCTGTGATAAACAGAATCGTCCTCAACAGTGATATTAGCTTTTATATCAGAAGGGCTTTCACCACCTAGTTCCTTAATTTTATCCCACATTAGGTCTTTTTCATAAGGCGTTTTTGCTTGTCCTTTTATTTTAAGAACATCGCCTTCAACAGTTACATTACCGTCTTTTATACCTAATTGCTCACCAAGATTCAAAAGACCTTGATATTTTGCCTTAACACTCATAATTTTACTTTTTTTAATGGTTATTATAATACTTCTAAGATAAGCATATTTAGGATATTTAATTCTAAAATCATGCCAAATTCATTAAATGAACGTGTAATATCTTGTTGTGTTGCCTAATTTAAATAAAATGATTATTTTTGCACACCTTTTTTGCAAGGAAGTCAAGAGAAAAAAGGGATTAGATAAACAAATAAATATAACTACTTTCATAGTCGTTGCCTAAGTCTTGATAAGGTTATGGAATACAAATTATTAATCAGCAAATGGCTGAAGAAAAAACAAACGCAGAGGTAGAAGCTACTACTGAAGCAACACAACAAGCTGTTGAAACTCCACAGCAAGATCCACAAGAATTTTTAGAAAGTTTCAATTGGGAAAAATACGAGCAAGGAATTGAGCGTGTTGACGATTCTAAATTGAAGGAATTTGAAAAATTAGTTGCCGAGAACTTTGTAGATACTGCCGATGAGGAAGTAGTAGAAGGTACGGTAGTTTATATCACAGATAGAGAAGCTATTATTGATATCAACGCAAAATCTGAAGGTGTAATTTCGTTAAACGAATTTCGTTACAACCCAGGTTTAAAAGTTGGTGACAAAGTAGAGGTATTGATTGATATTCGTGAGGATAAAAGTGGTCAACTAGTATTATCTCACAGAAAGGCGAGAACTATTATGGCTTGGGATCGTGTTAACGCGGCTCATGACAAAGAAGAAATCGTTAGTGGTTTTGTTAAGTGCAGAACTAAAGGTGGTATGATCGTTGACGTATTTGGTATTGAAGCTTTCTTACCAGGTTCTCAAATAGATGTTAAGCCTATTCGTGATTACGATCAGTATGTTAACAAAACAATGGAATTTAAGGTTGTAAAAATCAACCACGAATTTAAAAACGTTGTTGTTTCTCATAAAGCTCTTATTGAAGCTGATATTGAAGAACAGAAGAAAGAAATCATTAGCCAATTAGAAAAAGGACAAGTATTAGAAGGTGTTGTTAAAAACATTACTTCTTACGGTGTGTTTATTGATCTAGGTGGTGTTGATGGTTTAGTTCACATTACTGACCTTTCTTGGAGCAGAATCAACCACCCGAACGAGGTTGTTGAACTTGACCAGAAATTAAATGTTGTAATTCTTGATTTTGATGAAAACAAATCTAGAATTCAATTAGGTCTTAAGCAATTAGAGAAGCATCCTTGGGAAGCTTTATCTGATGAAATTAAGATTGGTGATAAAGTAAAAGGTAAAGTAGTTGTTATAGCTGATTACGGCGCATTCATCGAAGTTGTTGAAGGTGTTGAAGGTCTTATCCACGTTTCTGAAATGTCTTGGTCTACGCACTTGCGTTCTGCACAAGATTTCGTAAAAGTTGGTGATGAGGTTGAAGCAGTTGTATTGACATTGGATCGTGAAGATCGTAAAATGTCTCTTGGTATCAAGCAATTGACTCCAGATCCTTGGACTGATATTACTACTAAATATCCTGTAGGTTCTAAGCATAAAGGTATTGTAAGAAACTTTACAAACTTTGGTGTTTTTGTTGAGCTAGAAGAAGGTATTGATGGTTTAATTTATATCTCTGATCTTTCTTGGACTAAGAAAATCAAGCATCCATCTGAGTTTACCAATGTTGGTGATACTTTAGAGGTTGAGGTGTTAGAATTAGATGTTGATGGTCGTAAGTTAAGCTTAGGTCATAAACAAACTACTGAAAACCCTTGGGATAAATATGAAACTGAATTCGCATTGGGTACAGTTCATACAGCAACCATTTCTGATGTAGTTGATAAAGGTGCAACAATTGAATTTAACGAAGATATTACTGCATTCATTCCTCAACGTCATTTAGAGAAAGAAGATGGTAAGAAACTAGGTAAAGGCGATGAAGCTGAATTCAAGATTATTGAGTTCAATAAAGACTTCAAACGTGTAGTAGCTAGTCATACTGCTATTTTCCGTGAAGAAGAGCAACGTAATGTAAAAGCAGCTGTCAAAAGACAAGCAGCTAGCGCAGATGAAGCTAAGCCTACATTAGGTGATGCTAACGATGCACTACAAGCGTTGAAAGACAAAATGGAAGCTGATTCTAAGAAGAAGTAATTTCATAGTATAGATCCTTTATAAGGGTCAAAAGTAAAAGCCCGGATATGTATCCGGGCTTTTTTTTGTGTCTATTATTTTCACTTTTAAGTGCTGATAAATTGAATTTCTAATGGAGATGTTGATATAGAAATTTAAATTACTTTAAAGATAAGTAGATAATTAGTTTCAGTGATTTCTTGCCTTGGTTTGATAGGATATATCTTTGGCAAGTATCAAAAGTAAAAGCCCAGAAATTAATCTGGGCTTTTTTAATATCCACAATTCTCAGTTCCTATTAGGGTTCCAAAAAAAATGAATTACTAATGGAGATTTTAATAATAAAAGTTTAATTCACTTCATAATTTATTGTTTTAATAAGTATTTCGTTTTTTAAATTAGTACACCTTCTTCTTTACAAACCAGATGTCTTCTAAACTCAAGTTTAAAGTAACTAGGTGAAAATTCTCTTTTACTAAAACGTTTTGCAAAAGTCCCTTTGAACCATAACTATAAGAAAGGTTGATCATAGAGTGGGTACCTCTGCTTGTTGGTATGCCAATACCTGCAGTAAAATTATAACCCTCCACCTTTTTGTCACCTATGGCTAAGTACCCATTATCATAATTATAACCTAATCTGTAGGCAAGTCTTTGACCATATTTGTAACTGGTAGGGTCTTGAATAAATTCTAGACCAAAGGCGTAAATATCTTGATCTTCATAGCTGCCAATGTTTTCTGATTGATTAGTGTCTGACCAGAAGTTTTTCTTATAATCGGCACTAAAGGTCAGTTCTTCAATAGGTTTTATACTCATACCAAAACCAAACTCTAAAGGAAGTTTAAAATCAGAAACATTACCAGAGCTTTCATCTTCCACAGAAATTGCAATTCCTGATATTGTTTTATCGACAGATCTTTTTAGGTTTCCGTTTAAACTTGTTGGTAGTTTTACTGTACTACCAATAGTTATTTTGTCATTGACATCATATTGAAGTCCAAAACCTAATCTTGCACCACTATAATTAGTTTGCTCTACAGATTCAAATGTAGAAGTGCTATAAATGAAAGATTCCGTTTCTTCAATGTTTCCGAATAAAAACGACGCACTTAAACCTAATCTCAATTTTGGCATTAGAGCATAACCAACATTTAGCTTAATATCATTTAATCCGCCCAATCCGGTAATGTTACTTTCAAAAGATTCTGTAGATCCCTCAATATTACTACTAACGCCAAGTAGCGAATAACCAACATCGCTATAGGGTGTCATGGTGATACCGGCACCTAAATTTTCCATAATTCTAAATCCGAAGGCTAAATTAGAAAAGTTTACATTCGATTTTTCTTCAGAAGAAGAAGTGTTGCTGTAACTATTAAATTCACCGGTAACACCTATGTCATATAAGAAGGAGTTTTGAGGTATTAAGGCGTAGTTTGCCGGGTTTAAATTGTTTAGCTCGTACGGAGATTTTATGCCGATACCGCTGTAGCCTAAGCTATTAAATTTTCCGATACTTGTCTGGTTAATGACTCCTAATCCGTATAGCGAATATGGCGAGCTAGTTAAAGCTTCAGACTGGGCTGAAGACTGGTTAAAAGCTAACAGTGCTGCTATGGTAAAAAATAGTATTTGGTTAATCTTCATCGTATATACCGTATGTTAATTCTAAAATTGTTTCGTTTTCGCCATTACCGTTTCCGTTCAAAATAAATCTATCGACCGTAGAGTTATAATCTGCAGGAAGCAGAATCAAAGCATCATCAATATCTCTATCTTTTAATTGTAATTCTTCTAAATAATAGGCAATGGGTATTTCATAGTAGATGTCATTAAATTCTTGATTATCTCTATTAAGAATAGCAAATGAAGTAGATGTTAGCGTCTCAATTAAATCATTGTTTTGATCAACCACGTAAACGGCAAGTGTGTCTCTAAGTTTTAAATGGTCATCATAAGATTGCGCTGTTGGTTTAATTTTCAAAACTCCGTCTAAAATAGTTCCGCTACCAGGTATGTCATAAAGACTTGTTATACTGGGAAATTGTACACGCATAGCAATACCAACACCAGACTGAATATAGCTTTGGTTGTTAGAATCTGAACTTTCTAAATTTATCTTACTATCAGTTAAGGTTTGCAAAGGAGTAATAGGATCATCTGCTGTAATTCTATTAAAAAATGGAACAGGAGTAGTAGTACCATCTATTTGTATATCAAGATATTCTTGCTCAGATTCGTATTCAGTATCTGTACTATAATATAAACGCATATAAGTGTTTTCAGAAGATTTTGAAAAACCTATGATGGCTCCGTTATCTATGTCATCTGGTACTAGACCAATACCTTTAAAGTAATCTCGATACTCATCAGCGTTTACAATGTTTTTTTCTTGAAGTTGAGAAAATACATCTGTACCAAAATCATCTACAAGTTTAATAGTAATTGAATCACCAGATAATGGTCTTGGGTAATATTCAGAAAAACCAAGGTCGGTTTCGTCATAACCTATACTACTTGTGTTATAGAAGAAATCATCACCTACTGGGTTAAAATTTTCATTGATTTTTTTAATGTGTATACTATTTTTCTGCAGCGTATCATTATAATAGTAGTTGTCATATCCCATAACCATGACAATACTGTCGAAAATAGCTTCAGAGTCAATAGTGTATGTTTCGGGTAAAAGTTGCATATAGCTAGATGTTGTAACAGTACCGAAAACGGTGTCGGTGTATTTTCCTAAAAGTATTCTAGTTGATTCTGAAGTGACAATACTATCAAACTTCATGGTGGAAGTACTGACGGTTAATGTGTCAATTAGTATAAGGCGAACATTGCTATCGGTAAAAGTTTCACCAGCAACAAATTCTGAGTCATTATAAATATCATCGCTACACGATATGATAGCAATTGATAGGAAACCGCCTAGCATAATCATGTAGAGCGCACGTACTTTGTTTAAGAACACCTTCATTTAGTATTTAATTTTTATCAAAACTAAATACCAGGCTTGGTTGTAAAAACCTGAATAGACGAATCGTGAATGTTAAGGGATGAACTCTGTTATTTAAGCTATTAATGAAAAATTTGTGTTGGTAGATGAAAACAAAGGTTTGGTATGTTAAAAACCAATTTTAATCTATTGTGTTTTTTTGAACAGTAGGGTCTCTAGTAGATTTGATCTTGAAAAGAAAGAACCTTAAAACAAAAAATAATGAATAAAAGAAAATCGTATGTGTACAAAATTACTGGTATGGCACTATTGGCCATGGTAATTACAAGTTGTTCAAGTGATGATGACGATGACGATTTAGGAAACTGGGTAGACAAATCTGTATTTGATGGTAGCCCAAGAAGTAGTATATCGGGCTTTACAATTGACAATGTAGGTTATATGGGTGTTGGTTATGATGGAGATGATTATTTGTCTTCATTTTGGGCATATGATATAGAAGGTGATTATTGGTCGCAAAAGGCAGATTTTCCTGGGGTGGCAAGAAACGCCGCAGTAGGTTTTGAAATAGACGGTACTGGTTACATTGGCTCAGGTTATGATGGGGTAGATGAATTAACAGATTTTTATAGCTATAACACAGCATCTAATACATGGACAGAAATAGCGTCGTTAACAACGGCAAGAAGAAGTGCAGTTGGCTTTGGTACTAATGGCTTTGGTTACGTAGGTACTGGCTATGATGGCGAGAACGATAGAAAAGATTTCTGGAAATATAATCCTGGCAATGATACTTGGACAGAGTTAGTTGGTTTTGGAGGAAACAAAAGAAGGTCGGCAACAACGTTTACCATTGATGGATTGACCTATTTAGGAACAGGAGTTTCTAACGGAGTATATCTAGATGATTTTTGGGTATTTGATCCAACTACAGAAAGCTGGACAAAGAAATTAGATTTGGATGAAGAAGATGATTACGCTGTTCAAAGAAGTAATGCAGTTGGTTTTACATTAAATGGTTACGGCTATATAGCATGTGGTGAATTAAGTGGTGCAACCAATACAGTTTGGGAGTATGATCCTACATCAGATGAGTGGGAGCAAAAAACGTCTTTTGAAGGTGCCACAAGGCAAGATGCTATTGCATTTTCAAATGGAAGTCGTGTATTTATAGGAATGGGTAGAACAGGTACTTTATACCTAGATGATTTAGATGAATTCTTTCCTCAAGATGAGTACGAAGAGGAAGATTAATTTTTCATAGTGAGTGCAATTGTTAATTTTTTGGGTCAATCTGTGTGGATTGGCCCATTTTTAAACATTTATTTATGATTTCGACTGCAAAATATTGGGTCTTACTTGTCTTATTTTTGGCACTTGTGTTGAGCTATTCAATTTATAATCAAACTTTCACTAGTGAAAACCAAACTTTTCATAGTCAGGTGGTAGATTTAAATGATGGTTATGGCTATCAGATTATGAGAGGAGAAAAAATAGTGATTCTACAAGAATATATACCAGGTTTTCCGGGCAAGCAAAAATTTGCTACCAAGGCTCAGGCCTTAAAAACTGCAAATCTTGTAATATCAAAATTAGAAGAAGGTAAATCGCCAATTTTATTACCAACAGATTTAGCAGAATTAAATATTGCTATTGCGACAAGGCGCTAATTTCTTTATGAAATCGATTATAAAAAATAGGGTTCAAATAGTTGTTCATATTAGTATATGGATATTGTTATATGGACTCACTTTTTATCCGATTTTGAACGATGCAAGACCAATTCCTTTAGATGTTTTTCCAAAGCTGATTGTTATAATCGTTCTTTTTTATTTCAACTACTTCTATTTAGTGCCAGAGTATCTGCTGAAAAAAAGTGTACTGTTTTACCTTTTGGTCTCATTGGGTTTGTTGGTAGCTTCTGTGATGCTGCTAAATCACTTTTACGAACCAAAGTTTCCGGAAAACTTTATAATGGATTTTCAACGTCCAAGAGGTTTTGGTTATATGCCTATTTATAGATCGTTCGTAAATCTTGGGATACCCTATGTAATTAGTGCTATATTAAGAATATATGTAGAATGGAAGCGTAATGAAAATTTACGCTTATCGGTAGAAAAGGAAAACATTAAGTCTGAGCTTCAATTTTTAAAAGCGCAGTTGAATCCGCATTTTTTATTCAATACACTTAATACGATTTATGCGCTTTCGGTAAAAAAATCACCAGATACTTCTGAGGCTATAGTTGATTTGTCTGAGTTAATGAGGTATATGATTTACGAGGCTGATAAAGACTTGGTACCATTGAACAAAGAAATAGATTATATAAAAAGTTACATTCAATTACAGCGATTGCGATTATCTGATAGTGAAAATGTTTCTTTAAAAATAACAGGAGAAGACAGGGGAAGAGCAGTACCTCCCTTACTATTTATTTCTTTTATTGAAAATGCCTTTAAATATGGTACCGACTATAAAGGTAAAACCTATGTGAAAATTGCTTTGATTATTACAGATACCTCTGTTTTTTTAAATGTTAAGAATAAAATAGGGGTTATTAGAGAGCCTACAAAGAATTCTGGTATTGGTTTAGAAAATATTAGAAACCAATTAACGCTAATCTACCCAGGGTTACATGATCTTGAAGTTGAGAATGACGGAAAAGATTACGAAGTGTCATTAACTATTTACCAAAAACAATCAAGCCTATGAAATGTATAATTATAGATGATGAGCCATTAGCAATAGAAATACTTTCAGGTTATTGTGAAAAACTAGATTTTATCGATTTGGTAAAAACATACACCAATCCGTTAGATGCTATTAGCGATATAAAAGAGAAAAAAATCGACTTAATTTTTTGTGATATCGAAATGCCTCAAATTAACGGAATCGATTTTATGGGCACTTTAGATAATCGACCATTTTTCATATTTACAACAGCCTATTCGCAATATGCCGTTGAAGGGTTTGAGTTGAATGCAGTTGATTATTTAGTAAAGCCGATACCATATCATCGTTTTATAAAATCAGTATCACGAGTACAAGATTTAATATCTAAAAAACAAAAAACTATTATGGAAGCAAACGTATTCTCATCGGCCGGCGATAATTCAGTAGATAAAAAATTCATTTTTGTAAAGGCAGAATATGAAAGTATAAAAATCAATTTAGATCAAATTGAATATGTACAGGGTCTAAAAGATTATTTAAAGATTCACGTTGTCAATACGAACAAGACCATTCTTACACTCATGAGTTTTAAAGAGATTATGAGTAAATTACCTTCTAATCAGTTTCTTAGAGTGCATAAATCTTATCTAGTAAATGTAAATTATATTAAAACTGTTCAGCGCAATAGAATAGTTATAAACGATATGCGAATTCCTATTGGTGAAAGTCATAAAGAAGCTTTTTTCTCTATACTAGGGTTGTAGATTTCCCAGATAGGTACCTAAATTTATTCATTCTATTTTACTTCCTAATTTAAGCTGTCAAAGTTTAGATAGAATTATCTATTTTTGTTTAGCTAAAAGCACGGGTGTTAATTATGAGTCAAAAAGTTTTACTCTCTTCAAAAGAAATAAATATCATCCTGCATAGATTGGCTTGTCAGCTTCTTGAGAACCATTTAAGTTTTGAAAATACGGTATTAATAGGTATTCAACCTAGGGGTAAATTTCTTGCCCAACGCTTAACTAAGATTCTTAAAGAAGAATATAAAGTAAAGCAAATTGATCTTGGCTTTTTAGATATCACATTTTATCGTGATGATTTTAGAAGAGGCGATAAGACTTTAGAAGCTACGAAAACAAAAATTGATTTTTTAATAGAAGATAAGAACGTTGTCTTAATAGATGATGTTCTCTATACCGGTAGAAGTATAAATGCGGCTTTGACTGCTCTACAGTCTTTTGGTAGACCAAAAGATGTAGAACTGTTGTGTTTAATTGACCGAAGATTTAGTAGGCATTTACCTATACAACCTAATTATAGAGGTAGACAAGTAGATGCTATTAATGATGAAAAAGTAAAGGTGATGTGGGAAGAAAATGACGGGGAGGATATTATATATTTAGTAAATAGATAAGAAAATGAGCGAACTGAGTGTTAAACACTTACTGGGAATTAAATACCTAAAGGAAACCGATATTCAGCTTATTTTTGAAACTGCAGATCATTTTAAGGAAGTGATCAATCGCTCCATTAAAAAAGTTCCTTCTCTTCGTGATATCACTATTGCCAATATATTTTTTGAAAATAGTACCAGAACTAAATTATCGTTTGAGCTTGCAGAAAAACGACTATCTGCAGATGTACTTAATTTTTCTGCTAGTCAATCATCAGTAAAAAAAGGAGAAACTTTAATAGATACCGTTAATAACATTTTATCTATGAAAGTAGATATGGTGGTCATGCGGCATCCAAATCCTGGTGCGGGTATATTCTTGTCAAAGCATGTAAATGCTTCTATTGTAAATGCGGGCGATGGGGCACACGAACACCCTACACAGGCATTATTAGATTCTTACTCTATTCGTGAAAAACTTGGCGATGTTGCTGGTAAAAATGTGGTAATTGTTGGTGATATATTACATTCAAGAGTAGCGCTTTCAAATATTTTTGCTCTGAAATTACAAGGAGCAAATGTTAAGGTATGTGGACCTAAAACTTTGTTGCCTAAATATATAGAATCTTTAGGTGTAGGTGTTGAAACTAATCTTAGAAAGGCATTAGAATGGTGCGATGTGGCAAATATGCTACGTATACAGAACGAAAGATTAGATATATCTTATTTTCCAACAACAAGAGAATACACTCAGCAATTTGGAGTCAATAAAAAGTTGCTTGATAGTTTAGACAAAGAAATTGTAATTATGCACCCCGGACCAATAAATAGGGGAGTTGAAATTACAAGTGATGTTGCTGATTCAAAACAATCTATAATTTTAAATCAAGTTGAAAACGGAGTAGCCATACGTATGGCAGTGATATATTTGTTAGCATCTAAAATTAAATGATATGATTTTTACTAAAGAAGGATCGTTGATTATCGTCTCTCAAGAAAAAAATTCTATTGAACGCTTTCTTGAAAATTTAGAGAACGAATATGCCAAGTTTAAGAATGATAATCTCGTATTAGATTTATTGAGTTTCTCAGAATTGACGCCTTATAATGTTATTTCATTTTTAGAAATAGCAAGAAAGCATAAGAAAAATGGTAAGTCATTTGTATTGGTATCTGATCAGGTCTCATATGATGATGTGCCAGAAGAAATTAATTTAGTTCCTTCACTTCAAGAAGCACGCGATGTTGTTGAAATGGAAGAAATTGAACGCGATTTAGGGCTGTAACAAGCTATATCAAGAAAATATAGAATAAAATTAATATGCATCTTACTGTATTGGGCTGTTATGCGGCAACACCAAGAACGTTTACGAACCCAACATCTCAAGTTCTAGAAATCAATAACCATATTGTGTTAATTGATTGTGGTGAGGGTACACAAGTGGAACTAAGAAGGCATAAAATAAAGTTCTCAAGAATTAATCATATTTTCATCTCGCACCTTCATGGAGACCATTTTTTTGGTCTGCCGGGTTTCATTTCTACGATGAGATTACTTGGTAGAGAAAAGGAGCTTCATGTATATGGACCAAAGGGCATAAAGGAGGTTATAACATTGCTTTTGAAATTAGGCGATTCGTGGACGAACTATCCTTTATTATTTCATGAACTTACAAGTAAAGAGTCTGAGCTTATTTTTGAGGATACTAAAATCAGCGTTACTACAATACCATTAGATCATAGAATTTATACGAACGGTTATTTATTTAGAGAGAAAGTAGGAAATAGAAAGCTGAATATAGAAGCTGTTGAGGAATACGGTATAGATAAAGCCTATTACCAGAATATAAAAAATGGTAAAGATATTACTCTAGACAATGGAGAGGTAATTGGGAATAGTGAATTGACTTATGATCCGCCTAAGCCCAAATCTTACGCCTTTTGTAGTGATACTATTTATGATGAAAGCTTAGCTGCAAAAATTAAAGATGTTGATGTTTTGTATCATGAATCTACCTTTTTAGAGTCAGAAGCTGAATTGGCAAAGAAAACGAAGCATGCAACAGCAATGCAAGCTGCAAAAGTAGCAAAAGCTGCAAACGTAAAAACCTTAGTATTAGGTCATTATTCTACGCGTTATAAATCTATAGAGCTATTTAAAGAAGAGGCTTCAACGATTTTTCCTAATGTGCTGCTTGCCGATGATGGCAAGACTTTCGATTTTTAAATGTTTTAATACATTTTTATATCGTTTATTTTCCTTTCTTTTTAGAACTTTGTTTATCTTGTTTTTAACACGAAAATGATGCAAAAAGATTTAGGAGATTATAGAAAATCATACGAGAAAAGCGCGTTGATGGAAGATAGTATATCTGACAACCCAATTCAGCTATTTCAAACCTGGTTTTACGAAGTTGAGAAATCGGATGGAGTTGATGAGCCTAATGCCATGACAGTTTCTACGGTTGGTCTGGATGGTTTTCCAAAAAGCAGGGTTGTTCTTCTTAAAAAATATACACACGAAGGTTTTATTTTTTACACCAACTATAATAGTGAGAAAGGAAGAGCGATAAGTGAAAATCCTAAAATTTGTATTTCTTTTTTCTGGGCAAATTTAGAACGCCAAATTATTATAAAAGGTACTGCCGAGAAATTGGCAAAAAATCTCTCTGATGGTTATTTTGAGTCAAGACCTGATGGAAGTAAATTAGGAGCTTTAGTTTCTGATCAAAGCACTGTTATAGATTCTAGGTCTGTGTTAGAAAATAAGCTTACCGAGTTAGAGAAAGAATATGACGGTAAGGAAATTGAAAGACCGGAACATTGGGGTGGGTATTTAGTGAGACCAGTGTCAATGGAGTTTTGGCAGGGCAGACCAAATAGATTGCATGATCGTATTCGGTATACGCTCACAGATGATTTTGATTGGAAAATGGAACGATTGGCTCCTTAAATTTTATTAAGCTATATGAAGAATTTATATTTAATGCGACATGGTAAGTCTTCTTGGGAACTAAATGTTAGTGATCAAGATAGGTCATTATTGCAAAGAGGTATTTTTGATGCGCATTTGGTAGGGGACGAAATAGCAAGAAAAAATTTAAAAATAGATCACGTTTATACGAGTCCGGCAAACAGGGCGTTTCATACCTGTATGATTTGCTTACGAGCACTTAAATATCCTCTTGAGAATTGTAATATAAACTCAGAGTTGTATGATTTTTCAGGAGATCAAGTGCTTGAATTTATAAAGAATTTGGATGATAATTTAGACAATGTCCTTCTTTTTGGGCACAACCATACTTTTACCCATTTAGCAAATTCATTAGGTGATAAGCATATTATTAATGTACCCACTAGCGGATTTGTTCATTTACAATTTAATGAAAATACTTGGGCTACTATTTCAAAAGGCTCAACAATACAAACCATTTTTCCGAAGCAACTAAAAGCATGATAAAAAATAACAACCAGTACGTAAATAGAGAAATAAGTTGGTTATGGTTCAACGAGCGTGTATTACAAGAAAGCGCAGATAAGAATGTTCCATTAATTGAAAGGCTTCGTTTTTTAGGTATTTTCTCTAACAACCTAGATGAGTTTTTTAAAGTTAGATATGCAACGGTAAAGCGTATAGTTGAAGCAGGTAAAACTGGTAAAAGTGTATTGGGTGGTGAAAAGGCTAAAGATCTCTTAGAAGAGATTACAAATATTGTAATTGAGCAGCAAACCAAAAGTTTAACGATTCTAAGAAGAATTGAACACGAGTTAGAGGGTAAGAATATCTTTATCATTAAGGAAACAGAATTAAACGAAAACCAAAAGGAGTTTGTAAAAGCCTATTTCTTGAAAGAGGTAAGTCCGCAGTTAATGACCATCATTTTAAATGACCTTACTCGTTTTCCAACGTTAAAAGATACTGCAGCATATTTAGCAGTAAAAATGGTTATTAAAAGTGAAGAAAGTAAGAAAGAGAAGCGATATGCATTAATTGAAATTCCAAAGGGAATAGATCGTTTTGTTGTATTACCAGACGAAGGAGAAAAGAGCTATATCATCATTCTAGATGATTTGATTAGATATTGCTTAGACAATATTTTTACCATGTTTGAGTATGATTCTATTTCGGCTCACATGATAAAGATTACCAGAGATGCCGAGCTAGATATTGATAATGATCTTAGTAAAAGTTTTATTGAGAAAATATCATCTAGTGTAGAACATAGAAAAATTGGGGATCCTGTACGTTTTGTATATGATAAAAGTATAGGTAGAGATACTTTGACTTTTCTAAAAGAGAAAATGAATATTGAAGATACGGATAGTGTAATACCTGGGGGTAGATATCATAACCGTAGAGATTATATGGGCTTTCCTAGCTTGGGTAGAAAAGATTTATTGTACGATAAAATTATCCCGTTACCGGTAAAAGGCTTAAGTGTAGAGGGTAGTATTTTAGAAAGTATCGCTAAAAAAGATTATCTGCAATACACTCCATATCATACCTTTACATATATTTTAAAGTTTTTGCGTGAGGCTGCTTTAGACCCTAAGGTTCGTACTATTAAAATTACGGTATATAGATTGGCAAGTAACTCTCAAATTGCTGCTTCTTTAATTAATGCTGTTAAAAATGGTAAACAAGTAACCGTACAGATAGAGCTTCAGGCTCGTTTTGATGAGCAAGCTAATATTGAATATGCAGAGCAGTTACAAGCAGAAGGCGTAAAACTAATTTTTGGTGTACCGGGTTTAAAAGTGCACAGTAAAATATGTTTAATTGAGCGAGAAGAAGCTGGTTCAATAAAGCGATATGGCTTTGTAAGCACAGGTAATTTCAATGAATCTACCGCAAGAATTTATACTGATTTTACACTCTTTACAGCAGATGATTCTATACTAAAAGAGTTGAACAAAGTTTTTGATTTCTTTGAGACTACCTATAAAATCAACAAATACAAACACCTTATAGTTTCACCGCATTATACTAAAAATGCGTTCATGAAATTAATTGATAATGAGATTGCAAATGCCAAGCAAGGCAAAGTAGCTTTTATCAAAATAAAAATGAACAGTTTTACATCATATAAGATGGTAGATAAACTGTATGAAGCAAGTAGAGCAGGGGTAAAGATCCAGTTGATCATAAGAGGTATATGTTGCTTAATACCAGGTGTTGAGGGTATGAGTGAAAACATAGAAGCTATAAGTGTAATAGATAAATTTTTAGAACATACACGTATTTTTATATTCGCTAATGGTGGTGATACTAAAATATATATATCCTCTGCAGATTGGATGACCAGAAACCTTGATTATAGAGTAGAAGTTGGTTGCCCAATTTATGATGAGGATATTAAAAAAGAATTGATGGATACATTTGATATCTGTTGGAAAGATAATATGAAAGCACGTGTATTCAATGCAGCTCAAGATAATGCGTACAGAAAGACAACATTACCCAGAATCAGGTCACAATTTGCTACGTATGAGTATTATGCGAATAAACAAGAATCTTAAAAAAGAGATCTTTTGAAAGTAAGAAAATTTGCAGCAATTGATATAGGCTCTAATGCGATTAGGTTACTTACGCATAACGTAATAGAGGATAAGGGTAAAAGAACTCAATTTAGAAAAAGCGCTTTGGTTAGGGTTCCTGTAAGATTAGGAGAAGATTCATTTACGGTAGGTGAAATATCTGAGGTAAATGAAGCAAGGTTAATAAAGACAATGAAAGCCTTTAAGCTTTTAATGGAAGTAGCGGGAGTTGAAAAGTATAGAGCATGTGCTACCTCTGCAATGAGGGAAGCGAATAACGGAAATGAGATAATACAAAAAATATCTCAAGAGTCTGGAATTCAAATAGACCTGATTGATGGTAAGCAAGAAGCTGCCATAATAGCCTCAACAGATTTAAAGAATCTAATTACTAACGATCAATCTTATTTATATATTGATGTTGGTGGCGGTAGTACAGAATTCACCTTGTTTTCTCAGGGTAAAATCCAAGTATCAAAGTCTTTTAAGTTAGGTACGGTCAGGCTTTTGAATAACATGGTAAAGCCAGAGACTTGGAATAAATTGGAAGAATGGATAAAATTGATTCTAAAAGATAAGCCTAAATTATCTATAATAGGCTCAGGTGGTAATATCAATAAGTTGCATAAGCTTTCAGGAAGAAAAGAAGGCGAGCCTTTATCTTATATTTGGTTGAATGCTCAATATCATTTTTTAGATAGTCTAAGTTATGATGATCGTATATCAGAGCTAGGGTTAAATCCAGATAGGGCAGACGTTATCATACCGGCAACCAAAATTTTTCTCTCAGCTGCTAAATGGAGTGGTGCTAAGAAAATTCATGTTCCTAAAATCGGACTTTCAGATGGTATTATAAAGGATTTGTATAATTCGGAAACTAAATGAGGTGAGTTTTATCCGTGAATAGATTCTTTTTTGCTTAAATCTTTCATGATTTGAGCTTCATATTCCAAAAGGCTGTTCCATTTTTTATTCACCTCTTCTAATTCACCATATTTACGAGCAAATTTCAAGAACATAGTGTAATGACCGGCTTCGCTTATCATTAATTTATGATAGAATTCGGCTAATTTTTTATCTTCTAACTCTTCTGATAATAACCTAAAACGCTCACAGCTACGCGCTTCAATTAGTCCAGCATATAATAATCTATGAACCAACTGTGTAGTTCTGCTTCCTCCTTTTGGAAAGAATTTTATCAGCTGAATTACATAATCATCTTTACGATCTCTGCCTAAAGTGTTGCCACGTTTTAATATGAGGTCATGCACCATTTTAAAATGGCCCATTTCTTCTCTAGATAAAGCAACCATTTCTTCAACAAGCTCTGTATATTCAGGGAAAGAAACAATTAGAGATATAGCAGTACTAGCAGCTTTTTGTTCGCAATAGGCGTGATCGGTAAGTATTTCATCAATATTTTTCTCTACAATATTTACCCATCTTGGATCAGTTGGTAATTTTAAGCCTAGCATAGTTTACTTTTTTTCAAAATTAGAAAAGATTTCGAGACGGAGCCAATTATAATCAAGAACCTAGACAACTTACTGCTGAATAATAATTATTTTTGGTGTAAAGTCAATCTTATTATAAAATGTACAATCAAAAAGATATTCAAAATATTTTAACACAATTTGGAACACCAGAAAATGTTGGTTGGTTAGATGGTAAAATTGAGAAGCTGGCTGGTGATAAGTCTGCAAAAGATTTGTTCATGACCTATAGCCTTTTAAATGCGAAATTTGATGCTGTAAAACCAATTTCATTTAAGCAAATAGATTCTGAAAGTACGAGATATTTCAGTGCACATAAAGCAAATATTCTACAAGTAGCACGTATCTATTTGTTGTCAGAAGTTCTAGGGCATGATGAGGATTTTTATACACCTAAGGTAGCAAACATTATACAAGTGGCTGATACAAGTGAGTTGGAAACTTTTCTAAAATACTTGATTTTATTACCAAATCCCGAAGCATATAAGCAAACGGCGGTAGAAGCTTTAAGAACCAACATTGCTACAATTTTTGATGCGATTTCATTGAATAATCCGTATCCTGCAAAGTATTTTAATGATCAACAATGGAATCAGATGTTTTTGAAAGCGGCATTTATGGAACGTGACCTTTCGCAAATAGAATCTGTTGATGAAAGTGCGAATGCAGATTTAACGAGAATAATTTCTGACTATGCACATGAAAGGTGGGCTGCAGGTAGAAAAATAGACCCATTGTTTTGGAGACCAGTTTCTAAATTTTTGAATGAGGAACTATTGAATGATATGAAGACACTTCTCAATAGTGATGATGTATTAGAAAATAATTCAGGAGCCCTTTGTTGTTATCATTCAGGAAATGATAAAGCATTGGCACTTTTGAATAGTAAACCAGAGCTAAAACATAAAATAGCAGACGGACAGATAACGTGGAATACGATTAAACAACAATAGAATGGAAGATAAAATGATGATTATTGACCCCCATGTTCACATGACGTCAAGAACAACAGATGATTATGAAGCAATGGCAGCTGCGGGAGTTGTAGCGATAATAGAACCTTCATTTTGGCTGGGTCAACCCAGAACCCAAGTAGGTTCTTTTCAAGATTACTTTAGCAGTCTTGTTGGTTGGGAGCCTTTTAGAGCTAGCCAATTTGGTATTAAGCATTATTGCACAATTGGCTTAAACTCTAAAGAGGCTAATAATGAGGCTTTGGCAGAACAGGTTATTGAATTATTGCCATTATACTTACATAAAGAAAATGTTGTTGCCATTGGTGAAATTGGTTATGATGACCAAACACCTGCAGAAGACAAGTTTTTTAGAATGCAATTAGATATGGCGAAAGAATTGGATATGACTGTACAGGTACATACGCCACATCGCGATAAAAAAGCTGGTACCATCAAAAGTATGGAGGTTTGTTTGGAGCACGGTTTAGATCCTGCCAATGTTATTATTGACCATAATAATGAAGAAACGGTAAAAGAGGTTCTTGACCGCGGATTTATAGCTGCATTTACTATTTACCCAAAAACAAAAATGGGTAATGAACGTATGGTAGAGGTAGTTAAAAAATTTGGTAGTTCTAATATTATAGTAGATAGCTCCGCAGACTGGGGTGTTAGTGATCCATTGGCTGTGCCGAAAACTGCTTCTTTAATGTTGAAAAGAGGTATTTCTATGGAAGATGTTAGAAAGACCTGTTATCAAAATGCTTTAGATGCTTTTGGTAAAAATGGAAAAATGAAAGAAGCGCATTGGTTACAACCAGATAGCATTAATCAATCGCAATTATTTAATGATAATAGTGTTTTAAGAGGTCAGAAGCCAAGAATAGACGAAGACCAAATTACCTAAGATGAAAGAGAAGTTAATGGGTTTTGCTCGTTTGGCAAGACCTGCAAATTTGCCAACTGCAGCAGCAGATATTTTGGCGGGTATTGCTATTGCATTGTACCTGAGAAATATAGAGGTACTCAAATTTCTAGTTGAACAAAGCGGTGATGTACTTCTTTTAGTTTTTTCGTCTGTTGCTTTGTATGCAGGCGGAGTGGTTTTTAATGATGTATTCGATGCGGAATTAGATGCGATTGAAAGACCGGAAAGGGCTATACCAAGCGGACTAGTACCTAAGCGTGAGGCTATTTATTTTGGAACAATTTTAATGTTGATAGGCGTTACCTTGGCATTCAAGTGTAATATGCTTGCAGGGATGATATCCGTAGTCTTGACTATTGCTATTTTAACATATGATGGGTATTTCAAGCAATTCGGTTTCGCCGGACCTTTGAATATGGGTGTTTGCCGTGGTTTAAATCTTTTAATGGGAATGTCTATTTTGGGCATACTTTCTCATTGGTACATAGCGTTAGTGCCTGTAGTTTACATTTTTGCCATTACATTAATAAGTAGGGGCGAAGTACATGGTAATAATAAAAAACACATTGTTTGGGCAGGTATATTGTATGCAATAGTTATACTATCTATTACGTTAATTGTAATGCAGCAGAAAGACAATGTAATAGTCTTATTGCCTTTCTTAATTTTATTCGGGTATTTAATTTTTAAACCTTTATTAAAAGCGTACAAAGAAAATTCACCTGAAAATATAAAGAAGGCGGTAATGGGCGGTGTATTATCGCTTGTTGTTATGAACGCTTGCTGGGTAGCCGGTTTTTCAGATTGGTATTTGGCATTAGTGATTTTGTTGTTATTACCAGCATCAATGCTGTTATCGAAATTATTTGCTGTAACATAAATTAGATATGCAATTACAACCTATAAAACAGTCTTTTCAAGTGCAATATGATTATCAATTGTACTTTACTTCTGGACTATTTGCTTTAGAAAATACTTTGTTTGCAAAATTAATTGCGGATTACAAAGGTTTTGAACCTGTTAAACTACTTTTTGTATTAGATGACGGCGTTAAAAACCATCATCCTGAGTTAATAAATCAGATTGAGGCCTATTGTAAAAAAAATCAGCAAACTATAAAGTATACCATTACTTTGGTATTGTCAGGTGGCGAGCAAGTTAAAAATAGCGATGCAGCTATTGATTCTATTTTGAAAGGAGTCAATGAAAACAAAATTTGTCGTCATTCATTTGTAGTTGCTATTGGTGGCGGTGCCGTAATCGATATGGTCGGTTATGCTGCTGCAATTGCGCATAGAGGCGTTAAGTTGATAAGAATACCTACTACGGTTTTATCTCAGAACGATTCTGCAGTAGGGGTGAAAAATAGTGTAAACGCTTTCAAAAAGAAAAATTTTTTAGGAACGTTCGCTCCGCCTTTCGCGATTATTAACGATAGCGATTTTCTAGAAACTCTAGAGCAGCGCGATTGGATTTCCGGAATATCTGAAGCTATCAAAGTTGCTTTAATTAAGGATAAAAGCTTTTTTAAATATATAGCAGATAATGCAACAGCTTTAAAAAACAGAGAAATGGAACCCATGCAATATGTCATTTATAAGTGTGCGGAAATGCATATGCATCATATAGCGCAAGGTGGCGATCCATTTGAATCTGGTTCGTCAAGACCATTAGATTTCGGACATTGGGCAGCCCACAAAATGGAATTCATGACCAATTATGAATTACGACATGGTGAGGCAGTAGCAAAAGGCATTGCACTAGATGTAACCTATGCGCAATTAGTCGGTTTAATTTCAGAGGCAGATTTACAACATATTTTAGATGTTATGATTGCCATTGGTTTTGATTTGTCGCTTCCCGTTCAGAGCGCAGAACAAATAACGTCTCTATTGAACGGTATAGAAGAGTTTAGGGAGCATTTAGGAGGGCAATTGACAATTACCCTAATTTCTGACTTAGGAGTCAAACATGACGTTCATACTATCGATATGGATTTAATGACGCAAGCAGTTTCAAAGTTGAATCATCAATTCGCATTAAATTAAATTCAATGCAATTAAAAGAAAATCTTCATTTAACCTATTGTACAAATATCCATCCAGGTCAAGATTGGAAAAGTACTTTTGAGAGTATTAAAAAACATGTTCCAGGCATAAAACAAGAAGTTTCAAAAGAACAACCATTTGGTCTAGGGCTAAGATTATCTAATAAAGCAAGTGAAGAACTTGATTTGGGTACTAATATGTCTGATTTCAAGAAGTGGCTAGATTCCAACAATCTATATGTTTTCACCATGAACGGATTTCCTTATGGTAATTTTCATGATGAACGGGTAAAAGATATGGTGCATGCTCCAGATTGGACTACCGAGGATCGATTGAAATATACAAAAAGGTTGTTTCGTCAATTATCCGAATTAATACCGGTGGGAATGAATGGTGGGATTTCTACATCACCAATCACCTATAAATATTGGCATAAAACAGAAAGCGAAACAAAAAACGCTTTTCATGTAGGAGCTAAAAATATGTTAGAGGTTGCCAAACAGTTGTTCAAAATTGAGCAAGCTACAGGAACCTACTTGCATTTAGATATAGAACCAGAACCAGACGGATTGTTAGAGAATAGTGATGAAGTACTATCCTTTTATTCTGACTACTTATTACCTATAGGAGCAGAATTTTTTAAACAGGAATTAGGGTTAGGGCAAAAGGAATCTGAAGAGTTGATTAAAAAATATATTACTATTTGTTATGATGTTTGCCATTTCTCATTGGCATATGAAGAACCTACAGATACCTTTGCTAAGTTTAAAAAAGAAAATATACGCGTAGGTAAGATTCAGGTTAGCGCTGCTTTAAAAATTCTTTTTGGTGGTGGCAATGATGAGGTTGTTTGGGAGCAATTGTCTCAATTCAACGAACCTACCTATTTGCATCAGGTAACTGAGATAATCGATGGCAAAGTAAAAACATATAGCGATTTACCTCTGGTTTTAGAGGGTGATAGAAATCATAAGGAATTAAGGGCTCATTATCATGTTCCTATTTTCTTGGAAAAATATGGTGAGTTGTTTTCCACGCAAGATCATATTTTGAAAACGATGAATTATATTAAATCAAACCCCATATCTGAACATTTAGAAATAGAAACCTATACTTGGGATGTGCTTCCGGCAGATTTAAAACAAGATTTATCAGTATCTATAATTCGTGAAATAGAGTGGTTTAAATCACACATGTAATATGAAAAAAACGGTAGTCATAAATGTAGTTGGATTAACGAAGCGATTGATAGGTGAGCACACTCCGTTTATAAAATCATTTTTAGAGAAAGGTCAAACATCATACATAGAACCTGTATTGCCAGCAGTTACATGTGCAGTGCAGTCTACATATGTTACAGGCAAATGGCCATCAGAGCATGGTGTTGTCGGTAATGGTTGGTATTTTAAAGATGAGTGCGAAGTTAAATTTTGGCGACAATCCAACAAATTGGTTGAGCAACCAAAAATATGGGACGATTTAAAAGAGCAACACCCCAATTTCACCTGTGCCAATCACTTTTGGTGGTATAATATGTACAGCAATGTAGATTATAGCCTTACACCAAGACCTAATTATTTAGCAGACGGGAGAAAAATTCCTGATGTATATTCTTATCCGGCTGAGTTACGAGATGATATGCAAAAAGCCTTAGGTACTTTTCCGTTGTTTGAATTTTGGGGGCCTAAGACAACGATCAATTCCTCTAAATGGATAGCTGATGCCGCGTTGTTGACAGATAAAAAGCACAATCCAGATTTAACCTTCATTTACCTTCCGCATTTAGATTATAATTTACAACGGTACGGTATTGATTTCAAGATTATTTCAAAAGACTTGAACGAAATAGATGCTGTAGTAAGGCAATTGGTGCAACATTATGAAGCGTTAGATGCCAGAGTGATTCTACTTTCTGAATATGGAATTACAAATGTAAACAGACCAATTCATCTTAATCGTGTATTAAGAAAAGAGGGAATGCTAGCTATAAGAGAAGAAAGGGGTTTAGAACTTTTAGATGCAGGGGCTAGTGATGCTTTTGCGGTGGCTGATCATCAAATTGCGCATGTTTATTGTAAGAATTCTAAAAATATAGAACGTGTTGCCGATTTGTTAAAATCAATTGATGGAGTAGAGAAAGTTCTTTACGGAGAAGATTTAAAGACCTATCACATAAATCATGAACGTTGTGGTGATATTGTTGTTGTCGCTGATAAAGATTCTTGGTTTACGTATTACTTCTGGCTAGATGATACAAAGGCACCAGACTATGCGAGAATGGTAGATATTCATAAAAAACCAGGTTATGATCCAGTTGAAATGTTGACGGATCCAAAGGATAAATTGGTGATGGCAAAAGTAGTAGGTAAACTACTTAAAAAGAAAATGGGCTTTAGAACGGTCATGAATATTATACCAATTGATGCTACTTTGATAAAAGGGTCACACGGTCGGTTGACTGAAGATGTTGAAGATTTCCCCGTCTTCATAAGCAATCATGTAACGGGTGATAACGATCAGAAGATTAGTGCAATACAAGTGCGTGATCTTATTGAAGATCACCTATTAAACTAAATTTAAATGAATCTATTATTTAAGATATTAGGATACGTTTTTGCAGTATTATTTACTGTAGGAGCAGTCTTGCAATACAATGATCCAGACTCATTGAATTGGATTATTATTTACGGTGTTGCGGCTTTAGTGTCTTTATTATTCGCATTAAATAAAATAGGGTTTAGAATACTCATGATATTAGGCGTACTTGCTTTTATAGGCTTCTTATACCTATACCCGTCAGATTTTCAAGGGTTCGATTTAAATGATGGAGATATAGTTACCGTGGAATTAGGAAGGGAAGCCTTCGGACTTCTAATAATTTCAATTGTACTATTGGTTTTTGCTTTTCGAAGTAAAAGAAGGCTATAAGTACAAATCAAATTCCGTTCTAAGTAAATCTATTACAGGATTTTTCTCTCGGAGTTTTTCGTATTTCTCTTCTGGTGTAAAGGCAAATTTCGTTGCTGTAGTTTCGTTTACTGTAATATCTAAATGAACGAAGTGGTTGTTCAGTTTAGCACGAAGATATTCCATTAATTCGAACTGCTCACGCTCAATTTCTTTCTTCATGGTTCCGTTAGGAAGCTCTAAATGAATAGCAAAGCCTTCTTTTAATTTTGGAATATCTGAATGAAGGTTAGAAGCTAAAATCTTTTGACCTTTTTTATCAATAATTTCTATAAAATCTGCCCAATGCTTACGAAGCTCTTCTTCGGTAAAATTATCTTTTGGTAAGTTGTTTTCATCAACAACAACTTCAATTTTATTAAGCTCGTGTTGCTTTTTGGCATTTAAGCTAGAAATTGAAAGTCCTGAAACTCTTTTGGTAGGGCGATTAATAATTGGTTTTTTACCATCAGCAGCAGTTTCTGGTGTTGGTGCTTTACTAATTTCTTGTTGAGGCTCCTTAGTTTTTTCAGGAGCTACCTGTGCTTCAGCAGTTATTGGAGTCGGTTTTGATACTGCTGGAGTTTCGGTATTGGTATTCGGGGCAATTATTTTTTTGCCAATTTCGACCTCAGATTTTGTGGCAGCTGGTTGATTTCCAGTTACTGGTTTTACCTCAGATTCTTTAGTTGGAGCTTTAGGTACTTGATTGTAAAATGCAGAAGGAGCAATAAAATCAATAGTCTTGTTATTAAGAGCTACGGATTCAGGATTTTTTTTTTCTCCATCAAAATTGATAGAGGCAAGTTTCATAAGTGTAAGCTCAACAAGTAAGCGTTGATTTTTACTTGTTTTGTACTTTAAATCACAGTCATTTGCGATGTCTAAGCCTTGCAATAAAAACGAAGGAGATGTTCTTTTGCTTTGGTCTCTATATAATTGCTGTGCTGCTTCACCAACTTCAAGTAGTGTAATAGTGTCTGGATGCTGGCATACCATTAAATCTCTAAAATGAGACGCTAGCCCAGATATAAAATGGTGTCCGTCAAAACCAAGAGATAAGGTTTTATTGAACAATAATAACAATCCTGGTATATTATGTTCTAAGATTAAATCTGTAGCCTCAAAATAAGTATCGTAGTCTAATACGTTTAAGTTTTCGGTAACTGCCTTACGTGTAAGTTCAGAACCAGAAAAACTAACTACTCTATCAAAAATCGATAAAGCGTCACGCATGGCGCCGTCAGCTTTTTGAGCAATGATGTGCAATGCATCTTCTTCGGCATTTATACCTTGGTTCTCAGCAATATATTTTAAATATTCAGCAGCATCTTTAACGGTAATTCTTTTAAAATCAAATATTTGACATCTAGAAAGAATGGTAGGTATAATTTTATGTTTTTCTGTGGTTGCTAATATGAAAATAGCATGCTTTGGAGGCTCTTCTAATGTTTTTAGAAATGCGTTAAAAGCAGATTGAGACAACATGTGTACCTCATCAATGATATATACTTTGTATTTACCAACTTGTGGTGGTATACGTACTTGGTCAATAAGATTACGAATATCATCGACAGAGTTGTTAGAAGCGGCATCAAGTTCAAAGATATTGAAAGCAAAATCTTCATTTTCTTGTTCGGTACCATCAGAATTTATCTGTTTGGCCAAAATACGAGCGCAGGTAGTTTTACCAACACCTCTTGGTCCGCAGAATAATAAAGCTTGTGCAAGATGATTTTGATCTATCGCATTTTGTAATGTATTGGTAATAGATTGTTGACCAACAACATCTTTAAATGTCTGGGGTCTATACTTTCTAGCCGATACAATAAATGGTTCCAAATTGCTACTTCTGTTTATTCTTATACAAATATAATTATAGTCTTTAATTCTAACGAGAATTAAGAAAAGAGATCATCCTTAGTTATCAACAATTACAGTACATTTGCGCTCAGCAGGCCACCTTATCGCTGCCAAGTAATTGGGAGAGGAAAGTCCGGACACCATAGTGCAGTATAGCGGGTAACGCCCGTCCGCTGAGAAGTGAGGACAAGTGCAACAGAAAGCAAGTACAGTTCGGCTGTAGTGAAACCAGGTAAACTCTATACGGTGAAACGTCATGTAAATCGGTGATTGAGGGCTGCACGCCTAAGCCGAAGGGTAGGCGGTTAGAGCTCTGGGGTAACCCTTTGCCTAGATAAATGATAAGGAATTCTGATTTTTCAGAATACAGAATCCGGCTTATGGCCTGCTTTTTTTAAATGATATGTAAATTTAAGGTTAGAATCAAAGAATTGATTCTAAGCATTGTCGAAGGTGTTTTTTACATTTTAATGTGTAAAGTTTACTTTTCAAAGAAACTAAAAACACTTCCTCCGTATTTTCTTGAGTTTTTATAATGTGGAAATTCAGCTAGGCTAGTACGATTAGAATGTTCAATGATTAATACGCCGTCTTCGAGCAGAAGGTCATTTTCAAAAACTAACTCTGGTAATTTCTCAAAATCAGTAAGCTCCATGTCATAAAAAGGATCAGCAAATATGATGTCGAATTTCTCGGTATTTCTTTGTAGAAAGCTAAATACATCACTTTTTAAAGTGCGAACATTCATATCTAACATTTCAACTGTCTTGTCAATAAATTCTATACAGCCAGAGTGTGCATCAATAGCTAGAACATCATCAACACCTCTTGAAGAAAATTCATAACTAATATTGCCGGTACCGGCAAAAAGATCTAAAACTTTTAAATCCGGAAAATAGTAACTATTGTTTAGAATATTGAACAAACTCTCTTTGGCCATATCTTTTGTAGGCCTTACAGGTAGTTTTTTAGGGGCCATTAAGTGGCGTCCTTTATGTTTTCCTGATATGATGCGCATTATATAGTATTAATAAGGGTGAAGTCTATGGAGCCTGTTGAGGTCTCTCCGAGTTTTACTAATTGAGCGGTCGATGGTTCAAAAATGCTGATATTCTGAATATAATTATAGCAAAGTTGAAAAATTTCATCATCTTCTTCAATGCTTCCAAATAGTTTTACAGTTACAGTTTTAGGATCTAATTCTAATTGCTCAATTACAAATAGAAGGTAATAGACAAAGTCTTCTTTTGTATGGTATTTAAAACTATTATAGAGAAGTAGTTTGCGTTGGTTAAGAACAGTAATATCTAATTGTTCTTTGTTGACATGTACAAAACAAGTTATCTCTTGATTTTGTGTTTGGTTATTTAGCAAAGACTGCAGTAATACTGTGCCATTATGCATAAAATCGAACTCACCAAAAAGATCGTATATGTAATTATTGATATTTATATAAGGCACGTAGACATTAACTAAATCATGATTTTCTACCTCGTCATAAGCTAAAACATCATTGGCCAAAACCTTAGTGTTGAATTTTAGGTATTCATTTAAGTTATTGGGGTTGAATAAAGATTTAGGTACAAGTCCAAAAAGCGTGTTTCTATGAACTGCAACAACCTCGTCAAACTGCATATTTTCTATATCATGCTTTTGAAAAAGTTTTACCAATTCATCTTTAGCGGTCATCGGATTTTTTTCATCAGAAAAATCCACCTTGTCAGAAATCAGTAATTTTTGTGAAACAGTATCTGCTACACAAAAAGAAAGTCCATTCAAGCTAACCTGAATGGACAATTTCTTAAAATTTTTATCCGCTATGTTTAAGCTACTATTTTTTAACTTTTTTGTCATATATAGGAGGCCAGTTACCGCTTGTGCTTACATCATCTAAAGAACCTACATAAATAAATGGTCCATTTACTTCTTCTACACTTAAGGCTGCTTTTTCACGAGCTAATAAATCTTTAGGTTGGTCGTAAAGAACAACTTCTTTGCCAACTTTTGCTTCAAATACTGGAGCTTTATAGCCACTCTTTTCAACAAAGCCAGCTTTCATTGTGAATTTTTCACCGTTTGGCGCTGTAGGCACATCCATTAAGCTTTTGTATCTAGTATCAGTTTTGAAAAGTGAATCTTTCACAGAAACCAGTCCTAATGTATCAATGATTTTAACTTCTTTCAACATATCAATACCGTATGCTTTGTCAAACTCCATGAAAGAAGAATCTCTCTGTTGTGTTATAACGTAGTTACCAGTGTCGATAAAACGAATAAGACTATTAAAGTCATTTGCGTACTTACCATTTACGGTTTTGTAAGCCTCTTGAGAATTTTTGATATCTTTTAATTTGGCAATAACTTGAGAAAAACGCTCCTCTTTTACCTCTTTAAATTTAATTGGTCCAGTTATGGAGTTGTAGATAAAGTATCCTAAGGCGATACATCCAATCCAAAGTACAATTTGTATAACGGTCTTCATTTCGTATGTGTTATTTTTATTTAGTGGTCTTCACAAATCTACAATTTTTTTTTAATCGTAAAAGTTTTTAGGCTAAAAATCATCTTTATCTTTGATGGCACATGAAACCAACTACACCCGCATCATTCTATAGTATACTAGAATCTAAATTTCCACATACACCAACTGCCACACAATCAGTGGCTTTACAGAAATTAGCTGAGTTTACCCTTTCACCGGTCAAGGATGAAGTTTTTTTATTAAAAGGTTACGCCGGTACGGGTAAAACTACTTTAATAGGCACTTTAGTGAACAGTTTATGGAAAGTTCAGAAGAAAGCTGTGCTAATGGCACCTACGGGTAGAGCGGCAAAAGTGATGTCGAATTATTCAAAAACACAGGCATTTACCATTCATAGAAAAATATATTTTCCGAAGAAGCAAAGTGGTGGGGGAGTGCAGTTTGTTTTAGCACCCAATAAACATAGAGATACCTTATTTATAGTCGATGAAGCATCTATGATACCAGATACTGCTGCAGATTCTAAATTATTCGAAAACGGTTCTTTATTAGATGATTTAATGATGTTCGTGTACTCTGGGCACAAATGTAAGTTGTTATTAATAGGAGATACAGCGCAATTGCCACCAGTACATTTAGTTTTGAGTCCCGCTTTAGATGGTGATAAACTTTCTTTGAATTATAATAAGGAAGTAGTTCGTTTAGAGTTGAATGAAGTAGTAAGACAGGCAGGTGATTCAGGAATATTAGCTAATGCAACTTTATTAAGAGAGCAATTGCAAAGTGATTTCTTCGAAGATTTTAAATTTGATGTTGATCCCTTTACTGATATAGTACGATTAATAGATGGTAATGAAATTCAAGAAGCCATTGATAGTTCATATTCAGAAAACGGAAAAGAAGAAACTGCATTTATAGTCCGCTCTAATAAACGTGCAAATCTTTACAACCAAAATATAAGAGAACGAATTTTATTTTTAGAGAATGATATTGCCGTAGGTGATTTTATGATGGTGGTTAAGAATAACTACTATTGGTTAAAGCCAAGCACAGAAGCTGGTTTTATTGCAAACGGAGATATTATAGAGGTTTTAGAAATATTTGATATTAAAGAAATTTTCACCTTCAAGTTTGCCGAGGTTAAGGTGAAAATGGTCGATTATCCCAATATGCCACCTTTTGAAACTGTTTTACTATTAGATACCATTACGGCAGAATCTCCATCCTTATCATATGAGGATGGTAACAGGTTATATCAAGAAGTCATGAAAGACTTTGCGCATGAAAGTTCTAAGTACAAGAAGTTTTTAGGTGTAAAAAATAATAAGTACTTCAACGGTTTACAGGTGAAATTCTCATATGCAATAACATGTCATAAATCTCAAGGTGGGCAATGGAATACCGTTTTCGTAGAGCAGCCCTATTTGCCCAATGGTATAGATAAAGAATACCTAAGATGGCTATATACTGCAGTTACCAGGGCAAAGAGCAAGTTGTATCTTATAGGTTTTAAAGACGATTTTTTTCTTGATTAAGAAAAGGTTATTTTAGTAATTATTGATGTAGAAAAGAATATTTTCTAATAGTAAATAACATATGACAACGGATACAGTATTAAGTATATTTTTAGGAATAGGATTAGCAGCATCTGTGGGTTTTAGGGTGTTTCTACCATTATTTGCGTTGAGTTTGGCATCATATTTTGGTGTATGGGAACTAAATGACAATTGGCAATGGATAGGAAGTCTAGTAGCTGTATTAACCTTAGGTGTGGCTACATTATTAGAAATATTCGCCTATTTCATCCCTTGGTTCGATAATTTATTAGATAGTATAGCAGTGCCTTTAGCGGCAATAGCAGGTACAGCGGTAATGGTTTCAACAGTAGCGGATTTAGATCCTGTAATTACTTGGTCATTGGCAATAATAGCTGGTGGCGGTACTGCCACCGCAATAAAAGGAGCGGGAGCAACTGGTAGGTTGGCGTCTACCGCCACAACAGGTGGATTGGCCAACCCGGTAATAACAACAGTAGAAACAGGTGCCGCTGCAGTAGTATCGGTCGCCTCAATATTTGCACCTATCTTAGCAGCGGTTTTGGTGATTATCATCTTAGTGATCATTTTTAGGATATACAGAAGCTTAAGACCAAAGGCAAAAACATAAAATAAAAGTAGTTGAAGAAAATAGCAATGATTCCTGCCCGTTATGCGGCATCAAGATTTCCTGCAAAATTAATGCAAGATTTAGCTGGTAAACCGGTCATTTTAAGAACCTATCAAGCAGCAGTGCAGACTAAGTTATTTGATGAAGTATATGTAGTTACAGATAGCGAAGTTATCTATGATACCATTATTAAAGAAGGTGGTTTGGCTATTATGAGTAAAAAAAAACATGATTGTGGTAGTGATCGTATTGCAGAGGCCGTAATGCAGATGGATGTTGATATCATCGTAAACGTACAAGGTGATGAGCCGTTTACAGATAGAGAAAGCTTAGAAGGGGTAATGAAGGTTTTTGAAGATGATATTCACAAAGAAATTGATCTTGCCTCATTAATGGTTAAAATTACTGATGAAGAAGAAATTAATAATCCTAATACTGTAAAAGTAATAGTAGATAACAGAGATTTTGCTTTGTATTTTTCTAGATCACCAATTCCTTATCCAAGAGCAAAAAGTGAGCAAACCATATATTATAAGCACAAAGGTATTTATGCCTTTAGAAAAAGTGCTTTGATGGATTTTCAACGTTTACCAATGCTACAATTAGAAGCAACAGAGAAAATTGAAGCCATACGTTATTTAGAATTTGGTAAGAAAATAAAAATGGTAGAAACTAATGTTCAGGGTATAGAAATAGATACTCCAGAAGATTTAAAGAAAGCCCAAGCAGCATGGAAATAAATTTTGACGGAATTAATGTAATTGGCTTTGATGCAGACGATACCCTGTGGGTGAACGAGACTTACTTTAGAGATACAGAAGATAAGTTCGCCAATTTATTGGAGAAGTACGAAACCAAGAATAAAATAGATCAAGAGCTCTTTAGAACAGAAATAAAGAATTTAGATTTATATGGTTATGGAATAAAAGGCTTTATGCTTTCCATGATTGAATGTGCTTTAGAACTTTCTAATAATGAAGTGTCAACCAAAACATTAGGAGCACTTTTAGATTTAGGTAAAGAAATGATTACCCAACCTGTTGAATTATTGGATGGAGTAGAAGATGTTTTAAAAAGCTTGAAAGATAAATACCGATTAATTGTGTTGACCAAAGGAGATCTTTTAGATCAAGAAAGGAAATTGGAACGATCAGGACTGTCAGAGTATTTTCATCATGTGGAAGTGTTGAGTGATAAAAAGGAAAAGAATTATACCGATCTACTAGAACATTTACAGATAGAGCCAAGTGAGTTTTTAATGATAGGTAATTCTTTAAAATCAGACGTTTTGCCGCTAGTTGAAATAGGAGCGCGGGCAATACACGTACCATTTCATACCACGTGGGAGCATGAAGAAGTGAAAGGGCCGGTAGAGAATAAGGGATACATGACGATATCTACACTGACGGATATTTTGGAATATGTTTAATGCAAATGGACGTGAATAAACAAATGACATTGAAGAAAATACCAACAAAAGCTTCAGAAGAGTTTAGAAATTTTCCAATGGTACCAAGAGTAGTCTATGGTAAAGGAAGTTTTAATACTCTAGGCGATATTTTAATGCCAAAAAGAAAACATTCAGAAGCACCAATGATTTATTTGGTAGATGATGTTTTTGAAAATACGGAGCTCATCAATAGAATTCCGAGTATTTTTTGTGATCAAATTATTTTAATTTCAGCCGAAGAAGAGCCAAAAACCGAACAAGTAGATGCTCTTGTGAAAATGATTCAAGAAAAGTTCACCGAATTGCCATCAGGTATTATCGGTATTGGTGGTGGCACTTTATTAGATTTAGCAAAAGCAGTTGCAATAATGCTGACTAATAAAGGAAGCGCATCAGAATACCAAGGTTGGGACTTGGTCAATAAACAATCAGTATATCATGTAGGTATACCAACAATTAGTGGCACTGGGGCAGAGGTTTCTAGAACTACGGTGTTAATGGGCCCAGAAAAGAAATTAGGTATAAATTCAGATTATACCACTTTTGATCAGGTATTATTAGATCCAGAATTAACTGTGGGGGTGCCAAAAGAACAATGGTTCTATACGGGTATGGATTGTTTTATACATTGTATTGAATCTTTGAATGGAACTTTCTTAAATGCCTTTAGTCAAAGTTACGGAGAGAAATCACTAGAACTTTGCAAAGAAGTTTTTTTAGAAGACATATCGGCGTCAGAAAGTAGAGAGAAACTGATGATGGCATCTTGGCATGGCGGTATGAGTATTGCATACTCACAAGTTGGTGTAGCGCATGCTATGAGTTATGGTTTAGGTTACGTTTTAGGTGTAAAACATGGAATAGGCAATTGTCTTGTTTTTCAATATTTAGAAGAGTTTTATCCTGAAGGAGTATCCGTATTCAATAAAATGCTAAAAAAGCATAACATAGTATTGCCAAAACAGGTATGCTCTAAATTGACAACAGCAGAAATGGATACTATGATTACTGTTGCTATGGGTATGGAACCTTTGTGGGAAAATGCATTAGGTGAACAATGGAAATCAATAATTACTCCGGAAAAGCTTAAGGCTATTTATCAAAAAATATAGTTTATTTCATTTATTTAATCAGTAGGTTAGTTAATATCACAACCTACATCTTTGTCTTATGCAGCAAATAGCAAAATTTATATATTTTAAATTTCTAGGATGGAAACTCAACGGAGCCTTTCCTTCTCACTTAGATAAATTTGTGGCTATTGTAGTGCCGCATACCAGTTGGTGGGATTTTCTCTTGGGGTTGTTAATTCGTGCTGTTTGGCAAGAAGAAATAAACTTTGTAGGCAAAAAGAGTTTGTTTAAACCTCCTTTTGGTTGGTTTTTTCGTTGGACAGGTGGTGCACCTATAGATCGTACCAAAACCAATGATACCGTAAAAGCTACAGCAGAGATATTCAGTGAGCGAAAAAGGTTTAGACTGGCACTTTCTCCTGAAGGCACTAGAAAAAAAGTAGAAAAATGGAAAACAGGATTCTACTATATAGCCAAAACCGCCAATGTGCCAATTGTACTAGTTGCCTTTGACTACGGCAAAAAAGAAATAAAATTATCAGAGCCGCTTATTCCAACAGAAGATAAAGAAGCCGACTTTAAAAAGTATCATGCTTTTTTTGAAGGGGTTGAGGGTAAGCATTGATAGTGTAAGATGTTAAGTGACATTTGAATAAAAACAATTTTTAATTTCATCAACAAATGTTAATTCAGAGATAATAATATTCGGCAATAGATATATAAAAAAAGGAGACCAAATTGGTCTCCTTTTTTTATATAAAATATGTAAAGTTTATTCTTGCATAGAATGATATACGTTCTGTACATCATCATCTTCTTCTAATTTCTCAAGAAGCTTTTCTACATCTGCAGCTTCTTCTTCTGTAAGTGCTTTTGTCACTTGTGGTATACGTTCAAAACCTGAGGATAAGATTTCAATTTCGCGGTTCTCCAATTCTTTCTGTAGGGCACCAAAACTTTCAAATGGTCCGTAGATTAAAATTCCGTCATCATCAATAAAAACTTCTTCAGCTCCAAAATCAATTAACTCTAATTCTATTTCTTCAGGGTCTAAGCCTTCAGCCGGAATTCTAAAATTACAAGTATGGTCAAACATAAATTCAACGGATCCTGATGTACCCATATTGCCATTACATTTATTAAAATAACTTCTAACATTCGCTACCGTTCTAGTATTGTTGTCAGTTGCAGTTTCAACTAATATAGCAATACCGTGTGGCGCATAACCTTCAAAAAGAACTTCTTTATAATCACCAAGACTTTTGTCACTTGCTCTTTTTATAGCGCGCTCAACGTTGTCTTTCGGCATGTTTACCGACTTGGCATTTTGTATGACTGCTCTTAAACGCGAATTAGAATCTGGATCAGGTCCGCCTTCTTTTACGGCCATAACAATATCTTTGCCTATACGAGTAAAGGCTTTGGACATTGCTGACCATCTTTTCATTTTACGTGCTTTTCTAAATTCAAAAGCTCTTCCCATGGTAAATTATTTTAAACAAATGTACAAAAACGGTCAATGTTCAGAAATCATTAAATGAATTTCGTGAATACCATTTTTAATTATTGTTATTGGTTATTAAAATTCACTTTCTATTATATCTTCTATAGTTCTAGCTAAAACAAAATCTTTTTCGGTAACACCATTAGCATCATGCGTATTTAGACGAATATTTACAGTATTGTAAACATTACTCCAATCTGGGTGATGACCTTGTGCTTCACATTCAAAGGCTATACGTGTCATTACTGAAAAGGCTTCTTTAAAATTTTTAAATTCAAAAGTGGTTTCTATGGCGCCATCCACATATTCCCATCCGTCAAGTTGACCTAAATAGTCCGCTATTTGCTGGTCAGTAAATTTTTCTATTTCTTTCATAATGGTTACTAATTTAAAACATGATGATCAATAATATCTTGAAAAGTAAACTGTAAATTTTTAGGTAATGTATTGGTCTTTGGTAAGACTGCCAAATACCTGGCTTCATTAGTAGTATAAACTCTTTTAATAATAGGATTAAAATTACCTACACGTTCTAAAACTTCTTTTATAAAATCTTCATGATGCGTTAGGTCATTGCTTCCTAAATGGTAGATACCTGTTTTGTTTCTATTGATAAGATAATGAATTTGCTGAGTAAGCTTGTCATCATTAGTAACATTTAATATCAAATTAGGAAATACTTCTACAGGTTCATTTGCTAGAATAGCCTTTTTCATATCCTTAACTCTAGGAGAGCTATTGCCGAATACCATAGGCACTCTTAGGATAGCCATTTTATCTTTCGGCAACCTAAGTAACATATTTTCAATTTTGATTTTTAGTCTACCATATACACTTTCAGACAAAGTCTTATCCATTTCATAAGATGGATATTTACTGTAGGTATCAAAAACATTGGCAGATGATATAAAGTATATTTTACAGTCTTCTTTAGTAATGTATTCGGCAATATGATTATGTGCAATAACCAGAGCAGCAAAATTTCCTCTTAATGCTGAAACTATTACTTGTGGCTTAACGACTTCTAAAACTTCAACAATATCATCTTCTTCTAAATTATAATGTAGAAATTGTTTATTAGATGAGTATGAATTTGCGGCATGACAATAGGTGCCATAAGTATCGAAATAATTACAAAGTTCTTTGTAAATCGCGTTACCAATGAAACCGCTTCCGCCAAGAATCAATATTTTTTTAGTGTCTAATTTCAAAAAATAGAAAGTTCAGTTTCTGTCGTTAATTTTTCTAGTGCAAGCATTCCTAATTTAGAATTTCCTTTAGGGTTTAGTCCCGGAGACCATGTTGCTACACAGAATTTATTTGGTAAGAAAGCAACAATACCACCGCCAACACCACTTTTGCCAGGTAGCCCAACTTCAAAAGCAAATTCGCCGGCTTCGTCATAAAACCCGCAAGTCAACATTATTGCGTTAATACGTTTTACCTGAGTTACAGTTAAGAACGTGTTATTTCTTCTACATTTACCATGATTCATAAACATGTAGAACGTGTTTGTTAATTGCGCACAACTCATACTAAGCGAACATTGATGAAAATAAAAATCTAGAACGACGTCTACATCATTATTCAGATTACCATATGATTTTAAAAGGTTAGCAGCTGCAAAATTTCGGAATCCTGTTCGTTTTTCAGACTTTGCAACATCTACGTCGTAATCTATAGTATCGTCATTCGCAATATTTCTTACAAATGCTAAAAATTCTTCTTTCGGATTTTCTAATCGAGAAACCAGAATATCGGCTATGACAATTGCACCAGGATTTATCAACGGATTTCTAGGAATTCCGTTTTCTAATTCTAAAAGCGATAAATGATTGAACGGATCTCCAGAAGGTTCAACATCTACACGTTTCCAAACTTTTTCTCCAATGAGTCCTAAAGCCATAGAAAGGCTTAAAACCTTCGAGATACTTTGAATTGAAAATTTTTCGTCAGATTTTCCCGCTGAAAAAATATTCTGCTGAATATCTATAAGATGTATTCCAAAATTGTCAACATCAACCTTTGCTAATTCTGGAATATAATCTGCAATCTTACCTTTATCCTTTTCATTAGATGCAGTTTCATTTATTGAGGTAAGAACACCTTGAAAGTCTATCATTTACTTTTTGTAAAATGGTAATTTAACTATAGTAGCAGGTACAGCATTTTTTCGAATTTGAATATTGATTTTGCTTCCTAAATCTGAAAATATTGGTGGAACATAACCTAAGCCAATACCAGTTCCCATAGAAGGTGACATTGTACCTGAAGTTACCACACCTATTGTTTTACCATTACCATCTACAATATCATAACCATGTCTAGGTATACCACGTTCATCAAGTTCAAATGCAACTAATTTACGCTTTGGTCCGTGTTGTTTTTCTTTTTCTAAAGCTACAGAGTTTACAAAATCTTTATTGAATTTTGTAACCCATCCTAAACCAGCTTCAAGCGGAGAGGTGTTATCATCAATATCATTACCGTAAAGGCAGTATCCCATTTCTAAACGAAGGGTATCTCTAGCTGCCAATCCGATTGGTTTAATTCCGAAATCTGCTCCGGCTTCAAAAACCTTGTCCCATATTTGTTTTACCTCGTCATTCTTACAGTAAATTTCAAATCCGCCAGAACCAGTATATCCTGTTGCAGAAATAATTACATTATCTATACCTGCAAAATCGGCTACTTCAAAATGATAAAATTTTATATCAGCTAAATTAACAGAAGTTAAAGATTGCATAGCTTCAACAGCCTTGGGGCCTTGAATAGCTAAAAGCGAATACCCTTCAGATATGTTTTTCATATCTGCTTTAAATTCATCGTTATAAGATGAAATATGATTCCAGTCTTTCTCAATATTTGAAGCGTTGACCACTAGTAAATATTGTTCTTCTTTAATTTTATAAATGATAAGGTCGTCAACAATACCACCGGTTTCATTTGGTAGACAACTGTATTGTGCTCTACCAATAGTCAATTTTGTGGCATCGTTAGATGATACTTTTTGAATCAAATCTAAGGCAGTAGGCCCAGAGATTAAAAATTCGCCCATATGCGATACATCAAAAACGCCCACACTTTTACGTACAGTTTCATGTTCGGCATTAACACCTTTGTATGAAACGGGCATATTATAACCAGCAAATGGAACCATTTTGGCACCAAGAGATTCGTGAGTTGTGGTAAGCGCAGTATTTTTCATCTTTTTCTATTTATTGGCGATACAAATTTATCGAAAATAAATAGAAGCAAATGTGGCTAAACCTCGAATTAGGAAAATATTGTAACCTTTAATAGAAGACTAAGATTTCAATAGAAAACCTTTGAGTCCGTCATAGGTTGAAATCTTAATGGATTTTTTGGTTTTTCCCATTACTTTTTGAATCTGTGCTGGGATTTCTAATTTAACATTAAGTGTTTCTTCAACAATGTCCAAAAATTTTACTGGGTGTGCAGTTTCTAAGAAAATACCATAAGTATCAGGGTTTTGTTCTTGATATTTTTTCAAGCCCAAATATCCGACAGCACCATGAGGATCAGCAATATATCCGTTGATATTGTAGATTTCTTTTAAGGCATTTTTTGTTTGATTATCATCAAAAGGATAAGAAGAAAGATTCTCTTTTAGCGCTTCAAAATCGTCTTTAAACAAATGTCTTATTCTAATAAAATTACTAGGATCGCCAACATCCATCGCATTAGAAATAGTTGCTGTAGATGGTTTAGGATTGTACTCTTTTGTAAGCATAAACTGCGGTACAGTATCGTTTACATTAGTAGAAGCTATAAAGTGTTTTACAGGCATGCCTAAACGCTGAGCAACTAAGCCAGCACATATATTACCGAAATTACCTGAAGGAACAGAGAATACGATCTCTTTACCTTTAGATTTTGCTTGTTTGTAAGCAAATAAGAAATAAAATAACTGTGGTAGCCAACGAGCAACATTAATAGAATTTGCTGAAGTCAGTTTCATATGGTCAAGAAGCTCTTTATCTAAAAAGGCATTCTTTACCATAGCCTGGCAATCATCAAAAGTACCATCAACTTCTAAAGCGGTAATATTTTTACCTAGAGTGGTTAACTGTCTTTCTTGAATATCGCTCACTTTTCCGCTAGGGTAGAGTATAACTACATTTACACCTGCAACACCTAGAAATCCATTAGCAACGGCGCCACCAGTATCACCAGACGTAGCTACAAGTACGGTGACTTCATTTTTTGTAGACCTTGAAAAATAACCTAAACATTGTGCCATAAAACGAGCACCAACATCTTTAAATGCCATGGTAGGACCATGGAAAAGCTCTAAAGTGCCAATGTTAGGTGTAATTTCAACTACAGGAAAATCAAAGTCCAAAACTTCTTTTAAAATATCCTTTAATACATCGTCTGGAACAATACCCGATACAAATTGTTGTATTGCTTTAAAAGCAATTTCTTCGTTAGAAAAAGTTTCAATATTCTCAAAGAAAGAAGTAGGTAGGGGACTAATTTCCTCTGGAAAATACAAACCTTTATCAGGTGCAATACCATTGATTACGGCAGTATCAAAAGAAACTTCGGGTGCTATATTGTTTAAACTATAGAATTTCAAGCTAAATATTTTTAATTGTTATGAATGTATTGTTGTTGAACTTATAAAAGTTTAACGCCTTCCATATTAATTTTTGAAACATGTATTTCGTAATCAATACCGATTTTATCGTAAACTGTTTTCATTGCTTCGCCTACTTTTAATGCAGTTTCGTTTCCTTTACTAAATGCAAAAATTGAAGGTCCGGATCCAGAAATACCAGAGCCTAAAGCACCAGCTTCAAGAGATTTTTTTTTGACTTCATCAAAACCAGGAATCAAGATAGAACGTATTGGTTCTACTATATGATCTTCAAGAGATCTACCAATCAAATCATAGTCCTCTTTGAATAAGCCGGCAACTAGGCCACCTACGTTTCCCCATTGTTTAATTCCGGTTTCCATAGAAATAGTAGTTTTCAAAATCTTTCTAGAATCTGATGTTTTTATTTCTATCTGCGGATGTATTATAGTAACATATAATTCTGAAGGAGCAGGGATGGTAATTACATCTAACGGGCTGTAGCTACGCACCAACGTAAACCCACCAAATAGGGCAGGGGCTACATTGTCCGCATGGGCAACATCACTTGCTAAACGCTCGCCTTCCATGGCAAATTTTACTAATTCGGTTTTACTGAACGGGTTGCCCAATAAATGGTTCATTGCCCAAACAGCACCTGCAGAACTTGCAGCGCTACTACCAATACCACTACCAGGTTTTATTTTTTTATTGATTTCAATTTCAAATCCGCCATCGTAATCAGATGCCAATAAAAAGGCATTACCAGCCACGCCAGCAACATTGTTCAGAGTTTCCTTTGGTAAGTCTTGTCCTGTTAGTTTGGTGATTCTAATACCTTTTTGAGGCACTTTTCTCACTATCATTTCATCACCGACCGAGTCTAGGGCAACGCCTAGAACATCAAATCCGCATGAAACGTTAGCAACAGTAGCAGGGCAAAAGACTTTAATTTCGTTTTGGTTCATAATTAATACTCCTTTTATGAAATTTAGAAATTACCAATTCGTATAATATCTGCAAATATACCAGAAGCTGTTACAGCAGCACCTGCACCTGCACCTTTGATGATCATAGGTTGGTTAGGGTAGCGCTCCGTATAAAATAATACAATGTTATCACTGCCTTCTAGATTATAAAAATCATGACCTTTAGGTATTTCTTGTAAGCCTACACTTGCTTTGCCATTATCAAACTGAGCAACATATTTCAATTTGCTATCAGCATTTTTTGCACTAGTAAATAGTGATTGAAAATGAGCTTCATGTTGTATTAATGAAGTAAAGAACTCATCATTGTTAGCTGTGTTTAAACTTTCTTCAGGCAAAAATGGATTGTTGGTAATATCACTTATTTCCAATTGATTTCCACTCTCACGAGCTAAGATTAATATTTTGCGCATTACATCAACACCACTTAAATCAATTTTTGGATCAGGTTCTGTATATCCCTCTTCCTGAGCTTGTTTTACCACATCATGAAAGGTGGTTTTATCATTAAAATTATTGAAAACAAAGTTTAAGCTTCCTGAAAGAACAGCCTGAATTTTCAAGATTTTATCTCCAGATGCAATAAGGTGTTTTAATGTATCAATTATCGGTAGCCCAGCGCCAACGTTAGTTTCGAATAAGAAAGGAGCGTTATATGTTCTTGCTAAAGATTTTAAATGAGAATAGTTTTCAAAGGCAGAAGAACAAGCAATTTTATTACAAGTAACAACGGAAATACTGTTACCTAAATATTCGCTGTACGTTTTAGAAACCTCTTCACTTGCTGTGTTATCAACAAAGATGCTATTTCTATAGTTTAGGCTATTTACTAATTCTAAAAATTTAACCTTGTCGGCTTTTTCACCTGCCGCAAGTTTTGCTGACCAATCATTTAAGTCTATCCCTTTTTCATCAAAAAGCATTGTTCTAGAGTTGGACATTCCTATTACACGAATGTTCAACTTTAAATTCTCTTTCAAAAATTTACGTTGCTCTTTAATTTGCTCCAGAAATTTAGCGCCAACATTACCAACACCCATTACAAATAGATTCAATTGCTTGATGTTTTCTTCAAAAAACTCTTCGTGCAATGCATTTAGCGCTTTTTTCACATCCTTTTCATCAATGATGCATGAAATATTTCTTTCAGAGGCACCTTGTGCAATTACTCTAATATTGACATTGTTTTTCCCAAGTGTACTAAACATTTTACCGCTCAATCCTTGATGACTTTTCATATTATCACCAACTAGGGCAACAATAGCCAAATCTTTTTCAGGTATTACTTGTTTAATGCGACCTCTTTCAATTTCGTATTCAAAAGCTTCATTAACAATGCTAACCGCTTTTTCTACGTCATCTGCAGAAATACCTACACATATAGAATGCTCTGAGGATGCTTGGGTAATTAATACTACACTTATATCTGCCTGGGAGAGAACTTCAAAAAAGTGTTTTGAGATACCAGGTATACCTACCATTCCAGGTCCTTCTAAAGATAATAGTGCAATATTGCCAATGTGGCTTATGCCACGAACTGTTTTTCCTTTTTCATTCTTAGATTTGGTAATCAAAGTACCAGCTTCATCAGGACAAAAAGTGTTCTTTATTACAATTGATATACCTTTAGATAATACGGGTTGTATAGTAGGTGGGTAGAGTACTTTAGCTCCAAAATGAGACAGCTCCATAGCTTCTTCATACGAAATATGCGGAATAGCCTTCGCTTGTTTTACCATTTTTGGGTTAGAGGTATACATACCACTAACATCTGTCCAGATTTCTAAAATATCTGCATCAATAGCAGCAGCATAAATTGCGGCAGTGTAATCAGAACCACCTCTTCCTAAAGTGGTAGACACACCTTCTTCGCTGGTAGCTATAAACCCTGGGCATACGGTTACCTTTTTATTTGAAGTCTTAAAAAAATCTACACAGTTAGCATTGGTTTTTACAAAATTGACAACATTCTTGCCATTCAGCTTATGCGTAATTATAAGCTCTCTACTATCTTTAAATTCAGCGTCTAGTTTTTCGCTAATAAGGTATTCGCTAATAATATAAGAAGAAAGTAGTTCGCCATAGCTAACTATCTTGTCAGATAATTTCGGAGTAATTTCTCCGATAAAAAAAGCACCTTCCAAAAGAGTTTCCAATACGTTGAACTCACTCTTAACTTTGCTGAGTACTTTGCTTTGTGCTGTTACAGGTATTAATTCTTTAATGGTAGAAAGATGTCTTTCTTCTAATGTACTAAGAATTTTTTTGTAAGATTGATCTTGAGTAGCAGCTAATGATCCAGCTTCTAATAATAGATCCGTTACACCTCCTAAAGCTGAAACAACCAGAATGATAGGGTCGTTGTACTTGGAGATTATATTTTTGATTTTAATTATATTTTCAGGTTTGGCTACAGATGAGCCACCGAATTTTAGAACTTTCATGTTATGAAATATTGACTTTGTAATTTAAGATATGGTGTAATTAAACACGGGTACGGAGAAATATAGTTTTTAACCCCAAAGGGTGAAACATGCCGTAGCTGTACCATAAGTAATAGTAGCTGAAGTGAAATCGAATGTTATGTCTGTTTTATAGCAGTCCATAAATACTAATGGTTGAAAATCAAATGTAGTACATTTGGTATCTTAATCAAATGATTCCACAATTTTTTACGGAATCGTTACTTTTTAGCTGTAAAAAAAATAAAGAATGAAATTATATAGTGCAAAACAGATTTATAAGGCAGATCAGATTTCTATTAAAAAAGAGGAAATAGGTAGTAATGAATTAATGGAGCGCGCAGCCTTGCAGCTCTTTAATTGGATGCATTTGCGTATGCAAGGTGCTCCCGTTAAAATTCATTTATTCTGTGGTATTGGTAATAACGGGGGAGATGGTATAGCCCTTGCCAGACACCTAGTGGATCATGGTTATAATGTTGAAGTGTATGTTATAAATTATAGTGAGAAGCGTTCAAAAGATTTTCTGATAAATTTAGATAGATTGAAAGATCGTAAGGTTTGGCCACATTTCATGAATTCTGATGATGAACTGCCAGAAATTGGTAGAGAGGATATTATTGTAGATGGAATTTTCGGAATAGGACTAAATAGAACACCAGATGCATGGGTGATTAAGGTTATTCAACATTTAAATAATTCTCAGGCATTTATTCTTTCAATTGATATTCCTTCGGGATTATTCACCGATCAAGGTCCGGAAGATTTTGATGCAATTATAAAATCTAATTTTGTATTGAGTTTTCAAACTCCGAAACTGATATTTTTCTTGCCAGAAACAGGAAAGTACATAGAACAGTGGGAAGTGTTAGATATCGGACTTGATCCAGAATATTTAAGAGTTACAGAAACCGATTATGAATTAATTGGAAAGAATGAAGTTCTTACAATGTATAAGCCACGTGAGAAGTATGGGCATAAAGGAACTTACGGTCATTCATTAATAATTGGTGGTAGTTATGGTAAAATGGGTTCTGTGTGTCTATCGTCTAAAGCTGCACTTTATTCAGGTAGCGGTTTAGTAACGTCTTATGTTCCAAGAATAGGATATAATATTTTGCAGACCTCATTACCTGAAATTATGGTTTTAACCGATACCAATGAAAATGAACTAACGAATATAAAGTTTGATATAGAACCAACGGTTATAGGAGTAGGTGTTGGGGTAGGAACAAGTGCGGCAACAATTAAAGCTTTATCTGGTTTTTTGAAAAGTAATAAGCTGCCATTGGTGCTTGATGCAGATGCACTTAATATTCTTTCTAAGAATAAAGATTTATTGAAAGAATTGCCAGAAGATTCTATTTTGACTCCGCATCCAAAAGAACTGGAACGATTAATAGGAAAATGGAAAGACGATTTCGATAAACTTGCTAAGGTGAAGAAATTTTCGAAAAAGTATAAATGTATTGTTGTAATTAAAGGTGCGCACACTGTTATAGTGTACAATGCAAAAGGTTATGTTAATACAACTGGTAACCCAGGTATGGCTACTGCAGGAAGTGGTGATGTCTTAACAGGTATAATAACAGGTTTAAGAGCTCAAGGTTATCCTGCTTTAGATGCTGCAATATTTGGAGTCTACTTGCATGGTAGAGCTGGTGATATTGCGGTAGAATCTACAGGTTTTCAATCTTTAACAGCATCGCATCTTATAGATAATTTAGCTGGTGCGTATTTAGATTTATTTAAAATGCCAGAACAACCTGTAGTAGAAGAAGAAAATCAACCAAGTTGATTTTCTCTTAAGAGTTAACTCTTCTTTTCACCCATTTTAAAGCATTATCAAATTCAATGAAAAACTTCATTGGTTTTTTGTAAAACAATTTCTCAATCTTAAAGTTATGCATGTCAATTTCTTTGACAGAAACAATAGCAAAAGCTTTAAGGTTGTCTAGTTGTTTTAGATAGTTATAAATGGTAGGGTCGATTGCAAATGAATTTTTGCGCAGACTTATAAAACCAAAGTTTTTATCTCTAAAGTGAATTTCAGATATGCCAATAATTTGATATGCTCTTTCTAGAGTAAGTGTAGCGCCCTCATCAAAGATGGATACCATGTAGTTATCATATACTTGAATTTTTCCTGTTTCTAATTCGTATTCCCTTACAATTACCTTCTTCTTGGTAGATCCAATCTTCATTCTATTCGTATTAATATAGTGTGTCTGAAGCGAAAATATAAGGAACTAGATTCTCTGAGTAAATTTTTAGTTTAAACGCGAAAATATCGTTCATACTGCGTATGGCTACTATTCAATGTGTTTTAATTCTTACAATAAAAAATGAATTGTACGAAAAAGGAGCCCTACATAGGGCTCCTTTTTTATATTCCAGTAAAGTATAAATGCCTATGTCTTAGGTGATTCTTCCTCTGCTTTTTCTATTTTAATGGTCAATTCTTCACTTTTCTTATCAAGATCGATAAAAATACTATCCCCTTCTTTAAGTTTAGAATTCACTATTTCTTCCGCAAGGGCATCTTCAATGTATTTCTGAATTGCTCTTTTAAGCGGTCTGGCTCCGTACTGTTTGTCAAAGCCTTTCTCTGCGATATAATCTTTAGCTTCATCAGTAAGGTTCAAGTGGTAGCCAATATCTTTGATTCTCTTGAACAACTTCGCTAATTCAATATCTATAATTTTATGTATGTCTTCTCTCTCTAGAGCGTTGAATACAATTACGTCATCAATTCTATTTAAGAATTCAGGAGCAAAGGCTTTCTTTAAAGCATTTTCGATAACACCTTTTTGATGAGAGTCTTCTTGTGACTTTTTGGCAGAAGTGCCGAAACCGACACCTTGACCAAAGTCTTTTAATTGTCGTGCACCAATATTAGAAGTCATTATTATAATGGTATTTCTAAAATCAATTTTACGACCAAGACTATCTGTTAAGAAACCATCGTCCAATACTTGTAAAAGCATATTGAATACATCTGGATGCGCTTTCTCAACTTCATCAAGTAGAATTACAGAGTAAGGTTTTCTTCTAACTTTCTCAGTTAATTGACCACCTTCTTCGTAACCAACGTATCCTGGAGGTGCACCAACTAATCTAGAGATGGCAAACTTCTCCATATACTCACTCATATCTATACGGATAAGTGCGTCTTCAGAATCAAAAAGTTCTTTTGCTAATACTTTCGCTAATTGTGTTTTACCAACACCTGTCTGTCCTAAAAATATAAACGAACCAATTGGCTTGTTAGGATCTTTAAGTCCGGCTCTATTACGTTGAATTGCTTTAGAAACTTTAGCAACAGCTTCATCTTGTCCAATTACATTCGATTTTATAAGCTCTGGTAATCCGGCTAACTTGTTACTTTCTGTTTGTGCAATTCTGTTAACAGGAATTCCACTCATCATAGAAACTACATCGGCAACATTATCTTCGCTTACAGTTTCTTTGTTAAGTTTACTGTCATCTTCCCAACGCTCTTGAGCGATAGCAAGTTCCTTTTCTAGACTTTTTTCGTCATCACGTAACTTGGCAGCTTCTTCATATTTCTGCTTTTTGACAACGCTGTTCTTAAGTTCACGCACATCTTCCAATTTCTTTTCCAATTCAAGAATTTGTTTTGGAACGTCCATATTAACGATGTGTACTCGAGAGCCAGCTTCATCAAGCGCGTCAATAGCTTTGTCTGGTAAAAAACGATCAGTCATGTACCTACTTGTTAATTTAACACAAGCTTCAATAGCCTCGTCAGTATAGGTTACATTATGGTGATCTTCGTATTTACCTTTTATGTTATGTAAAATTTCAATTGTTTCGTCAATAGTAGTTGGTTCAACAATTACTTTTTGAAAACGTCTTTCTAAAGCACCATCCTTTTCAATATACTGTCTGTACTCATCAAGGGTAGTGGCTCCAATACATTGAATTTCGCCTCTTGCCAATGCTGGTTTAAACATGTTAGAAGCATCTAAGCTTCCGGTAGCTCCCCCTGCACCTACAATAGTATGAATTTCATCAATGAATAAAATGACGTCATCATTCTTTTCCAGCTCGTTCATTACTGCCTTCATTCGCTCTTCGAATTGTCCACGGTATTTTGTACCGGCAACTAAAGAAGCAAGGTCAAGAGTAACAACTCTTTTGTTGTAAAGAATTCTAGAGACTTTTTTGTCAATTATACGTAAGGCAAGACCTTCTGCAATGGCACTTTTACCAACACCTGGCTCACCTATAAGTAGCGGGTTATTCTTTTTTCTTCTACTAAGAATTTGAGAAACCCTTTCTATTTCTTTTTCTCTTCCAACAACAGGGTCCAGTTTATTTTCTTCTGCCATTTGCGTAAGGTCTCTACCAAAATTATCTAATACCGGAGTTTTAGATTTTTTTGCACCTTTCTGGCTAGAAGCAGCACCAAAAGTGTTTTCCTTTCCTTCGTTAGTGTCTTCAGAATCACTAGGGAAAGATTCGGCCGTTGGGCCGTCTATCATATCGTCGTCGCTTGTAATCATAAATTTAAACTGTTCCTTGACGCCATCATAATCAACTTTTAATTTATGTAAAAGCTTCGTAGTAGGGTCATTTTCATTTCTAAGAATACAAAGTAAAAGGTGAGCGGTATTGATAGAAGAACTTTGAAAAAGTTTAGCTTCTAGGAATGTTGTTTTCAATGCACGTTCAGCTTGCCTTGTTAAGTGCAAGTTCTTTTTATCTTTTTGTACGCCACTGGCGTTAGGGTTAGAAGGGCTAAGTATTTCTACTTTTCTGCGTAGGTGTTCCAAATCAACTTCTAAAGCATCTAAAATGCTTATAGCCTTCCCGTTTCCATCTCTAAGAAGCCCTAGCATCAGGTGCTCGGTACCGATAAAATCGTGACCAAGTCGCAATGCTTCCTCCTTGCTATAAGCAATTACATCCTTTACTCTTGGGGAAAAATTATCATCCATATACTATATTATCTACTATAAAATTACTAAATATGATTCAATCAATGGCAAATACCGTACCTATAATCGTTAAAGTTATTGTAAAACCCATTAAATGCGGCTTTATTCGTGCCGAAATACTGATTTAAACTAAAAATTAACATAACTATGCCAAGTGTTAATAAAAAATAATATTATTAAATCCACTTATTCTTGAAACGCTTAGGATTTAAGTATATTGGCATGCTTTTTTACTAATTAAAAAACATAAGATTTTAAGATGGCTGACGGTGAAAAATTGATTCCCATTAACATTGAAGACGAAATGAAATCTGCTTACATTGATTATTCAATGTCGGTCATTGTGTCACGAGCCCTGCCAGATGTCAGGGACGGATTAAAACCCGTGCACAGAAGAGTTCTTTTTGGAATGCATGAATTAGGGGTTAGAAGTAATAGCTCGCATAAAAAATCTGCCCGTATTGTGGGTGAGGTTCTTGGTAAGTATCACCCGCATGGTGATACTTCTGTATATGATGCCATGGTTCGTATGGCACAAGAATGGAGTCTACGATATATGCTTGTAGATGGTCAAGGTAACTTTGGTTCTGTTGATGGTGATAGTCCTGCGGCAATGCGTTATACGGAAGCCCGTATGCGTAAGATTGCGGATGATATGCTTATAGATATTGAAAAGGAAACTGTAGATTATCAATTGAATTTTGATGATTCTTTAAAAGAGCCTACTGTTCTACCTACTAGAGTTCCTGCTTTATTGGTTAATGGAGCATCTGGTATTGCTGTAGGTATGGCTACCAATATGCCTCCACATAATTTAGCGGAAGTCATTGATGGTACTGTTGCGTATATCGACAATAATGATATTGAAATAGATGAGTTGATTACACATATTAAAGCGCCAGATTTTCCAACGGGAGGTATTATTTATGGCTATGATGGTGTAAAAGAAGCTTTTCATACAGGAAGAGGGCGTGTAAAAATGCGTGCTAAAGCAACTTTTGAAGAAGTTCAGGGTCGTGAATGTATCGTTGTTACGGAAATACCTTATCAGGTCAACAAGGCCGACATGATCAAGAAAACTGCGGATCTTGTTAATGACAAAAAATTAGAGGGTATATCCAATATTAGAGATGAATCTGACCGTAACGGTATGCGTATCGTTTACATTTTAAAAAGAGATGCTATCCCTAATATCGTTTTAAATATGCTGTTCAAGTATACGGCATTACAAACTTCTTTCAGTGTTAATAACATTGCCTTGGTTAATGGTAGGCCTCAGTTATTGAACGTGAAAGAAATGATTCATTACTTTGTTGAGCATCGTCATGAAGTTGTGGTTAGGCGTACACAGTTTGAATTAAAGAAAGCTGAAGATCGTGCACATATATTAGAAGGATTAATTATTGCTTCTGATAATATTGACGAGGTAATTGCTATAATAAGAGCATCAAATAATGCTGATGAGGCAAGAGCGAACTTAATAGAACGCTTTAAATTAAGTGAAATTCAAGCTAAGGCAATTGTAGAAATGCGATTGCGTCAACTTACTGGTTTAGAGCAAGACAAACTTAGAACCGAGTATGATGAGATAATGCTTCTTATTGCTGATTTGAAAGATATTCTTGAGAAAAAGGAGCGAAGAATGCAAATCATAAAAGATGAGCTTCTTGAGATTAAAGATAAATATGGTGACGAGAGAAGATCTGTAATTAATATTGCAGGTGGGGATCTTAGTATGGAAGATATGATACCAGATGAGCAAGTTGTAATCACAATATCTCATGCCGGTTACATCAAGAGAACTCCATTAACAGAATACAAAACTCAAAATAGAGGTGGGGTAGGTCAAAAAGCATCTTCCACAAGAAATGAAGATTTCTTAGAGCATTTGTTTGTTGGTACCAATCACCAATATATGTTGTTCTTTACGCAAAAAGGAAAATGTTTCTGGATGCGTGTATTCGAAATTCCTGAAGGAAGTAGAACATCTAAGGGTAGGGCAATACAGAATCTTATAAATATTGAACAAGATGATAGTGTAAAAGCATTCATTTGTACACAAGATTTAAAAGATGAAGAGTATATCAATGCTCATTACGTTATTATGGCAACTAAGAAAGGTGTTGTTAAGAAAACATCTTTAGAGCAATATTCTAGACCGCGTCAAAATGGTATTAATGCCATTACCGTTCGTGATGGTGATGAATTGCTAGAAGCTAAATTAACTACTGGTTCAAGTGAGATTTTCTTAGGTCTTAAATCTGGTAAAGCCATTCGTTTTGAAGAGAGTAAGACGAGACCAATGGGTAGAAATGCCTCTGGTGTGCGTGGTATTACTTTGGCTAATGATGACGATGAAGTGATTGGAATGGTGTCAGTGCATAATTTTGAAGATGAAATATTGGTTGTTTCAGAAAAAGGTTATGGTAAACGTTCAAGCATTGAAGATTACAGAGTTACCAATAGAGGTGGTAAAGGAGTTAAGACTATTAGTGTAACAGATAAAACTGGTGGACTGGTAGCTATTAAAAACGTTACCGATTCTGATGATTTAATGATTATCAATAAGTCTGGAATTGCAATACGTATGAGCGTAGAAGATTTACGTGTAATGGGTAGAGCAACACAAGGTGTTAGATTGATAAATATTAAAGGTAATGACTCTATTGCAGCAGTTGCAAAAGTGATGAAGGATGAAGATGATTTAGAAGAAGCGGAAATACTTGATATAGAGGTAGATGCCGATAATGGCACGGAGATTGATAATTCTGAACCCGAAGAAGGTACAGAGACTGATAATTCTGAAACTGAAGATTAAGTATCAAAAATTTTAAACACTAATAATTAATATATTAAAGATGAAAAATAGATTATTACTTGTAGCGGCCCTATCATTTACAATGGTTGGTTTTGCTCAAAAAAATGAAATAAAAGCTGCAGAAAAGGCTTTGAAGTCAGGTGATGCCGCTACGGCGCAAACTGCTCTTGAGGCTGCATCTGGAACTATTGCAGCTGCAGATGAGAAGACGCAAGCACAATATTATTTCACTAGAGGTAAAATTTATAGTGATTTGGCTAAAAAAGGAAATAATGAAGCATTTGAAAAATCTGCAACTTCTTTCAAGAAAGTTATAGAGTTAGAAGAAGCTTCAGGTAAGCAAAAATATTCTGCTGAAACAAACCAATATATGGCATCTTTAACGGCAGACCTTGTAAACTCTGCTGTTAGTGATAATGGTAATAGTAAGTTTAAAGAAGCTGCTGAAAAGTTGTACATGAGCTACACGCTTAGTCCAAAAGATACTTCTTATTTATACTACGCAGCTGGTAGTGCTGTAAACGGTGGTCATTATGAAATGGCATTAGATTACTATAATAAACTACAAGAAGTAGGTTATGATGGTAGTGCTGTAGTATATAAAGCTACAAACGCCGCTTCTGGTGAAGTTGAAGAAATGGATAAGGTTCAGCGTGATCTTATGGTAAAATCAGGTACGTATTCAAACCCGGTAGATGAGAAAACTCCATCTAAAAAAGCTGAGATTGTTAAGAATACAGCTTTGATTTATACGCAACTAGGTCAAGATGAAAAAGCTTTAGAGGCTTATCAAGCAGCTAGAAAAAATGATCCAGAAGATGTAAATCTTATCTTAAATGAAGCTAACTTATATTTCAATCAAGGAAATAAGGATAAGTTTAAAGAGTTGATGGCTCAGGCAATCGCTTTGGCTCCAGATAATCCAGATTTACATTATAACGTTGGTGTAATAAGCATGGAGCAAGATAATTATGCAGATGCACGTGTATCTTATAAAAAAGCTATTGAAATTGACCCTAAATATACTAATGCATATTTAAACCTATCTACAACTTATGTAAATGAAGGTAATGCATTGATTGATGAGATGAATTCATTAGGTAATTCTAGAGCTGATATTGCAAAATACGATGAGCTTAAAGAGAAAAAAGATGGTTTGTTTAAGCAAGGTGCTGATGTTTTAGAAGATGCATTGAAAAACAATCCTGAAAGTGAAAATATCATGACTCAGCTTAAGAATATTTACGGAGCTATGGGTGATACAGAAAACTTCACAAAAATGAAGAAGATGTTAGGTGAGTAATCACAAAACCTACAATAAAGTAAAAGGCCCTTATTAAGGGCCTTTTTTTATACTACTTTTTTAATGACCCGTAGTTGATGGGTATAAGTTCTAAGGTCATTATTGAAAATACCTGTATGGTCTAAGCGGTCTACCCTAACTTTTCCGTTTACATGAATAACATAGTTGTTTTCCATAATAATGCCAACATGATCAATTTCACCATTTGCGTTGTCAAAAAAAGCTAAATCACCAGCTTCGCTTTCTTCTACAAAACTAAGGGCTGTGCCCTGCGTAGATTGGTCTTGTGCGGTTCGTAAAAGGCTATATCCATTAATCTTATAAACTATTTGAGAGAATCCGGCACTATCGATACCAAAAGGTGATTTTCCTCCTCTCAATTCCGGGGCGTTTAAATAGAGCAATGAAGTCTTAATTAAATTCTCTTTAGGTTGTTGGTCACTTAAAAGTTTACCTTCAAAATTAACCGACAATGACGGAGTGTTAGTAATACAAGAGCCTATAAGAATAGGTGTAAGTATTTGATTAGCATCTTCAACATATGATATTAACTCAGTAACATAGCTCTTATTTTTATGTGCCTGAATGTCATTAAACTCATCTTCAGGTATAAAAAACAGTTGGCTATTCATTATCCAGCCTTCACACTTATCAAAAATGGTTTTTATTCTAGACCAATTTTTTCGGCATTCCAAAATTTTAAAGTGCTCTCCAAATAGAAGTTGCGTAACTAATTCAGCTACTTCATCTGGCGTACTTCTAACAGGAATAATGCTTAACTGACAAATACCGTATTGCATGCAATTTTTTTATCCACTTAAACCTTTTCAATAATTATTGCTGAAGCACCACCGCCACCATTACATATTGCAGCTGCGCCAAGTTTAGCATTATTTTGTTCTAATACATTTAGTAATGTTATTAAAATACGTGCACCAGAACATCCTAACGGGTGTCCTAAAGAAACGGCACCGCCATTAACATTCACATTTGTGTCGTCTAAGCCTAATATCTTCATATTGGCAAGACCAACTACAGAAAAAGCTTCGTTAAATTCAAAGAAATCAATTTCTTCTAATTTTAAATTAGCTTTCGCCAGAGCTTTCGGTAATGCTTTTGCCGGGGCTGTGGTAAACCACTCAGGTTCGTGAGCTGCATCAGCATAACTTTTTATAACTGCTAATGGTTTTAGGTTTAGCTCTTCTGCCTTTTCTCTACTCATTAAAACTAATGCCGCAGCACCGTCGTTAATAGTTGAGGCATTTGCAGCGGTAACTGTTCCGTCTTTTGAAAATGCAGGTCTTAAATTTGGAATCTTATCAATAAATACATTACTGAATTCTTCATCTTTGGTAACCATTTTAGGTTCCCCGCGTCTTTGTGGTACAGCTACAGGAATAACTTCGTTATCAAATTTTCCATTTTCCCAAGCGTCGGCAGATCTCTTGTAAGATTGAATAGCATAGGCATCTTGATCTTCTCTGCTAAATTCATATTCAGTAGCACATGCATCAGCACAAACACCCATGGCGTTTTCATCATATGCATCAACTAAACCATCTTTTTGCATTCCATCCACGAAAGTGGTAGGTCCAAATTTGGTACCTGTTCTCAAATGAACATAATGAGGAATTAGGCTCATATTTTCCATTCCACCTGCAACAACAACATCTGCATCACCTAAAGCAATAGCTTGTGCACCTTGCATTACCGCTTTCATACCAGAGGCACAAACTTTATTTATGGTTGTACAAGGTACGGTGTTTGGAATACCGGCAAATATAGCAGCTTGTCTTGCAGGTGCTTGACCTGTGCCAGCTTGTACTACATTGCCCATTATAACTTCATCTACTAGCGTAGGTGAAAGGTTGATTTTTTTTAATGCGCCTTCAATAGCAATTGCTCCTAGTTTCGGAGCTGGAACTGTTGATAATCCGCCCATAAAACTTCCTATTGGAGTTCTTACGGCTGATACGATAACGACTTCTTTCATGTTTTTTGTAATTTGATTATACGAAATTACTAAATTCTGTAGCAACCCACGGGATATCGTTTCAATTACTAGTTATCAGTTTATAATTTTCTATTTTTGATGAACCTAATACAATTTTCTTTTGGATAATCTTTACAAACAGCAATCGCTCATTTTCAAATATATACTCTATGTTGTGGCTGTTGCATTTATTGTGTTTTTCTTGCCTAAGGGAGGAAAATTTAAATATGAATTTCAAAAAGGGAAGCCTTGGCAATTTGAAAATTTATATGCCCCTTTTGATTTTTCTATTCAGAAAACCGATGCTGAAATAGCAAAAGAAAAACAAGTAATTGAAAGTAATCAATTACCATATTACAGGTATGATCAGGCTGAGGTGACTAAGGTCTTAGCTGAATTTGAGCAAAAGTTCGAAGATAAATGGGGTGGAACCGCACTAGGAGAAAATCAGAAAGCAAGATTAAAATATTTTTCAAAAGTAGTATTAGACTCCGTTTATGCTAAGGGAATTTTACAGAACAATGGTAAGCAGGTTCAACGCAGTTTTATTTATTTAGTAAAGGATAATGAAGCCAGAAAAGTAAGGGTTTCAGATTTTTTCAGGGTAAATGAGATTAATAAATTGGTGCGTCAAGTTCTCGCTGAAAATAACTTATCGGCTTTTGAGAAAGATACACAAGCATTGTTTTTCGATATTATAGCTCCCAATGTCAGTTTTGATAACAATCTCACTCAAAAAGCTAGAAATGAGGCGTTATCAAAATTATCATATACAAGAGGTACGGTTGATCAAGGGCGATTAATAATCGCGAAAGGTGAAGTTGTAGAAGCTGAAAACCTAAAGATATTAGAGTCGCTAAAGTCTGAATATGAATCAGAATTATGGACAGCTAGTAACTATTACTACATATTAATAGGTTACACCGTTCTTGTGGCTTTGGTGCTTATTATGCTTTTCTTGTTTTTGAAAAAATATAGACGAACGGTGTATGAAAACAACGTTAAAGTAACCTTTATCTTTTTCAATATTCTGTTGATGGTTTTTATAACCACCATGGTTATAAAATATAATGACCAATTAGTATTTGTGGTTCCGTTATGTATTCTCCCATTAATTCTGAAAACGTTTTTTGATGCTAGGCTAGGCTTGTTTGTGCATGTACTTACTATCTTAATTTTGGGCTTTGTAGTGCCTAATAGTTTTGAGTATATATTCTTACAGATAATTACAGGTATAGTAACCATACTTACTGTATCTGAGCTGTATAAAAGAGCAAATCTTTTTGTGAGTGTAGGTCAGATAACACTTATTTATATTATTGGTTATTTAGCTTTTCATACGATACATGAGGGCGATTTAAGTGATATTGAATGGTACACGTTGGGACTTTTTCTTTTAAATGGAATGATTACGCTATTTGTGCAGCCATTAATCTATATATATGAAAAACTCTTTGGTCTAGTGTCAGATGTCTCGCTATTGGAGTTATCAGACACCAATTCTAAGCTTTTAAAAGAATTATCTAATAAGGCTCCGGGTACATTTCATCATTCATTACAAGTAGCCAATTTGGCTGAGGCGGCGGCCAATGAAATTGGGGCGAATGCCATGTTGGTTAGGGTAGGGGCTTTGTATCATGATATTGGTAAAATGAACGAACCGACTTATTTTACCGAAAATCAGGTCACCAATGTAAATCCGCATGATGAGCTTAGCCCTAAAGACAGTGCACGTATTATTATTGATCATGTAATTAAGGGAATTGAGATAGCTAGAAAGAATAATATACCTGATAGAATTATAGATTTTATACGTTCGCATCATGGTACAACTTTGGTATTTTACTTCTATAAAAAGCAAAAAGAATTAGAAGAAGATGTAAATGAAGAAGATTTTAGATATCCAGGTCCGTTGCCATTTTCTAAAGAAACAGCTATTTTAATGATGGCAGATTCTGTAGAAGCGGCATCAAAAAGTTTAAAAAATCCAACTTTTTTAATCATTGATGAGTTTGTTGATAAGATAATTTCGGGTCAAATGAAGGCAAATCAATTTTTGAATGCAGATATTACTTTTAAAGAAATTGAAAAAATCAAGAAAATATTCAAACAAAAGCTAATAAATATTTATCATTTGCGTGTGGAATATCCTGAGTAACAGGGAGGTAATTTTTTATTAAAAAAAAACATCAAAAATAGTTGCGTAAAACGAGTTATACTTATACATTTGCATCCGCTATTTAGAGCAACAGTTCATTGAAGAATTACTGGAGAGGTGCCTGAGTGGCCGAAAGGAACGGTTTGCTAAATCGTCGTAGGTGGAAACACTTACCCAGGGTTCGAATCCCTGTCTCTCCGCAACAATGTGTTGAGAGACATATTTTTTGATAACTAATTCGGGGTGTAGCGTAGCCCGGTTATCGCGCCGCGTTTGGGACGCGGAGGTCGCAGGTTCGAATCCTGCCACCCCGACAAAAACCAGTTCAGAAATGAACTGGTTTTTTTTTTGCTTTAATTTTAGTTTTTTTTCAGATTTTTTACTTGGTCCTAAATCTTTTTAAAATCTAATATTCTCTATAGTACAGTGATGATTACCATTGAATTCACTTCAACGTAATCTATTTTTACATTCACCTTTTATTTATCGGGCATTATTGAATTGTAGGTCTTTTAAAGCCGTTACAGAAACATTATCTTCCAATCTGACTAAGATTAGCTTGCTTACGAATTTCGCCTTGTAATGGTAGCGAAAATAGATTAAGGTATATTAATCAAAGTGTAGTTTTCAATTTGTGAAGTTGTTATTTATTATGATAATATTCTCAAAGAAAATCAAGTTATTAGTTCACAATAGTTAACGCCTTACTATAGAATTCATTTTTTTAATTAGACTATTTATTCAGAATAGATATCCATAATTTCAGCACTAAACTTCTCTCTTATGACCCTACGCTTTAATTTAAGGGTAGGGGTTAGTTCTGCATCTGCGCCATCAGCATGTACAGGTAACCATTCACGAGCAATAAGTTTGAACTTTTTAATTTGTTCTACATGGCTAAACTCAGGATTGTACGTATCTATAATCTTCTGGTATCGTTTTAAAACTTTTGGGTGTTTTATTATTTCGTCTAAACTGGTCCAGGGAATTTCTTTCTTATTACAATAACTTTTTAAAGCTTCTTCTGCAGGTACTATCAAAGCAGAAACAAATTTTTGTTTATCACCGATCACCATCATTTGTTCTACTAAAAACTCCTCTTTTATTCTATTTTCAATTGGTGCTGGGGCAACATATTTACCACCAGATGTTTTAAGCAATTCTTTTTTTCTATCTGTAATTTTAAGAAATTCTCTACCTGTAGGTCCTTTTACCAATGTACCTATATCACCAGTACGAAACCATCGTTTGCCATCTATCTCGCAAAAAACCTGGGCATTTACTTCTGGTTTCTTGTAGTAGCCCATCATTACATTTGGACCGTATGCTAAAATCTCACCTTCACCTTCTCTATAATCTCCGCCTTCTTGATCAATTAATATTTCTACTCCATCAATAAGAGGGCCGGCAGAACCTAATAGTGCGCCATCGGGCTCCATGGTATTTACACTTAATGTTGGCGAAGTTTCTGTAAGTCCATATCCTTCACGAATAGGAATGCCTGCCGCACAAAAAACACGCATTACTTTTACAGGGCATGGGGCAGCACCTGTAACAACTGCATTTATATTACCACCAAGAGCATCGCGCCATTTAGAAAAAATTAATTTATCTGCAATTTTCCATTTTATTTTTTTGCCAAAAGATAAATTTTGATTTATTTCATAATCATCGGTTAATGATAAGGCCCAAAAGAAAAGTTTCTTTTTTATTCCATCTAAAGCCAAGCCTTTATTATAAATAGCCTCGTATATCTTCTCAAGCAATCTTGGAACGGTTGTGAAGGTGGCTGGTTTTACAGCAGCTAAATCACCATCTGGACCACTTAAATTATCTGTACCGGCAAAGAAAATTTTAGCGCTTTTGTAATAGTAAACAAAAGACACAGAACGTTCATAAATATGGCATAAGGGTAAAAAACTTAACACATTATTACCCGGCTTTGCCTGTAAATGTGGAGAAGTTTTCAATGCGATGTGCATTATGTTTTTATGAGATAGCATTACACCCTTTGGATTTCCAGTAGTACCTGAGGTATAAATTATCGTAGCCAGATTTTCAGTTGTTATTCCGCTTTTAATTTTTTCAACTTCCGCCTTATGTGAATCATTGAATAGATCTTCCCAAAAAGGAATGTCAGTTTGCTTATCAAAAGTGTAGATATGTTCTAGAGTAGGTACGTTATTGCGTGTAGCATTTAATTTCTTGTACAAATCTCCGCCTCCACAAAAAGCTACTTTTACCTCTGCTTCATTTAAAATATATTCATACTCTCCAACACTGATTGTTGGGTAAAGAGGAATACTTATCAATCCGGCCATTTGCATTGCAAAGTCTAAAATCATCCACTCTGGTCTATTTTTATAAGTAACAAAAGCAACCTTATCGCCAGGTTTTAGACCAAGATTCAACAATCCTGATGCCATACTTTCCGCAGTTTCTTTTACTTCCTGTGAACTATATGATTTCCATTTACCAGAGGTATCTCGACCGTTTATAGAGTTTTCTAATGGATGATTTTCTAATTGGTAGTATAAGAGGTCAAAGAGTCTAGTCATTGCTTTAGATTGTTTTTTGTTAATTTTAATTGCGATAAATTACACGTGATTTTATTTAATTACATAAGTTGAGGTTTTAAGAAAACATAAGACTGATAAATTCTGCAACACAGGCAGGCTTTTCAGAGCCCTTTATTTCAACTGTACAGTTCCATATAACTTTTAAGCCAGAATCACCATAATCTTCAATGTTGTCGATGTTACCTATAAGTCGAAGACGACTATCGACCAAAACAGGACTAGGAAAACGAACTTTGTTTAATCCGTAATTCACTCCCATTTTTGCTGACTTGACCATAATGAGGTCTTCCAGCATTTTAGATAGTAAAGACACGGACAAAAAACCATGAGCTACTGGTTTTTTAAATGGAGAGTATTTATTCGCCTTTTCAACATCAACATGAATCCATTGATGGTCTCCCGTAGCTTTGGCAAAATCGTTGATCATTTCTTGAGTTACGATTATCCAATTACCTTCTGGAAGTGGTTTGCCTTCCAGTTCTCTGAACGCCTTAAAATCTTCTATTTCTAATTTTGCCATATTATTATCTTGAAGTTCCTCCATCTATTGTTAAACAAATACCAGATACAAAACGCGCCTCATCAGATGCTAGATATAAATAACCGTAAGCGATATCAATGGGCTGTGCAACGGTTTTCAGTGGTATACTTGCTTCAATAGCAGCAAAATGCTCTTTAGGTATTTTAGCTACCATATCGGTCATGGTAAAACCTGGTGCAATTGCATTGGCTGTAATACCATGCTTACCTAATTCAACTGTCCATGTTTTTGACATTGCAATAACACCTGCTTTTGTTGCGGCATAGTTTGTTTGACCAAAGTTGCCTCTTAATCCAACATTAGAAGCAGCACTTACTATTCTGCCATATTTGTTTGCTTTCATATATGGTGCTGCAGCTTGGGTGCACAAAAACACTCCTTTTAAATTTACATTTACAACAGAATCAAACTCTTCTTCACTCATTTTTTCAAGAGTTTTATCTCTTGTAATTCCGGCATTGTTAATAAGAATGTCCAGTTTTCCGTACTTATCGTTTATCGATGCAAATAAGGTTTCTATAGCCGATTTTTCTGTTACAGATACTGAATGAAACTCTGCTTTACCACCACTAGCATTTATACCGTCTGCAACTGCTTGCCCTTCAGGTAAAAGGTCAACTATTATTACTGTAGCACCTTCTTTTGCAAATAATTCTGATATAGCTTGTCCTATTCCTCTAGAACCACCTGTTACCACTGCTATTTTGTTTTCTAATCTCATGATATTATATTTTGTAATTTCTATATTCTTGACAGTACTAGAAGTAACAGTCATTTTTATTTTTTTTAAATCTTTACAATCAATTTGCCTTTCACTTTTCTTTGGGTCATTTCTTCAAGAGCAGTTGCTGTATCTTTTAAATCATAAACAGCGTGAATATGTGGTTTTAGTTTGCCTTCGGCATGCCATTTCATTAAAGCCATTGTATTCTGCATATTCGCTTTAGCGTCTTTCATGGCAAATGCACCCCAAAAAACACCAACTATAGCTGCTTCTTTTAATAGAGGAAGATTCAGCGGAATTTTAGGGATATCGCCAGCAGCAAAACCTACAACTAAATACCTTCCATTTCGGGCAATACCTCTAAAGGCTGCTTCTGAATATGTTCCGCCTACAGGGTCATATATAACATCTACACCTTTACCATCAGTTAGTTCTTTTATGGTTGCTTTTAAATCTTGGGTGGTGTAATTAATTGTTTTGTCGGCACCATATTCCTTACATAAAGCCAATTTGTCATCGGTTGATGCAGCAGCAATAACCGTTGCACCCATAAGCTTACTAAGTTCAACAGCGGCTAATCCTACACCACCTGAAGCACCTAAAACCAAAAGTGTTTCACCTTCTACCAAATTACCTCTGTCTTTTAAGGCGTGATATGAAGTTCCATACGCCATAAGAAAGGAAGCGGCAATGGGAAAATCCATTTGGGGAGGCTTTGGGAAACAAGCATTTGCAGGAACTAGAACTTCTTCTGCCAAACCACCATGAGCTACAAAACCAAATACTTCTTGACCAACTTTTAAATGAGAAACACCTTCGCCAACTTCTTTAACAATACCGGCGACGTCACTACCTGGTGTAAAGGGCAATTCTGGTTTGAACTGATATAAGCCTTGAATAATCAATGTATCTGGAAAATTCAATCCACATGCCTTGACTTCGACTAAAACCTCTTTTGCCTTCGGTTTTAAATTAGTAACATCTTCCAATACTAATGAAGAAGGAGGACCGAATTTTTTACATCGTATAGCTTTCATATATAAGTTCTTTGCTTTTCATTTCTGTGTAAACAGAAATAGTATAAATCTCGCATTGTTAAGTTCTCTACTATGCTAAAAGTGGAGTATGTTTTTTACTCCTCTATTATTTTTAATATCAATTTTCCCATTTTATCGCCAGAGAAAAGACGGTTGTATGTTTCTGGGAAATTCTCAATGCCTTCATAGATGTCTTCTTTGCTTTTTAGTTTTCCTTGCGCCATCCATCCGCCTAAAATTTTAGCTCCTTCTGCATATCTATCTGCATAATCAAAAACAACCATACCTGTCATACTAGCTCTATTTACTAATAAAGACAAGTAGTTACTAGGTCCTTTCATAGCGGTTTTATTATTGTATTGAGATATTGCTCCACAAATAACTATTCTAGCATGCATGCGAAGTCTTCCTAATGCTAAATCCAGAATTTCTCCACCTACGTTATCAAAATAAACATCTAAACCTTTAGGGCATTCTTCTTTTATGCGGTCTTTTACATTCTCGTTTTTATAATCGATACATGCATCGAAACCTAATTCATCAACAACATATTTACACTTATCGGCACCACCTGCAATACCTACAACTCTACAGCCTTTTATTTTAGCAACTTGACCAACAATGCTACCAACAGCACCTGCGGCCCCAGATACTAAAACAATATCATCTTCTTTTATTTTGCCTACTTCTGTAATTCCGTAATAAGCGGTCATACCTGTCATACCTAAAGTGCCTATGTAGGTGGGTAGAGGAGCAAGGTTAGGGTCAACCTTGTAATAGCCTTCACCTTCGGTAGCAATATATTGTTGTACACCGGCATAACCGGCAACATAATCACCAACCTTAAACTTTGGGTGATTATTTGACTCTATTACTTGCCCTACAGAACCGGCTCGCATTACCGAGTTAATTTCCATGGGTGCTATATAAGATTTTGCATCATTCATCCATCCACGCATTGCAGGATCTAGAGATACATAATGTTGTTGTATCAATACTTCACCTTCTTTAATTGTAGGAATAGGGTTAGAGACTAATGACCATGTAGAAGCATCAGCATCACCAGTGGGTCTTTTTACAAATAATAATTGTTTATTCATGAGTTAGTTATTTTATGATCAATCCGTTAAAAATTAGAACCTGATTGACTTTAATTTATGATTGTTGAATGTTTACTTTTTCTTGCCTGAAAAACTTTCTACATAAGCTTTCATTTTTGCTCGTATTTCTGGTTTCCACCAAAGTTCAGCAGCTTCTTTTAGAGAGTTTTTACCATCTGCATCTAATTTTTCAAGAAGATGCTTTCTGATTTTGGCTTTTGTATTTATCCAAATTTGTTGGTCTGCTTTCATGTAAAGGCGCATTTGTTTTTCTGCACGCTCCAAAACATTTTCTAATGGAACAAGTTCATCTACCAAACCGGCGGATACTGCTTCTTTACCAGTCAATAATTTTCCTTCTAGAATATATCTGCTCGCCAAACCATCACCCATCCAAAAAGCATAAACTTCGGTTAGGTTTTGACTTATTTGAATGTTTACGGCAACCTCGTTAAGACCTATTACATATTTATCTCCATCGGCCATATACCGGTTATCACTGGCTACCGCTAAAACACATCCGCCGGCAGGTGAATATCCTGTAATAGCAGAAATGAAGGGTTTTTTAAATTGTACCAGTTCTAAATACAGAGTACCGAATGAAGAAAAGAAATTTTCTATTTGGTTTTTGTCATATTGAAAAAGTTCAATTAAGTCTAAACCTGCAGAAAAATAATGTGGTTGACCAGAAAGTATTACCCCCTTAACCTTATCATTTGCTGCTATAGATTTAAAAGTCTCTCGCAATTCTGCTACCATTTCTGCATTGATAGCATTGACTTTACCGCGATTCATTTGAATGATTGCGTACTCGTCTTTATAAGTTATTTCTAATGTCTTCATATATTTTATAAGGATGTACCTCCGTCTAATGTTAATGTTTGTCCTGTCATGAATTTTGAATTATCAGAAGCAAGAAAGCAAATACCTTCTGCAATTTCATTGGCCTCACCAAATCTTTTCATCGGTATTAATCTCTTTAGTAAATCGCCCATATCGGGTCTTACCGTAAGTAATTGGTCTAATAATGCAGAATGTGTGTAACCAGGGCAAACTGCGTTAATACGAATATTTTTACTGCCATATTCCAAAGCTGCTGACTTTGTCATACCAACCACGGCAAATTTGCTAGCACTGTAGGATAAATTGTTTCCTGATGCTTTTAGACCTGCCAAAGAGGCTACATTTACAATGGTGCCATGACCTTGCTTCATCATTTGTTTTAATGCAGCCTGCATACAGTAAAAAACACCGGTTTGATTAACGGCAATGACATTATGCCAATCGTCATGGGTATGCTCAGCTGTTTTCAATTGATGCTTGCCACCAATACCGGCATTATTAACAATGACATCTACACGGTCATATTTTGAGACTGTTTGTGCTATTAGGGCTTCAACCTCTTCAAATTTTGTGACATCAGTTTTTATGGCAGATGCAATACCACCATTTTTTATAATTTCAGCCGCTACTTTCTCTGCATTGCTCAGGTTAATATCTGATACTACGACGGTGGCGTTTCGTTCGCCTAAAAGTTTGGCTGCCGCTGCACCTATACCGCTTCCGGCACCTGTTATTATGACTACTTTATCTTTTAAATTCATCTATTCTGTTTTAATCTTAGTTTCTCTAAGCTCTTTTGGTTTTTATAATGGTATTTTTAATCACATTGAATTAACCTTGAATCTAATAATGCTTGATCTCTTAAATGTGAAGGATATCCCTCTGCTTTTACCATCCCTAAAAAGTCAGCGACGGTGTTATATTTTATCAACAATATTTTATCCCACAAAGTTTCATTCTCTGGTCCAATTAATGTTCGTTGAGGTTTTCCCATATAAAGAATTTCAGCATTTGCTTTTTGAAAGTATGGCATAGCCGCTTTCATGTAGTTTTTATATGATTCAGCACCTGTTAATCCAGTTTCTATAACGGTTTCTTTAAATTTTAAAAGGTTAAGCATCACCACGGGTTTGTCCATAGGTAATAGCGAGAATGCCCTTAATTGCTCTGTGTTAATTTCTGTATGTGATTTTGCTTCCAAATGCTTTAAAATAAATTGTCTATCTGTTTCTTTTGTATTGCTTCCCAAGCTGTTTTACAACATAACTCAGCTGCCTTATTCAATTGAGCAAATTTTGGGTCGCTTGTATGCCCGTGCTTATATCGATAATAAATTTGTTGTGCTATAACTGCTATTTTGAACAATCCGTAGGCATAATAAAATACCAGATTATCTATGTTTCTACCACTTTTGGTAGCATATTGTTGCACAATCTCAGACCGTAGCGGGTTGCCCTTCATTACTGTTGGTGACTGTAAACCTTTTTTCATAAAATCTGGATCTGCTGCTGTAGTCCAGTATCCTAAAGAAGTGCCTAAGTCCATTAAGGGATCACCTAGCGTGCACATTTCCCAATCTAGAATAGCTATTATTTCTTTCCAGCTATTATCCTTAAAAACCACATTATCATATTTAAAATCATTGTGTATTAAAGTGTGGTCGTAGCTTTTAGGTTGATTCTCTGCCATCCATTTCATTACCTTCTCTGCGGTAGGTACATCATCTGTTGCAGCAGCCAAATATTGCTTGCTCCAATTCGTTACTTGTCGTTCGACATAACCATCTGGGCGGCCTAAATTTTCAAGTCCTGCTGCTTTGTAATCTATTGCATGAAAGGCAACAAAAGTGTCTAGCCAAGTATTAGAGATTGTTTTAAAATCATTTTCAGGAATCTGTCTTTTATGTGCTTCTTTAGCGGTCAAAATAATCCCTTCTACTTTACTCATTATATAAAAAGGTGCACCTATAATATCAGTATTTTCTGTATACGTGTACGCTTTTGGAGTTTTGTCAAAAACGGAATTTAAGTTTGAAATTACTTTGTATTCACGGCTCATATCGTGCCCGCGTTTTGGAGCGGCGAAAGGTGGTCGTCGTAAAACGTATTCTTTATCTTCAATATTCAGTAAGTAGGTAAGGTTTGAAAAGCCGTTGGCAAATTGCTCAACTTGAAGTTGACTTTCGGCATCATCAATTAAATTGTTCTCAAGAAGAAATTTCTTAAGATTTATCTGATTTAATTCTTCACCTTCTCTGACTGGTTTTATATTCATAAGTTATTTTCTTTCCTAAATAGGAGGGATGCTTTTGAAATTGATTGATGTTTCTATGGCTTACCTATTTTACGATGTCGATAGAGGTAAACCTTGATTTTTTTGGATGTTGAACTTCTAACTTTATTTGGCGTATTTCTTAATAACATTCTTGCCTAACTGACTCATGTGAACCTCATCTGGACCGTCAGCTAATCTCAATGTTCTCGCAGCTGCATAAAAGTGAGCTAATGGTGTATCATCACTTACACCCATACCGCCTAAAATCTGAATGGCTCTATCTATTACGTTCAAAGCCATTTTTGGCGTAACAATTTTTATCATCGCAATCAAATCTTTTGCTTCTTTGTTACCTAGCCTGTCCATCTTATCGGCAGCTGATAATACTAGCAAACGTGTTTGCTCAATTTCACATGCTGAACTTGCAATATCTTGTCGTACACTACTAAATGTATCTAAAGTTCTACCAAAAGGCTTACGTTTAGTTGTGCGTTCTGCCATGATTTCTAGCGATCGTTGTGCCATGCCTATTAGACGCATGCAATGATGAATTCTACCCGGTCCCAATCGCCCTTGGGCTATTGCAAAACCTTGACCTTCACCCACTAATAAATTTTCTTTAGGAACGCGAACGTTCTCTAGTAAAATTTCTGCATGCCCTTCGGGAGAATCAGTATAGCCAAAAACGGGTAAGTGTCTTATGATTTTTAGCCCGGGAGTATTCATAGGTACTAAAATCATACTTTGTTGAGCATGTCTTGGAGCATCAAAATCTGTTTTGCCCATTACAATGCTAATCTTGCAATTTGGATCCATAGCACCAGATGACCACCATTTTTTACCATTAATGACATACTCATCACCATCAGCAACTATAGATGTTTCAATATTGGTAGCATCTGAAGAAGCAACATCTGGTTCAGTCATTAAAAAAGCAGAACGTATTTCGCCATTCAATAATGGTTTCAACCACTTGTCTTGCTGTTCTGGAGTACCGTATTTTGCTAGTACTTCCATATTACCTGTATCAGGAGCATTACAATTAAAAATTTCGGGAGCCCATATAATACGACCCATTATTTCAGCTAAGGGCGCATATTCTAAATTGGTTAATCCCGGACTTAAATCGCCATAAGATTTTGGAAGAAAAAGATTCCATAGACCAGCGTCTTTAGCCTTTTTTTTCAAACCTTCTAGTCCTGGCCATTTTTTCCAGGCATTATTAGGATTGTGATGAAAAGAATCTACCTCGGCCTCTATTGGGTTAATATGTTCTTCCACAAAAGCTTGTACTTTTTGTTGTAATGCGATTGCTTTGTCACTATGTTCAAAATTCATTAGCTTTTTCTTTTATCAACTTAATACTTTGTACTGATTTATTTTCTTAACCTGAGATTAAATATCCACCATCAACCGTATATACACCTCCCGTCATATAAGACCCTGCATCTGAAGCTAGAAGCATTACAATACCTGCTAATTCATCGGGTTCGGCTATTCTTTTCAATGGCACTACACCTGTATAACCTGCTACCATTTTTTCGTTGGACCACAATGCTTGACTAAGCTTTGTTTTAACAAGACCAGGGCAAACTGCATTAGAGCGAATACCATGTCTTCCCCATTCTTTTGCCTGATTCTTAGATAGCATTATTAAAGCTGATTTTGTAACGCTATATAAGCCAAGTTTAAAACCAGGGTGAATACCTTCTACAGAAGAAATATTAATTATGCTGCCTCCGCCTTGTGCTTTCATATGCGGTTGGGCTAAGTTTGAAAGTAGCCAAGGCGCTTTAACATTTACATTCATTACTTTATCGAAAACTTCTTCATCAGAATCTTCTAACGGACCGTAATATGGGTTGATAGCAGCGTTGTTTACTAAAATATCTATTCTTCCATATTTCTCAATGGTTTTGGCTATTAATGCTTCGCGCTGGTCTGCTTCACCAATGTGACATGCAATACCGATTGCTTCAAAACCAGCTTCTTGCATTTCTTTAGCAACAGCATCAACAGCATCTTGTTTTCGACTGCTGATGACTACTTTAGCTCCATTTTCTGCTAGACCCTTAGCTATAGAGAGTCCTATTCCTTTACTAGAACCTGTTATTACGGCTACTTTTCCAGTAAGATCAAATCTTTGTTTTATGCTCATTTTTCGTTGTTAGTTGATAGAATTCATGCCATACTGAAGAATATTAATCAGTCTTATCTTTGAACTGTGCTCAGTATTACATTTTAGAATCTAGTATTTTAATTATACAAAAACTTCCTTATCAGTACCTATAGTTAAGGCGGTCTTATTGTCCATTAAAATTTCTGCTAATCCTGTAGTTTTTGGCAATTCATACTTGAAGTAGAATTGCATTGTATGTATTTTACTTTCGTAGAATTCAGCACTGTTTTCTTTGTTGCCGGTTACAAGGGCATTTTGCGCTTCTCTAGCCAAGTCTAACCATAACCATCCCATTAAAATATTACTGAAAAATTCCATAAAAGGAGTAGCATCTGCTAAGAAACGTTGGTAATCACCCTTCATGGCAAAGCCCATTAATGATTTCAATACATCTTGTGTTAACTCTAATTTGGCAGCTAATTTTTTAGCATAAGGAGCTAATGAATCATGAGCCATACTAGCCTGAATAGAGTTACTTATTTCTACTGATAATAGTTTTAAAGCTTCACCATTATTCATGGTTACCTTTCTGCCTAATAAATCTTGAGATTGTATACCCGTGGTGCCTTCGTAAAGCGCAAAAATTCGAATATCTCTTAGGTATTGTTGCAAAACGTAATCAGAACAAAAACCGTATCCTCCTAATACTTGTACCCCATTGTCAACAGATGTTTTGCCCATTTCTGATGGGTATGTTTTTACAACTGGTGTCATTATTTCTAATAACAATCTATATTTTTCTCGTTCTTCTGCAGTTGCACTTGCTAGAGAAAGATCATGGTATTTCGCTGTTAAAAAGATCAGGCTTAATGAACCTTCAGAAATTGCTTTTTGAAGCAATAACATTCTTCTAACATCTGGGTGGTTAATAATTAATGTTTGCTCTTGATTAGCATCTTTTTTACCTGTGCTTGTAAGCTTACGTCCTTGAGGTCTTTCATTCGCATAATTCAAAGAAGCATGATAAGCAGCTGTTGCAATTGCTGCAGCACCTCTACCAACGCCAATTCTTGCTCCGTTCATCATTAAGAACATATATTTTAAACCTTGGTTTGGCTCACCAACTAACCAACCAGTACAATCTTCTTTATCTCCGAAAAAGAGGTGTGTTGTACAGTACCCTCGCTGACCCATTTTTTGAAAATCTGCAACCGTGGTAACATCATTTGGAGTTAATCCCCCATCTGCGGTTGGTCTCTTTTTTGGTACTACAAAAAGGGAAATTCCTTTTGTACCTGCAGGAGCTCCTTTTATTCGAGCTAATACCAAATGCACAATGTTCTCTGCACCTTGATAATCTCCTCCTGAAATAAATATTTTTTGTCCGTTTATTTTATATGAATCGCCATCTGGCGTGGCAGAGGTAACAATATCCGATAAAGAACTACCTGCTTGTGGTTCTGTTAAGCACATTGTACCGCCCCAGGTACCTTCTAGCATTTTTGGCACATAGGTTTTGTTAAGTTCTTTATTGCCAAAATGTGTTATTAATTCTGCAGAACCAACAGTTAAACCAACATAACCAGGTAAGTAATTATTAGCAGCTTCTTGTATAAAAGCAGAAGCATTCAATACCATTTGTGGCAATTGCATACCACCATCTTCGTATGAGAAAGATCCAGAAATAAAACCCATTTCACCAGCGGCTTTCATGTATTTGTTTACCTGCGGATGTACTACAATTTCACCATCTTTAAAATGCGCCGGTTGTTCATCCATCTCTCTGAAATAAGGGAATAATTCTTTGTCAGAGAAATCCTTGACAGAATTTAAAAGCATTTCTATGGAGTCTTTGTCATACTCGGCATAACGTTCTTGCTCAAGTACATCTTGTACACTATGTACTTTGTATAATAAAAATTTAAGGGTTTCTAAATCTACATATTGGTTTGCCATATCGAATTTTGTCTTTGAAATTATCGTACGACAATTTAGAATTAATTCATACGAAACTGATTAAACCAGTTTAATAAAATAATAATATAAGGTTAAAATTTTACGATTATGATAATTTGAGCGGTGAAAAATAGAATAAAAATATGTAGTTGTTAATTATTTAACTCTGTTGAGATATGCTTATGCGCTTTCTAATTTTTGAAAGTCCTACTGGAGTTAGCCCTAAATATGAGGCAATTAAATACTGTGGTACTCTTTGAAGTAAATCTGGGCGTTTTTCTAATAGACGTAGATAACGTTCTTCGTTTGTTCTATTACTTAATCTTTCGACCCGAGTAAAAATTTTCATAAAGGCCTCTTGCATTGAAAGGCGGCCAAAACGCTCTAACTGATGTGATTTTTTAAATGAATTTTCGCCGTCAGATTTTGATATGGCATATACAATAGTATTTTCAGAAGCTTTTAGATAATAGTCAGAAGGTGTTTCTTTTACATAGGCAGGTAAATCCGTAAAGAAGATATCTTCTGTATAGAATTCAAGCACTTTTTGCTCACCTTCTTCCAATTTATAATAGTAAATACAGCCTTTTGCAACATAGTAAAAATGCTCTACCATTTGCCCAGGAGAAATTAAGGTATCACCCTTCTTAACATCAATTCTTTTATAATAGCCTAACCAGTGGTTTAAAAGATCTTCGTCAACTTCTGTATATGAAAGAATTTTATTTTTAAGGTTCTTTAAATAATCTTTGGAAGCAGTTGCAGTCATTTATTTATAAAATCTTTTGGGACTCTATAAATATAGACATTTTGTTCAATTAAGAAACTGCTTTATAGAGGCTCTCAAAATAAAATTTTTATTCATCAAGCCTCATAACTGAATCTATTTCAAGTTTTACTTTGGTTCATAACATCAACATTTGCCTTTTTTTTAAAACTATTGTTATTTTTTATTTCCACCGAAGTTATAAGTTAATTTAGCAATAACTCTTCTACCAATTGCAGGCATGTTAACCAAAGCTCTGTATTCATTATCAAATAAATTTTGAGCTGATAAATCTACCGCCAAACCGTTATTAAATACGTAGCCAATACCGGCATCTACTAAGTTTTTTTCTTGTACTTCACCAGAAAACTGTCCGGCACTTGCGGTAAAGGCATCATCATGTTGAAAAGATACGTTAGCTCTAATTCCTTTTTCTTCTCCATAATTTGCTCCTAATCGATATTTATTTGCAGGTGCATTTAAAAAAGTAGTAAATGGTGCACTACCATCACCTTGTTCTCTTTCAAACTCAGAAGCGTTAACCCAAGAATAGTTACCAAAAAATGTTAACTTTTCTGATGCAAAATATTGAAGACCTAAATCTGCACCATATCTTGTATAAGGAGCATCAAAAACTCTGTAACCTGCGGCAACATGTAAAATACCATCATCTTGTGGCACTCTATTAGTTTCAACACTACCGGTTCCATAAAAATTCGGAATCAGGGCAGCAGTACCTGCATAAGCTTGCGAGACTAAACTTGTGGCAGATTCTTGAGGTAAACCAGCCTCTACTAATGCGCCTATTAATTCTCCTGTTTTAGCTAAAAATGGATCTTGACTAAAACCATTTAAACCTATTAACGGAGCAATTGCTGTAAAGTCAAAACCGCCTCTTTCTGTAATAGCATATAAATCAAGAGAAGCAGAAAATTTATCACCAATAATCCCTTTGTAACCAACTTCATAAGTTTTAGATGTTGCTATTACCCCACGTACTGTGTTGGTTAAATTATTATTAGGTGCGCCACCTTCCAATGCGTTAATTCCAAGAAATGTTCCGTTGTTTCCGGTAGGGCTATTTGCCAATACGCCTTGAATATCATCAATAAAATCTTCTAAACCATTGGCTTGCATAGCTGCAATTAAGGAGCCTGATGCGAATTGATGAACAAACTCATTACTAAGACCGCCTGTGCCTAATAATTCTTTAGGTAATTCTTGCGGAAGTGCACCTGCAAGAGGCGTTAGTGCCTCAATAGGAATACCGGTGGCCGCACTTATACCAGCAGCTGTTATGTTATGATTTAAAAATTCGATACTTGTTGCATTATCAAATGAATGTATGTCATTTGACCCCGCTAACCAAAAGTCAAAAAAGCCCGGAACAGGAGAATTAACAGGGAAATCGTAATTCCATTCGGACGCAGAAGGGGAGAAACTAGCATTATTAAAAGAAGCTCTAAACGTATGTTTTGGACTTGCTTTATAAACTAATGCAATTCTAGGAGCAACGGCAGTTTCGTCAGGAATATTAAATTTATCAAAACGTCCTGCCAAAACTAAATCTAACTTTTTTGCCAATTCAAATTTACCCTGTGCATAGATACCGAATACATTATAATCATCATCGTTTTCATTTCTACCATGCACTAATCCTTCGGTATCTGTTTTAGTAAGACGGTAATCTGACCCAACCGTAAAATTTGAATTTAAAAAATCAGGAATATCAAAGTTATATTGCAATTGCCCTTCGTATTGTTTTATAGCTGTTGGAGTTCTATTACCTGTTTGATATAAAAATATAGGTCTGTCTTCAGGACCAAAATTCGTGTGAGTTGTATAAAATTGAGCAAACAACCCTCCTTTTTGCATTCTTGCTTGTCCCCAAACTTCTTGTGGTTGTGATAAACCCTCCCCTAAATCATTATAAAACACAGAAGAAGCTTGATTTAATCCACCTGCTACAATGATACTTAAATCATCTTGCGGACGGAATTCTAATGTTATATCTGAACCCATATTCCAATAATAATCTTGCATCACATTTCCATCTGCTCTAGGAGTCAATTCTAGTAAAGTTCTGCCTGGCACTCTATTATCTACTACACCTTCAGCAGTTAGGGCAGGTTGTATAATAGTAGATTGAAACTTATCAATTTGTCTTGTGAAAGTGCCATCAGCTGCAGTTGTGCCTTCAGAACCATCAAGTGTAAATTCATCACCTCTATTGTATTGAAGATTTATTTTGAAACCGAATTTATCAGAAACTTTAGTCGCATGTCTTAAAGCAGCGCCATATGTATTTAATTCACCACCATAAACTTGAAGTGTGGTTCCGGGGTGGTCTATTGCGCCTTTGGTAATAAAATGTATAACACCAGAAGTTACACCAGGACCGTAAAGTGCAGAACCCGCACCTCTTACTACCTCAATTCTTTCTAAATCAATATTACTAAGACCAGATTTATCTGATTGAAATGTATTATTTCCTGGAGCCACTAAACTTCTGTAATCTTTAATAGGAAAAACTCTTGTACTAAAGGTGCTTGCAGCTGCTCTCATTTCAAAATTCATTCTAGAGCCAGATTGCTGTTGAACAGTGACACCTGGTACATTTACCAAATTTCTAGCGGCATCAATTTGTGGTGAGCCGACCAATTTTTTAGCCGAAAGAACCGTTACAGAGGCTGGAGCTTCTTGTACTTTCTCTCTTCTTCGTGATGCAGAAATTACAACTTCGTCAACAATGAACGCGGTTTGTTTTAAATCGTATTTTAAATTGGTGCTTGCAGTTGTTACCGCTATAATTTTAGAAGCATAGCCGGCATAACTTATTGATAAATTCCAGGGTAAAGGTTCATTACTGGTTATTGAAAACTTACCATCATAATCTGTACTTGCACCGGTATTTGTTCCTTGAATTATAACGTTGGCACCAATTAAGGGCTCGCCTATTTCAGTATCCGTAATTACTCCAGAAATAGTGGTTTGTGCTTTAAGAGCGACTGTTGAAAAAGCAAAAATTGCCAATGTTGTTAAGAGGAATTTTTTCATTTTGGTTGATTGGTTTAATGTTCGCTCTAATATATGTTAATCATTGAATAATTAAATTAAACTAGTTTAATAAATTAATTTAATAATTTTTATATTAAAATTTTATGTAAATGATAATTTAAATGTTCTTTTAGTGATTTAAATTAAAACGGGTAATCTTGTGTTTTATATACAATTTCATAGTAAAGCATTAGGTGTAGGTATCTATTTAATTGAAGAAAATTGTGCTGAAGATTTAAAGAAGTAGTGTTGCTTAAGGTGTAGAATAATTCAAATATGAGTAATATAAATGCCACATTAAATTATAGCTATATAAAAGTTTGCTTAGATTTTAGTGGTTGATGTACCGGAAAATAAAACCTCGTGGGTTCGCCACGAGGTTGTTTATATAAAATGTGTAATGGTTGTATTAATTATAATGTTTAAAGTGATAATTAAACCACCTCAAAAAGTCCTGCAGCACCCATTCCGCCACCTACACACATGGTAGATACTACATATTTGGCACCACGTCTTTTTCCTTCAATCAATGCATGGGCAACCATTCTTGAACCAGACATGCCATAGGGGTGACCTATTGAAATAGCGCCACCGTTGACATTCATTAATTCATTCGGTATACCTAAACGTTCTTGACAATATAGCACTTGAACGGCAAAAGCCTCATTAAGTTCCCAAAGACCAATATCACTCATTTTTAAGCCATGTGCCTTTAATAATTTTGGAATTGCATAAACAGGCCCAATTCCCATTTCGTCAGGCTCACAACCGGCAACGGCAATACCGCGATAAATACCTAGTGGTGAAACACCACGTTGTTCTGCTAATTTAGAATCCATTAAAACACAGGCAGATGCACCGTCAGACATTTGGCTAGCATTACCAGCGGTTATTGTTCCGCCTTCATTTACTAAGCGTAAACCTGCCAAACCTTCAGCCGTGGTTTCAGGTCTATTACCTTCATCTTTGTTTAAATAAGCAGGGTGAAACCTCATTTCTTTAGTTTCCTTGTCTACGATTGCTTTAATCGTTTCAATTGGAATAATTTCATCATCAAATTTTCCTGCTTCTTGAGCGGCTGCAGTTCGCATTTGAGATTGAAGAGCATATGCATCTTGCGCTTCACGACTTATATTATAGCGCTTAGCAACAACTTCTGCAGTTTGCAGCATTGGCATATAAACATCTTTATGAACAGCTTTTAATTTTTTGTCTACCATATGAAATGTATTCATATGTTCGTTTTGAACCATAGAAATAGATTCCACTCCACCGCCTATTGCAACACTCATGCCGTCATATAAAATTTGTTTAGCAGCGGTCGCAATCGCCATCATACCAGAAGAACATTGGCGGTCCACGGTCATACCAGAGACTGTTACTGGTAAACCACCTGCAAGAGCGGCCATTCGTCCAATATTCATACCTGAAGACCCTTGAGGTAAAGCACAACCCATAATTACATCATCTATTTCTGCCGGATCTACCCCAGAGCGTTTAACAGCTTCATGTATTGCCCAACCTGCCATTGTAGGCGTTTGGGTGGCATTCATTGCCCCTTTATATGCTCTCCCCATAGGAGTTCTAGCTGTTGATACAATTACTGCGTCTTTCATTTTTTATTTATTATTAGTTAATTTTTTAGGTGTTTAATTTCTTGTCATTGAGTCTACATCTATAATTTGTTATTGGGGTAAGCAGATTTGGTAAGCTGTCTAGAATTATATGAGTTATTAAAACGAAATAAGGGTGTTAGTTTTTTAAAATGAGATATCGTTTATTAATAACAATGGTAGAAAAAGCTTTGGAAATAATCAATATTTTAACAAAAATTCAGTGATTTAATATAATGGTTTAATGAAAGTCTCATTTTTCGTAATTAGCTTGTGTGCTTAGAACTTCATTTTTTTGGATTTTTACACACCTTATAATTTAATTGGAGAGTACAGTTTTACATTATCGTATAAGTGAAAGGAAGTATTTTTTATGTGTAATTTTAGGTGTTTTTCTTTACTGTTTTTCTAGAAGTGAATCGCTGTTACCATACGCTTTTAGTTTTTTTATACTTAAATTGTTCCACTTACAACCAGTTATTATACATGCAGACAATTAAAGAATTAATAGAGTTGATAACCCTGAAAAAAATAGATGATACTACCTTTGAAGGGCAAAATTATCAAGCGCCCTGGGGAAGGGTTTTTGGAGGGCAAGTGCTAGCACAAGCTTTGCATGCAGCTTATCAAACAGTACCAGAAGATCGTATTGCGCATTCATTACACGGTTATTTTATTTTAGGAGGAGACTTAAGGTATCCTATTGTTTATGAGGTAGATACTATTAGAAATGGAGGTAGTTTTACAACGAGAAGAGTAGTGGCGAAACAAAATGGAGTAGCTATTTTTAATATGGCGGCATCTTTTCAAGTAAAAGCTGACGGAGTAAATCATCAATTTCCAATGCCTAATTTAATTCCACCAGAGAAATTAACTACAAGTTTAGAACAAGTTGAAGAGATAAAAGAACTGCATCCAACGGCATATAAAAGACTTAAGGCAATACAACCTAAAGTGTTTGAATTTAAACCCGTAGAAAAATTTACAACCCAGTTGGTAGAGAATGGTTCTCCTTTTTTTAATACTTGGCTTCGAACTTCTGATACGGCTGAAATTAATTTACCGATGCAGCAACAATTATTAGCTTACGCTTCTGATTATAACTTACTAACAACAGCCACTTTACCACATAGAGAGCAATTGAATAAGGGGGAGACATTTTATGCTAGTTTAGACCATGCAATTTGGTTTCATAGAGAATTTGATATTACAAAATGGTTATTGTATAGTATGGACAGCCCAAGTGCATCTAATTCTCGCGGATTTGCAAGAGGTAGTGTTTACGATAGAAAAGGGGTTTTAGTAGCTTCGGTCGCCCAAGAAGGGTTAATGCGTCAAAGTTTATAATTCCAGTAGTAAGTTTTTTATAAATTAGTTGAATTAGTATTGTAAGGATACTCGAGATTTCAATCGGTTTATTTGTCTGAACCTTTTTTGGGAACTGAATTAGGGGCAGGTATTGTAGCTAAGTCAAACACGTTATTGGGTTATGACAAGTGTGTGACTAACGCTAAAGATTTAAGCAATCTGTATGCCCATTTAAAAGTGATTTATGGTGAAGTAGCTTATTATACCGGATTTAGCTGGAAAAAAAGTAAACAATTCAATACTAAAAAAGAGTGGAATAATTATTTTGCTCAATTTGCTAAAAAAGTAAATCAGCCTTTAGTAGTTAAGTTCCCGAAGCAAAGTTGATAGAAAATATAATTTCTCCTATTTTTATGGATAATTACACATTGGTTTTCGTCGCATAGAAAGAGATATGTAGTATCAATTACATACAAGGTTAGAAAACAAGACTACTTGAGAACAAATACAATCACGAGCAAAAAAAGAGAGAAAAACAAGCATTGTTTTTCTCTCTTTTTTGAAATAGGTAATAAACAGTAGATAGTTTTTCTAATATCTTGTTTTGTCGTTTTTAGAAGCCCAGTTGTTAAAAACTTCAACAGCTTCTTCCTGTAACATTTGTTTAAAGTGAATTTGTCTGTCTTTCATATCAACTTCCAATTCATCGTAAATAAATTGGTCGTCAAAATCAATCGCTTTTGCATCTGCTTTATCACAACCATAATAAACTGCTTTTGGTCTAGCCCAATAAATGGCACCAAAACACATGGGGCAAGGCTCGCAAGAGGTGTAAATAATGCAATCTGTAAGTTGAAAAGTACTTAATTTTTTACAGGCATCTCGTATAACAACCATTTCTGCGTGTGCAGTAGGGTCATTTGTTGAGGTTACTTTATTATGACCTTCAGCAATAATTTCTCCGTCTTTTACAACTACAGCACCAAAAGGGCCACCTGCATTAGAGTTCATTCCTTTTGCTGCCATTTCAATGGCTCTTCTCATAAAAAACTCGTGATCTTTCGTCATATTTCTATAATTCTAATAATATATTATTGAGTAAATGGGGGTGCAAATTACGTCATTTATATACAATTTTAGGGCTAGTGTTTTTTGAACATGAAAGATATTTTTTAGGGGAATGTTAAAATAATTATGAAAGATTAGGATAATAATACGACTGAATGTTAAAACCGACCAATTTTAAAAAGATTTAGGAGCATTATTGATTAGGTAATATTTTTTGCATTCGCAGCTCCATAAAATCTATTCAACTGTCGTATGAAGTAACTCTGTTAAATTTAAAGCTTCTGCATACTATTGATAATCAGTAATATTGGTTTTGTTAAAATTATATTTTGAAAGCAATAACTAAATATTGGTTCTTAGAAGGATTTAGCCTTTTTAAAAAGTTAGGGATGCCTTCTATGATGAAACTATGTGATCTTCTAGAAATGGATCATGTAGATAAAGGCAGTGTCATTGAAATAGGAGCACGAGATAGAAAATGCATTTTCTTTTTGAAAAATGGATCTGTTAAGATTATGGACTCTGATTGTGACATTGTAAAGTATGTCGTTAAGAAGGGAAATATTTTTGGAGAATTATCCATTTATGATAAAGATAGCTCATCTAAAGAAGTAGCCATAGCTCTAGAGGACGTAGTTATTTGTTATATCGAATCTGATATGATGGAAGATTTGATGGAAGAGCATAAATCTTTAAAAAATGGCTTGTTAAAAATATATGGTCTTCGCATTAGAAAATTAGAGACAAGACTTCAAGACCTGTTATACAAAGACAGTAAGACAAGAATCTCTGAATTTATTAAAGCCTACATAGAAGAGTTCGGTGAAAGTAATAAGGAAAGGGTAATAGCAAAGAATCTTCTTTCTCACAAAGATATTGCCAACTTAACAAACACTTCTAGACAGACGGTCAATAACATATTAAGTACAATGCGTAAAGACAACGTCATTGATTATGATTCAAAATTTATATCATATTCACAAACCACTTTAAGTACAAACACTAAGTAAACCAACGATAATGAAAAAGTTCACCCATTTTCTCCTAATCTTCCTTTTAGCATTAGTTACGAGTACTGTTTCTTCTCAAGAAATAGAGCGGTCCATTTATGTTACAGCCAACACATGGGATGTTTCTGATACTGAAGTGCTCTCTGAGATTTTAAAAAAATCGCAATTAGTAAATAAGCCTACCGTATTAATATTAGGTAACGCTGCACCTAAAACTGAAATAGAAAAATCATTGGATAAGCAGTTGTCTATATTATCAAATTTAGGAAATGATGTCATTTTTATTCCTGGTAATAAAGAGTGGGTAAATGGGTATAAAAGTGTTTCTGATATTGAAAAATATATTCAGAAAAATAGCAAAGCTAAGTTTTCTCCTGATGATGCGGAACCTATTAAGCATCAAGATTTGGGAGAAAACGTAGAATTGATAACGGTAGATTCTCAATGGTTCTTAGAAAATTGGGACGATCACATTTATATTAATGAAGAATCTGAAATTCAGAATAGAACTTTATTCTTTTTGGAATTTGAAAATCGCATAAAAAAAGCACAAGGCAAAATCGTTTTTGTTGCAATACATCACCCAACAAAAACATATAGTAAACAAGGTTTTCTTAGTAATATTGGCGGATTCTCTACACAAGAATTTCAAAATAAGCAATACCGATCACTTAGAAACAGATTAAAGACAATTGCCGTCGGTGCAGATAACGTTATCTTTTTATCAGGTCAAAGTGAAAATTTACAGTATATAAAAGGTAATGTACCTCAAATTATAAGTGGAGCAGCTGGTAAACTTGAAGCAGTAAAAAATGGCGAACAAGGTGATTTTTCTATTACTAAAAAGGGTTATGTACGTTTAGATATTACTATTAATGGTAGTGTATTAGCAAAATACTATGCTTTAGAAAACGGAACTTTTAATGAGGTTTTTAAGACGACCGTTCTAAAGAGCGAAACTGAAGATTTAGAAGTGTACAACTTCGATGAAAATCTCGGAACAACTAAATCAGCAGCTATTTATACTAAAGAAGCTGCTACTAAAAGTGGATTCTATAAGGCGCTTTGGGGTGAACATTATCGTAAATTCTATGGTAAAGAAGTTGATGTGCCAGTTGTTTTCTTAGATACTTTGATGGGCGGTTTAACTCCTTTGAAACGAGGAGGAGGGCAACAATCAAAATCACTTAGATTAGAAGATAAAGGGGGTAAGCAGTATGTTATGCGCGCTTTAAAAAAGAGTACCATAAAGTTTTTACAAGCGAATGCTTTTCAAGAAACTTATATTGGCGATGTTTTAGACGGTACAACCGTAGATAAATTTTTAGCCGATTTTTATACAACTTCAAACCCATATACTCCTTTTGTTATAGGTGGATTGTCTGATGCGGTTAGTGTCAATCATACCAATCCTATTTTATATTACATTCCTAAACAAGAAACATTAGGTGTTTATAATGACGAGTTTGGTGATGAATTATATATGATTGAAGAGCATGTGGGCGACACACAAATAGAAGCAGAGAGTTTTGGGAAACCGTTGAAAATATTAAGTACTGCTGATGTTTTACAAGAAATAAACAGGTCGGGTAAATCTGTAGTAGATGAGCCTTCTTATATCCGTGCAAGAATATTCGATATGCTTTTAGGAGATTGGGACCGTCACGAAGACCAATGGCGCTGGGCGCTTTATAAAAATGAAGATGGAACGGAGTATTGCAGCCCAATACCTAGAGACAGGGATCAAGCATTTTCAAAATACGACGGTACTTTAATTAGTTTTCTAACTAGAGTAATACCGGGGTTGCGTAAAATGCAAACTTATGATGAAAATCTTAGAAGTGTAAAATGGTTTGCAACGTCTCCGTATCATTTAGACCTAACTTTTATTCATGCCTCTGGATGGGAAGAATGGGAAAAGCAAACTGATCATATTCAAAAAGAACTATCAGATGCTGATATTGAAAATGCTTTTGAAGCAATTCCCGAAGAAATAAAAGGACCTGTTATCGATGATATAAAGCAGAAATTAAAAGGCAGACGAGATAATCTTAAAAAGATTTCAAAAGCGTATTACCTCTATTTGAATAAATTTCAAGTAGTTACTGGAACACAAAAAGCAGATGATTTTACAATAACGAGGTTGGCTGATGGAAAGACTTCGGTAAAAATAGACCGTAAAGATTTAGGTCTATTGAATCATACATTTTCAAATGATATTACCAAAGAAATTTGGCTCTTTGGGTTAGATGGTAAAGATACTTTTACGGTAGAAGGAGAAGGAGATCATCCTATAAAAATTAAAATAGTAGGAGGAAAGAAAAACGATACCTACGATTTTAAGAATACTCGAAAAGTAAAATTATACGATTACAAGGATAAGGAGAATACCATTGTAAATAAAAGATCTAAAAAATGGTTAGTAAATGATTATGAATTAAATAATTACGATCATAAAAAAGTAAAATATAATTTTAATCAGTTGTTGCCTATCATAGCATTTAATCCGGATGACGGAGTGAAATTAGGAGTGATAAGCAATCATACATCATATAGTTTACAACGCAATCCATTTACTTATAAACACAGTATCAATGCAGCATATTATACCAGTACGTCAGGTTTCGATTTGTCGTATAAAGGTGAATTCTCAAATATATTTCATAACTGGAATTTTGGTTTAGAAGGTTTATATACAAGTCCTAGTTTTTCAGAGAATTTCTTCGGTTTTGGAAATGAAACGCTCTATGATGCTGATGAGGAAGATTTAGATTTTAATAGAATTAGAATTAGTAAATTTAAAGCAGGGGTTTCATTGCAATGGGAAGGTATTAACGGAGGTTCTTTCTTTTTTAAACCTTTAATAGAATCTTTTGAGGTTGATAATACAGAAGGTCGTTTTCTTGCCCAACTACCAGAGACCAATACAATTTTTGACAGGCAAACTTATGCAGGTGTAGAAACTGCTTATAATTTTAAAAATAAAAATAGTGCCGCTTTCCCTACTTTAGGACTAGATGCAGGTTTGACTATAGGTTATAAAACGAATATAGGTAATACCGACGCAGATAATAGCTTTGCATACATACAACCACAATTAATTATAGACCATAAACTAACCAAAAGCGGAAGTATAGTTTTTGCGACCAAGATTGCAGGGGAAGCATTGATTGGTGATGATTTTGAGTTCTATCATGCAGCAACTATTGGTGGTATCAAAAGTTTAAGAGGATTTAGAAACGAAAGATTTACAGGAAAACAATCTTTTTATCAGAATACAGATTTAAGGTTTCCTTTAGGAGGGTTAAGAACCAGCCTTGTTCCGTTTAGATTTGGACTTACCGGTAGTTTCGATTATGGTAGGGTTTGGGTTGAAGATGATACTTCTAATAAATGGCATAATTCGGTAGGTGCGTCAGCTTGGCTTATAGGAGCCGAGGCATTTACGGTAAATCTAGGATATTTTAATAGTGTAGATGGGGGGCGTATAGTCTTCGCACTAGGCTTTTCATTTTAACTAAAAAAACACAACCAATGAAAAAACCAATTGCAATTGCTCAAGTAAGCACTTTAGAAAACAAGAAACCAGAACACGCATTAGTCAATGGTTTGGATTTAGTTATTGTAAAATTTGATGATGATATTTCTGTATTGTACGGTAGATGTCTGCATAGAGGCGCACTAATGTCCGATGGTCATGTAGATGGTCATAACCTTATTTGTGGTGTTCACGGTTGGGATTATAGAGTAGATACCGGAGTTTCAGAATACAATAATGCAGAGGTTTTACAAAAGTTTATTACTAAAATAGAAGGGGACAATTTATTTGTAGATGAAGAAGAGATAGATGCTTATCTAGAAGATAGTCCGCAGCCGTTTAATAGAGACGCTTATTTAGGAGCTTACGCAGATACCCATCCTGAAGAAACAGAACCGTATACAGGGTATATAAAAGAATTAGCCACAAATGGATTAAAAAACTTGGGTCACCACGGATTCTCGGCTTCCATGGGAGTGGATAGAAATACGTTGCCAAAATGGAGCGATATTCAATTTTTGCCTGCCCAATTGGCAAGCAGACCTTTGTTAGATGAAGATGAAGTGGCAACAAAGGTGGTTATTGGTCCTAAAGCCAAGAAGCCTTTACATTTAGATATTCCCCTTTTTGTGAGTGATATGAGTTTTGGCGCATTATCTAGAGAAGCTAAAATAGCTTTATCTAAAGGAGCGCAGTTAGCAGGTACAGGTATTTGCTCAGGAGAAGGCGGAATGTTACCTCATGAGCAAGAAAATAACAGCAAGTATTTTTATGAACTGGCTTCGGCAAAATTTGGATTTTCGTGGGATAAGCTAGATAAAGTACAGGCGTTCCATTTTAAAGGCGGACAAGGAGCAAAAACAGGAACTGGCGGTCATTTGCCAGGAGCTAAAGTAAGTAAGGAAATTGCTGAGGTAAGAGGTTTAAAAGAAGGCGAAACGGCAATTTCTCCGGCAACTTTCCCAGATTTTCATGGTGTAGATGACTTCAAATCTTTTGCAGAAAAAGTAAGAGAGCGTACTGGTGGTATTCCAATCGGATTCAAAATAGCAGCCAGTCATATAGAAAAAGATATTCAGTTTGCATTAGATGTAGGTGTAGATTATATCATCTTAGATGGTAGAGGTGGGGGAACAGGTTCAGCACCAACCATATTAAGAGATAATATTAATGTACCTACAATACCTGCTTTGGCAAGAGCAAGAAAATATCTAGATAAAGTAGGTGCTACAGATGTAACCTTGGTAATTACAGGAGGTTTACGTATTGCAGAAGATTTTGGTAAAGCACTTATGTTAGGTGCAGATGCTATTGCCGTATCAAACTCGGCTTTACAGGCAATTGGTTGTTTGGGTATGCGTGCTTGTGGTAGTAACAATTGTCCGGTGGGTATTGCAACTCAAAAAGAATCATTGCGAAGTAGATTGATAATTGATTCTTCAGCAAAACAATTACATAACTATTTTGATGCCACAAACAACCTTATCAAGGTTATTGCGAGAGCCTGTGGTCATGATGATATCTCAAAATTCAATTTTGATGACTTATCTACTTTCAATCATGATATGCATCGTTTAACAGGAATTAATTATGGCGGTGTTAACCCCTAAAAACAAAATATAGATGGAAAAAATGATGCACTTAGCAGCACAATATTTAGCTGCAGCAGGAATAAGTTTTGTAGAGAAAAAGGCAGATGATAGCCACACTAATCTTGGATGGTCTATTGGTAAGCAACGTCTAGAAACACACCCGTTATCAGTAGATGGAGATGTATTAACCTTAAACTACAATACCTTTTCTTTGGATTGGAATTCCCCTAAGAACAACGCTTCTTTTGCGTTGGACGGGAAAACCCATCACCAAGTATTAGAATGGTTAACGAATTCTGCGAATACATATTTGGGTAAGAAGTATACCTATAATTTTCATTACGACCTGCCGTATTCAATTGATGATACTTTCACCTTTAAGCTCGATGCTTCAAAATTAAAAGAGCTTGCCGATTTAAGAACTTTAACGCAATCTAGTTTAGAAAAGACACTTGCCGTAAATGGTTTAGAATCAGACATTCGAATCTGGCCCCATCATTTTGATTCAGGTGCTTATGTTATTATTTCTGATGATTTGGCAATAGGCTTTGGTTTAGCAGTACCCGATACGATGGTCACTGAACACTATTTTTATATCAGCGGATACAAAGGTCACGATGGACTAGATACTTCTAAGTTTGATTCACTTTCCTTAGGCGAGTGGAAAAATGAAGGGTTCAAAGGAGCAGTTTTACCAGCTACAAGAATTAATAAAGAACAAGCGGTACAGTTTTTTACGGAAGCTATTAACACCTATAAAAAGTAAATATGCAGGTAACCAGTCTTTCCTTAGAAGCTTTTAAAGAGATGGATTATTGGGCGGTTGAAAAATATAACTTGTCCATTGAATTGATGATGGAAAATGCAGGGCTTCAATTGGCTAGATTAATCGCCAAAAAAGCAAATGAAAGTTCGGTAATAACCATTGGAGTTGGAAATGGAAACAATGGCGGCGGCGGTTTAGTAGCTGCTCGCAGACTTGCTGCTTGGGGGTTTAATGTGAATTTAGATTTGGTAGTTCCTATAACTAAAGACCTGCCAAAAGCACAATTAGAAAGAGCATTGTTATTTGGGGCAAAAGAAGGCATCCCGGAAACCACTGATATTTGGGTAGATGCCTACTTAGGTTTCTCTCAAAGATTACCGTTATCAGATGCATTTGTCAAGAGTATTGCATTAGCCAACGCATCATCGGCATTTAGAATATCCTTGGACATTCCCGTTGGTATTTCTAAAGATGGAGAATTGTTAGGGTTTAAAGCAAACCAAGTAATGACCTTGGCGGCTCCTAAAACTATTTTGGAAAAATTACCAAACGAGGTAGAAGTGTTTATGGCTGATTTAGGAATTCCGAAATCTGTTTATGAGCATTTTAATATAAAAATGCCAAATTTTAAAGAACACCAATTGATAGCTTTATAAACATTATATGATAAACGATAAAGAAGAAGCCAAAGAAATCGATAAGCAATTAAGAAAAGAATTGGGTATTGATAAAGAGAAGCTAAAAGAATTAAAGAAGAAACTCTCAAAAGTTGAACCTCGTTCAGAACGTGGTGCGGAAACTTTGTTTCGTTTGGTATCTAAAAATCAGTATACCTTGAATACGATGATTGATAGAAAATCGAACATTCTTATTTCCATAAACGCGCTTATTCTTTCTATAATTTTAGGTACCGTATTAAGTCAATTAGATAAAGACCCACATCTTATATATCCGGCAATTATAATGTTAGGAACCAATCTCATTTCTATAGCATATGCCGTATTTGCGACTAGACCAGAACTTACTCATGGTGATAAGGGGACTAATAACCTTTTGTTCTACGGTAATTTTAATACCATGAATGAAGAAGAGTATACCGAAGGGCTAACGAGTTTAATGTATAAGGGAGACGAACTTTACAAAACCATTGCAAGAGATACGTTTCATTTAGGTAAGACTATAGATAGAAAGTTTAAACTACTTAGAACTTCTTTTCATGTATTCTTAGTAGGTATTATTTTGGCGGTGATAGGGTTTATAGGGTGCCATATCATGTTTGCTATGTAGTCTTAATCTAATAGTTCAGCGTTCGTTTTAATTCTAAAACAACGTTCTTCTCCTAAATAAAGCGGATTTCCATGCTTCTCAGACCAAAATCCGTCTAGAACATCTTTGCTAAGGCACTGGTATACGACAACACCTTTATAAACATTTTGATCTTCGCCAGAATATCTAAAGTTTATAACCAGAATGTTATTCTTAAAGAATCCTGTGCCTGTTTGTGTTTGGTCTGTGCCAATAGTCCACATGGCAATTATTCTACTATTCTCATCCAAAGACAAAATCAGTTTTCCTTTGTAGCTATTAGATTCTTCATCTTGGTTGCTACCAATTATATTGTACTCCCCAAGTAAATCTTCAATATTCATGTAATGCGCTATTATGGCTAAAATATCAAAAAAATAACGGATATTTTTTCTGATTATGTTTAAAAAGGGATGACCTGTTTATTATGGATTTAAAAATTAATTAAACAGATAAGTTTCTTTAGAAATTTTTAAAATCCATAAATTTAGAAAAACTTCAAAATGGTCTTAACTATAAAAGATGCGACATTTACGGGCGATATTCTAAATCAGATAGAGATTGCCGTTCAAAATGAACGAACTACGGTCAAAGAATTAATATCTGCTAGAGTAGAATCTGAGGTTGAAACGTATAATAAAAATCTCCCCGAATATTTTAAAGGTTTAATTCAGCCTAGTGAAGCTGAGAAAACATTAAACGGATTCAGGTTAAAAAAACGTGACAAACAGATAGATATGGAGAAACAGATTTTGGTTGCTTTAGATGCCTTTCAAAAGAACGGTTATTTTATACTTATAGACAATAAACAAGCCGAAGATTTAGAGCAAGAAGTTTTGGTATCTAAAACCACGGAAATTGCTTTTGTAAAGCTTACACAATTAGTAGGAGGATAGTCTATGAAAGATATTATTAAGAAGTTATTTGGGGTGAATAACGACATTGAAAGTAAGTTAGAAATAAGTCCAGAGGTAATCAGTTTTCGTAAAGAATTTTTTGAAGAAGCCTTAGAATATAGAGATGGATATTCGGTTAAATTAACTGATATACCCAAGTATAAAGAACTCAAAAAGATGCCGTCGTCTTTTAGAAAAGAATTTATTTTTGATTTAATCTATCTCAAAAACGGTCAAACCAAAACAGATTGGGGAGATGATGGATACTTCTTAAAAGACACCGCTAAAAATGTATTGAGTTTATTAATTAGGGCTTCAGATATACATTTTAATGATGAGGACATATTAGAAATTATAAACGGGTTTATGCATGGTAGCGAAGGACATTTATATAGCTTCAACTGGCCTATAGTACCTTTGTTGGGTAAAATAGAGAAAGAAGTACAGAAAACGGGAGTATCCCCAGAATTAAGGTCTACCTTAAATAAGGTGGAAAAGGCGATTACCAAAGGAAATTATTTATCTGCAGATGACATAAGACTGGGTACCAGAGTTTCAAATATTGGTAAAAATTCCTCGGAATTTGAGGTGGATCGTAACGATCCTTTGGGTAATAGTATTTATGAAACTATTACCTCTTTAAAAGAAAGTGATCAAGAAGTTTTTAAAGAATTATTAGAACACTTTTCTAAAGGAGGGGGTAAAAGTATGCCTGCCAACTCCTGGTTGAAAACATCTGGTGAGTTAATTGCTAAAATAGGTGTAGACAAGATAAAACCAAGTTTTATTAAATGGATAGAAGACACCTTAGATCTTTTTAGGCAGATACATAAAAACCAAGAATATGAGTTCGATTTTATTGCAGATAAAAATATACAAATATTAAGGTCTGCTGTTTGGTCTAGTGCTGTGATAAATGAAGATGAGCTAAACCAAATAATAGAGGTTTTAGGGTTGTTGAGTTATAAGAAATTAAGGAATGTAGGCGCGCTAAGCGCTAAATTAGGTAATGGTTGCATTTATTCTTTTTCTAAGCTTCCATATCAAGATGGTATTTCTAGACTTACTAAGTTTAGAATGAAAATTAAATATCCTTCAGTACAATCAATAATTACCAAGGCAATTGAGCGTGTAGCAAAAGCGGAAGGTAAGACTATGTATGAAATTGAAGAATTGGCTGTTCAGGATTTTGGTTTGAATTCTGACTTTCAGCTAATTCAAAAATTTGGAGAATACACAGCTATTGGTACAATTGAAAACAGTTCTAGTTTTAGTTTACTTTGGGAAAATGAAAGTAGTAAAAAGATAAAGTCTATCCCAAAATTTGTAAAGGATAATTTTTCTGAAGAATTAAAAGGGTATAAGAAAAAGGTAAAAGATATACAGTCAAATCTTACTGCTCAAAAGAGTAGAATTGAAAAGATATTTTTAGCTAAACGCGAATGGGACTTCGAGCAATGGAAAAAGTTGTATTTAGATAATAATCTATTACGTTTTTTTGGAACTAAACTGATTTGGAACTTCAAGATAGATGATAAAACTACGAGTGTTATTTATGAAAATAATGAGTTTATAGATGTTGATGAAGTAATCTTAAAAAATTATAAAAATGCCAAAATTACCTTATGGCATCCTGTTAATTCTTCTGTTAACGAAGTTCAATCTTGGCGAAGATGGTTAGAGAAAAATGAAATAAAACAACCGTTTAAACAGGCACATAGAGAGTTATATATTGTTACAGATGCGGAAAAAAACACGAATACATATTCCAATAGATTTGCGGCACATGTTTTAAGGCAACATATATTTATTGCGCTGTGTAGGGAGCGTGGTTGGGCATATACACTTCAAGGACAATGGGATTCTCATAATACCCCTGTATTAAAAATAGCTGCTTGGAAATATCGTGTAGAGTTTTGGGTAGAAGGTATACAAGATTCTGCCAATGATTCTGGTATTTTCAATTACTTACAGACAGATCAGGTTCGTTTTTATGATGAAGAGAGTCAGGTAGAAATGGATAAAGTTCCTGCTATTGTTTTTTCTGAGGCTATGAGAGATATAGACCTTTTTGTAGGGGTAACCAGTATTGGGGCAGATCCTAATTGGAGAGATGGAGGAGAAGAAAGGTATCATGGCTACTGGTCAGATTTTTCATTCGGTAATCTTGCAGTAAGTGGTCAAGAAAGAAAAGAACTTCTAGAAAATATTATTCCAAAATTAAAGATTGCTGACCAGTGCTCTTTTGAAGGTAATTTTCTTGTGGTTAAGGGAACCATTAGAATTTACAAAATACATTTAGGGAGTGGTAATATTTTAATGAAACCTAATGATCAATACTTGTGTATTGTGGCAGATAGGTCTAAACGTACAAACGAAGTTTTTCTTCCTTTTGAAGGCGATTCCACATTATCCGTAATTTTAAGTAAGGCATTAATGCTTGCAGATGACACTAAGATTAAAGACAAAACTATTATTAGCCAAATTAAAAGCTAGTGATGCATAAGTGCTCTAGTTTACTATTTAATGATTAAAAGTGAGAATGAATATGAAGAAAGCAAATCTGAAATGATTTGTTAGGCGATTTACTTTAAGCTATGAAACGGAGAGACTCTGACTTACCCTTTAAAGAAATTTAGTTCATGGTTTACGAATACCATTTCTATTTCTACACGAAAAAACAGCTTAGTATCTAAATTAGGATTAATAACGATAGGAAAAAGAATGCATTTCTTGGTGAGTTATTATTATATAATAAAAAGGAAACAAAACCTGCCACTTCATCTTTTTCAGTGGAGACGTTTATTAATGAAAACACTTCAGAATTATACATTCATTTCAAAGAAAAACCAGAGGGCGTGTATCATACTATTTACTATTTAAATGCAAAAAATGAAAAGAAATGGTTAGGTAATACTCCTGCGCAAGATTTTTATATTTCTAATATTCTTATACAAAAATGCATAATTAACTTAAAAGTGCAGTCAGAAAGTTTTGGAGGTGCAAAGGGTAAAATAATTTGGAAAATGGTGAATTTGTGACCCTAGCTAAAGTTGTCCTTTAAGTCAAAAATATAATGCTTAGGTTGATGTCATTTTAGCTATATAATTGATAAAAAACTACTTAGCAATACGCAAATTTAATTCGAAAAAATACCTCAAGGTTAATAGTATATTATTTTTAAAATTTACCTATGAGAAATTTTGTAATTTTTTTTTATAAAAGTTTTAGCTGAAGTTTTTATTTAACCTTATCTCACTTTTGTATTCATATAGTTTGTTTTAAGTATTTGTATTTCAAGTAATTAAGATGCTATTTTGATAATGTTCTTAACAAGATATTTTGCTCTAAAAATGTAATTGTTGATAACCCTGTTAAAAGCTTAAAGTTGTTTGTGTGAAAATAAGGTGATTAATTTTCGACCTTTACACCTCGCTGATTAACTACATCATTAACTTTATATTAACATGAAAATCACAGAAGTCATAAAAAGGGATTTTTCAACAAAACCTTTTCATTTACATAAAATAACAAATGCCATTTTGAAGGCTATGACAGCTGTTGAACATGGTGGACCCAGTGAAGCCGAAATAATCTCTAATAATGTTCATTTAGCACTTTTAGAAAGAAAGAAAGCTGATGATAATTATATTCCTACAGTAGAGGAGGTACAAGATTTCGTTGAAAATAAATTAATGGAAGGTGGTTACTTTGATGTAGCTAAGGGGTACATTCTTTATAGAAATGAACAAGCACAAAGAAGAAAGTCTAATGTCTTCGAAAAACGTGTAAATCTTAAGCCATATGAATACCCTGCATTGTATGATTATGTATCAGCAATAAGACATTCATATTGGATTCATACAGAATTCAACTTTACAAGTGATATTCAAGATTTTAAAACAGGGTTAAATGATATTGAGAGAAATGCGATAAAGAACACCATGTTGGCAATTTCTCAGATAGAGGTTGCAGTTAAAAGTTTTTGGGGAGATATCTACCATAAGATGCCTAAACCAGAAATTGGTTCTGTAGGGGCAACTTTTGCAGAGAGTGAAGTAAGACATCATGATGCATATTCGCATTTGTTAGAGATATTAGGTTTAAACGAAGAGTTTAAGAACTTGAAGAAGAAACCTGTGATAATGAAAAGAGTTCATTATTTAGAGACGGCTCTTAAAAATTCTAAGAGTGAGGATAACCAAGAATATGCAGAGTCGGTTTTATTGTTCTCTCTATTTATAGAGCATGTGTCTTTGTTTTCTCAGTTCTTGATTATCATGGCTTTTAACAAGCATAAGAACATGTTTAAAGGTATTTCTAATGTTGTGGAGGCTACTTCAAAAGAAGAGCAGATTCATGGTGATTTTGGTATCGATATCATAAACATTATTAAAGATGAAAACCCTACATGGTTCAATAAAGAATTTCATGGTACTGTACAAGAAATGTGTAAAGAGGCATTCTTATCGGAAAGTGATATTATAGATTGGATTTTTGAAGCTGGTGAAATTGATTTCTTACCTAAGAAACTAGTAAAAGAATTCATTAAAAAGAGATTTAACGATTCTATAGAAAGTATTGGAATCGAAAAGATATTTGACGTAGACGAAGAATTACTATCAGAAACAGAATGGTTCGATGATGAAATAATCGGTACCAAACACGGCGATTTCTTCGTAAAACGCTCTATCAACTATAGCAAAAGAACACAAAGTATAACCAGTGACGACTTATTTTAAATGAACGATTCAAAAATTAATTTAGAGACTAGCATTCAAGAAGAAGTAAAATTGAATAGTTCAGATGAACTTGTGCAAGCTAGAAAAGAAGCCCTTGATAGCTTAAAGAAAGACAAAGAAGAAGGTTTTAAGTGGTTAAATGAAGATAGCCGTAACTTTTTAGGTTCTGGCTATTTAACTCCAGGAGTATCAGCAGAAACACGTATTCGTGAAATTGCAGATAGAGCGGAGAAAATATTGGGAATGCCTGGTTTTTCAGACAAGTTCTACGGTTACATGAGTGAAGGTTTTTACTCATTAGCATCGCCAGTTTGGTCTAATTTCGGAAAAGAAAGAGGATTGCCAATTAGTTGTTTTGGGTCTAACATATCTGATGACATGGGTAACATTTTGTATACGCAGTCAGAAGTAGGTATGATGTCTAAATTAGGTGGTGGTACATCTGGTTACTTTGGTAATATTAGACATAGAGGTGCAGACGTAAAGAATAATGGTAAAGCTTCAGGAGCGGTACATATTATGCAACTTTTCGAATCTATGGTAGATGTAGTAAGCCAAGGTTCTGTTCGTCGTGGTCGTTTTTCACCATACTTACCTGTAGAGCATGCAGATATTAAAGAATTCTTAGAAATAGGTACCGAAGGTAACCCAATTCAAGAGCTTACTCATGGTGTTACTGTTACCAATGAGTGGATGCAAGAAATGGTAGATGGTGATAATGAAAAGCGTTCTATCTGGGCTAAAGTATTACAGAGAAGAGGTGAAATGGGGTACCCATATATCTTCTTTAAAGATAATGCGAACAACGGTGCTTCGGATGTATACAAGGAAAAAGGACATAAAATTCATGCAAGTAACCTTTGTACTGAGATTATGTTACCATCAAGCGACGAGTGGTCGTTTGTATGTGTATTGTCTTCTGTAAACGTTCTTCATTATGATAAATGGAAAGATACCGATGCTGTTGAAACAATGGTATTCTTTTTAGATGCTGTTATTACCGAGTTTTGTGAAAAATTAGAAGCATACCGTGATTCTGAAAGTCGTGAAGATCGTCAAACGTTCATGTTTATGGAGCGTGCATACAACTTTGCAAAAGATAACCGTGCTTTAGGTTTAGGTGTTTTAGGATGGCATTCATTATTACAATCTAGAATGTTGCCTTTTAACAGTCAAGAAGCATATAACTTGAATAGTGAAATATTCAAAACGATAAAAGAAAAGTCATACAGTGCTTCAGAAGAACTAGCCGATAAATTTGGTGAGCCTGCAGTATTGAAAGGTTATGGTAGAAGAAATGCAACGTTGAATGCAATTGCACCAACAACATCTTCTGCGTTTATCTTAGGTCAAGTATCTCAAGGTATTGAGCCAATATGGTCTAATACTTATGTAAAGGATATTGCCAAGGTGAAGACTACAATTAGAAATCCTTTCTTGGTTGAACTATTAGAGGAAAAGGGAATGAACACAACGGCAGTATGGCATAGCATTCGTGATTTTGACGGTTCTGTACAGCATTTAGATTTCCTTTCAGACTTAGAGAAAGACGTATTTAAAACATATTCTGAAATTGACCAGATGGATATCATCTATCAGGCAGCGAACAGACAAAATCATATTGATCAAGGTCAGTCGGTAAATATTATTGTTCACCCAGATATGCCAGTTAAAGAAATCAATAAGATTCACGTAACTGCATGGAAATTAGGTTTGAAGTCATTATACTACCAACATAGTATGAACGCAGCACAAAAATTCAAGCAAAAGAAAGATTGCGCTAGTTGTGAGGCTTAAGCCTTTAATAAACTAGAAATAATAGTAAGATTTTAATCTGGTGTTTTAGCAAGCAAATAATGTTTGTTTAAAGCACCAGATTTTTTTATGGCAAAGTGGTTTACTTTACGAACAAGTAAATACGTGTGTATTTAAAAACATTATATCCGCAGGCAGTTAAATTGAATAATAAGATGAGATAAACTGCTACTATGAAATTGTTAAGTGAGCTTTAAACAGCTTTATGAGCGGTCTCTATTTCTAGATTTACGTTTACTTTTTATAAAATCAAGTAGTTTACCAGAAAGGAAAGTTATTACTAAGCTTTTAATAGTCCCTTTTTGACTAAAGGTAGCTCCTAATCCTTGTCTTAGTTGTTGCGGTACTAAATCTGTTTTAGCGCTATTAAACTGCAGTTTAATGCTTTCTTGGGCGATGAGACGTTGAAGATTAAGAACTTTCAAGCGCTCATCTATTTCTTCAAAAGAATGGTATTGCTTGCTCATAATCAGTCAAAATAATATTTAGATAATTTTTTAAGTACAGGTTTGTTTAGTTGCTCTCTAAATATATAGAGCATAACTGCTATAAGAATATAAAACCCAGCTACGATAATAAAACCAATGAAGTAACTATTCATTAGTTCAGACAACCATAAACAGCCTGCGAATGACAGAAACAATAATGCAAATAGACTACTGATACCTATTAAAAAAAGCTTTAATATGCCGGTAGCATTTTTTGATAAAACTTTAAATATTTTAAGTCTATAGTATTCGTCACTATGTTCTAAATATGACCCCATTTCGGTTTTAAGCCCCATGAGGTCATTTTTTAATTCTTCAAAAGCCATAGCTGCTATTTATGTAGTTGAGCGTTTTGTGCTTTTAATTCTTCTAATTTTTGTTCTAACTTATCAATGATATCATCTGCCTTGTAACTCATCGTTGAAATTGCCTCGTCTAATTTTCTATCAAAAGCATCTTTCTGTTCATTAGCAGTTTTTGTTAGCTCATCTTTTGCGTGAGAAACTCTTTCAGCGATTTCATGACTGGTATCTTCAACTTTTCTTTTGATTCTATGACGTGTTTCAATTCCTTTATCAGGTGCGTATAAAATTCCTATTCCAGCACCAATAGCAGCTCCAGTTAATATTGCTAGTAAAGTATTTCCATTATCGTTTTGCATAATATTGAATTTTAAGTATTTAAGAAATTTATATTTCAAGATAAAGTTAAACACTTAAAAATGCTTGGAATATGATTTACGTCATATATGATTATAAAGCTAGAGTAAATAGAAATGGAATATTTAGACTATATTTTTATTGTAGACTAGTTAAGTAGCTCATATACCTGCTTTGCAATTTCTAATTCTTCATTTGTAGGGATGACTAAAATTTTAACCTTAGAATCTGTAGTATTTACTTCTCTAATATTTTTTGATCTTAGTTCATTTTTTGAATCGTCTAATTGAAAATTAAAATAATCCATATCCTTACACACCAGTTGTCTCATTAGGCTAGAGTTTTCGCCAATACCAGCAGTAAATATAATAGCATCAAGTCCATTCATTGTAGCGGTATATGCTCCAATATATTTCTTGATACGGTAGGCATTCATCTCTAAAGCTAAAATACAGTCTGCATTACCATTGCTAGCTTCCTCTTCAATATCACGTAAATCATTAGAACCGGTAAGACCAAGCATTCCACTTTTTTTGTTTAGTAATTCGTTGACATCATCTAAGCTATATCCTAAGGTATTCACCAAATAATAAATGATAGAGTGATCAATATCTCCACTTCTGGTACCCATTATAAGACCGTTCGAAGGAGCGAACCCCATACTGTGGTCAATACTTTTTCCGTCTTTAATTGCGGTAATACTGCACCCGTTTCCTAAGTGAATAGAAATTAGTTTTGTGTTTTCTTTAAGTAGATACTCATTTGCTTTTTCAGAAACATATTTATGACTAGTACCATGAAATCCGTATGCTTGAATTCCGTCTTTCTCATATAATTCATTAGGAATAGCATATTTTTTTGCTTTAACAGGAACAGTGCCGTGAAAGGCGGTATCAAAAACCACCACTTGTTTTGCTGTGGCAAATATTTCTTCTGCCATAACAATACCTTGCAAATTAGCAGGGTTGTGTAATGGAGCTAAAGTAGATAGCATTTTAATCTTACTTTTAACCTCTTCATCTATTAAAGTGGTTTCTGTATAATCGCTACCACCATGAACAACGCGATGCCCTATAGCATCAATTTCTTCGGTGCTATTAAGTACACCAATTTCAGCATCTAATAAAAGAGAAGTAATACGTTCTAGACCGGCTTTATGATTTGCTATTTCATAAATTTTTTCAACCTTATTGTTATCGGTTTTATAGTTGGATATTGCATCTGTACTACCAATACGCTCTATGGAGCCAACGCAAATAACCTTGGTAGAAGGCATTTCTAAAAGTTGATATTTTATAGAAGAACTTCCGGAATTGATAATTAAAATATTCATGAAAATTGGTTTAAAATCCTTCTGCTTGAATAGCAGTTATTATTACGGTATTAAAAATATCATCTACGGTACAGCCACGGCTTAAATCGTTAACAGGTTTGTTTAAACCCTGTAACATTGGTCCGATAGCCAAAGCGCCAGTTTCACGTTGTACGGCTTTATAAGTGTTGTTACCTGTATTTAAATCAGGAAATATAAACACACTAGCTTGCCCTGCAACTTCAGAATCCGGCAATTTACTGAGTCCCACTTTAGCATCTACTGCAGCATCATATTGAATAGGACCTTCAACTTTAAGATCGGGTCTTTTTTCTCTTATAATTTCAGTAGCCTTACGTACACGATCTACATCTTCACCAACACCAGAAGCACCTGATGAATAAGATAGCATGGCTATTTTTGGCTCAATACCAAAGGCAGCGCTTGTAGCAGCAGATGAAATAGCAATTTCGGATAACTGCTCAGAATTAGGGTTTGGGTTAATGGCACAATCTCCAAAAACAGTAACCCTGTTTGGTAAACACATGAAAAATATAGAAGATACTATAGATACACCTGGCTTAGTTTTGATAAACTGTAATGCAGGTCTTATAGTATGCTGGGTAGTATGTATGGCACCCGATACCATACCATCGGCATGACCTTTATGTACCATCATAGTACCAAAATATGATACATCTTCCATTAAATCTTGAGCCATTGCCAAGTTTACATTTTTATGTTTACGCAATTCAAATAGGGTAGTGGCGTAATCTAAAAAACGGTCAGATGCAGTTGGATCTATAATATTGATATCATTGGTATCTAAATCGATATCTAATTCTTTAATTTTAGAAATAATCTGTTCCTTATTTCCTAAAAGAGTAATAGAAACAGCATCGGCATCAATCAGTTTTTTGGTCGCCAATAAAATACGTTCATCTAAACCTTCAGGTAAAACAATATGCTTCTTTGAAGATTTAGCCTTTTGAAGAAGGTTATATTGAAACATTCTAGGGGTTATACCTTTCGCTTTAAACGTAATTAGCTTTTCAGCCAATTCTTCGGTAGGCACATACTTCTCAAACTCTTGAATAGATGTTTGTATTTTTTCTGTGTTTTCAGCGTAAATACGTGGTCTAATAGTACCAATTTTATTGGTGACATAGAAAGTTCCTCTGGCAACCGATAGAATAGGAATAATATCAGAAAGACCTTCTATTAATTTAATAATAGAATCTTCGGGAATAAGACCACCAGTTAAAACAATACCAGAAAGACTAGGGTAATTTGTTGATATATTCGCCTGTAGTGCTCCTAATATAATATCTGCACGATCACCAGGTGTTATAACAAGACTATCGCTTTTTAAATGCGTCAGGTAATTACGTAATTGCATAGCGCCAACGCTAAAACTACCGACTTGGTTGTTTATATAATCTTCGCCAAAAAGAACTTTAGCATCTAGCTCTTGAGCGATCTCTTTCAATGTTGGGCTACCTAAAACATTATTTACGGGTATAGTACCTACCAAAATATCATCAGGCAGTTTTTCTTTTAATCCGTTAGAAACAATAGTAACATTTTCTGGTTGAACCTTGTTGGCAACAATAAGCAGTACTTCAACACCTTTCTCTTTAAATGAGTCGTATGCCATGTAAAGGTTGCCAACTAACTCATCTAAGGTTTTATTCTTTCCGCTTGCGAGAATTACAGCCGGTATACCTAAATTTTTAGCAATAAGCACGTTTATATCCCACTCAATAATTGCACCTTCTCCAGAAAAATCGGTTCCTTCCACTAAAACAAAATCGAATTTATTCTCAATGGATTTATACTTGTGTATAATATGCCCTACAATTTCGTCGTCTTTGTCCTGGTTTTTTAATTGAACCACTTGACTACGCGTATATGCATAAGCCTCTTCTGGTTTCATATCTACATTAAAGTAGCTGAGAACAGTATCAATGTGGTTATCAGTTTTACCATTGGGCACATCGTCGATAATAGGTCTGAAATAGCCTACTTTGGCGGTTCTACCTAAAAGTAGTTGCATAAGACCTAATGAGACAATAGATTTTCCACTATTGGGTTCTGTAGTAACAATATATATGGCTTTACTCACGTGTAAAAAGGATTAGTGTTTAACAAATTTATAGGATTCTTTGCGGATTGGGGCTTACAATGTAAAAATCTGACACTTTAGGTTAAAGATGATAATTCTAAAATTGTATTTGAAGTCATGGTTTTTATGATTTTAATAATACAAGAAGCTTAAGCATCGCATTTGAAGTGTCAAAAATAGCTAGGATACTCATGCTTTAAAATGACATATCTCATATTATAAACATGAGATAAGTCATTTTCACCTTTGTCGGTAACAACTACATTTGGTTCTATTAAAAATTCAGATTACCAAATGCCGAACGAAACAAAAACAAGTACTAATTCTTTATTTTTAAGTGAAGAACGTTCTTTTCTTGACGGACCGCGAAGCAGGTTTAAAGAATTGTGGTTTACATTTAAGGTACAGTATCAGTTTATTAGGGCGTTTAGAAAATTACATTTTATTGGTCCGTGTGTTACCGTATTTGGATCTGCCCGTTTTAAAGAAGATAATCTATATTATAAACAAGCAGAGGAAGTAGGTAAAGCTTTATCGGAAATGGGTTTTGCTGTCATGACAGGTGGCGGACCCGGTATTATGGAAGCTGCAAATAAAGGAGCTTACCTTAATAATGGATATTCAATTGGATGCAACATAATACTACCGCATGAGCAAAAACCGAATCCGTATTTACATAAATGGATAAATATTCCCTATTTCTTTATTAGAAAATTTTTACTACTTAAGTACTCTTTTGCTTTTGTGGTATTACCTGGTGGTATTGGAACCTTAGATGAACTTTTTGAAGCAGTCACCTTAATACAAACGAAAATGATACAAGATTTTCCGGTGGTTATTTTCGGAAAAGAGTATCATAAAGAATTGTATCATCATATACAGACGATGGCAGAAAATGAAAGTATATCTAAAAAGGATATGGACTTAATGTTCTTAACCGATTCTGTTGATGAGATGAAAGAACACCTTAAAGAACATGCGGTCAAAAGATTTAAACTTATTAAAAAACCAATGCGAACCAAGTGGTGGTTTGGCGAGAAAAAATCAGTTAGAACTACTTAAAAACACTCTTCAATTCTCAATTCTAAATTTTTAGGAATTATAAAATAGAAATACAATATGTTTAAAGTCAATAATATAAAAATAGTTTTAATAATATTTACTTCAGTAGTGTTTATTTCTTGTCAGTCTAAGAAACAGGCAGATGTTGGGGCTTTACAGATAGATAGTACAGTAGTATTATTACCAACTAAAGAAGCAATAAAAAAGATTGAGAGCGTAAAAATTTCGAAGGACGTTAAGGTCGTTAACTATTTTCAATTCATGGATTCTGTAGTTAATAGGTATGATACACTAGTGCCATATGCACTATCTGAACATCTATTGGTGCGTAATAACCCTTGGATAATTGATACTTTGGCGAATACAGATTATTACAGAATGATGGAACGTGATTCTTTTGTTTATGATCAAAAGCAAATGATTGTACTGCCAAAAGGCAGTGAGCTAATAGTACCAGATTCAATAAAAGCATGTAGATTACTGAAAGATTTTTTAGCTACAGAAATTGATGTTAATATACCTGAATACAAATTACGTATCTATCAAGATTCTGTTTTATTAGAAACGTTTCCGGTGAGGGTGGGGCAGTATCGAGAACGCTATTTAAAGTTTGGGGATCGCGTAACAGATTTAAGAACAAAAACAGGAAAAGGAACCATAGTTAGGCATGCAAAGCATCCAGATTTTTATAATCCAGTAAATGGAAAACGTTTTTATGTAACCAGAAGAGATGATGGTAAAACCACCATGATGCCTCAAATACCCTGGATCGAAACTGAGATAAACAATATTAGAAATGGACAAATGATTCATCCAACTACAAACCCTAGAACTTTAGGTAAAGCATATTCTAATGGGTGTATTGGTCTTGGTGAGGGCGATGCTTGGCGGGTATATTATTATGCGCCATTAGGTACAAAACTTAAAATTAGGTATGATTTAGAAACATATGATGAAGGCATGGTCATTTCTGTGCTACGAGATGTTTATCATTTATCTAATGATAATTGAAAATAGTTATGAATTAAATAACCATTTAGTTTAAACTGAATTTAAATAATAGGTGCTTATAATTTTATTAATTTTACTAACGTGAACAAACTGTTTTCCATATTGTTATCTTCGCTCATCATGCTGCAAAGCTTTGGTGTACATTATGATGATATTGTTCAATTAGATGAATTAATTGAGCATGCTCAATTTCATAGTGAGCAATATGGCGATAATGTCATTGTTTTTCTTTCTAAGCATTACGGTGAGTTAAAGGCAGACCATCAACGCGATCATCAAGAAGAAAAGAAAGATCACGAAAAATTACCTTTTAATCATAGCGGTGCATCGCATATTTCTGTTGCCGACGTTTTTATTAACACCTATAAATCAGAATTAAACGAAGTAGAATTTTCAGATTATACACCCTCAAATTTCTATTACCAAGCACCTTCTTCTTCATTGCACTCACAAGGCATTTTACAGCCACCACGCATTTCATAATACAATCGATTTTTTTAATTTTTTAGTTCAGATTCATATTTATGAATTTGAGCGATTCACATTGATTTATATGAAAAGATGCTATCACATATCATTAATTTCAGCTTAAAGAATAAGCTTATTATTCTTTTGTTTACCGTATTTATTATTGGATACGGGCTATTTGCACTTTCACAAATACCTATTGGGGCAGTGCCAGATGTCACTAATAATCAGGTTCAGGTAATTACGACATCACGTAATTTATCTACGCAAGATATGGAGCAATTCATAACTTATCCGGTAGAGCTAGAAATGGCAAACTTGCCGGGAGTGAAAGAAATTCGTTCTGTGTCTAAGTTTGGTTTGTCTGTTGTTACTATCGTTTTTGACGATGATTTAGGTACGTATTTGCCGAGGCAACTTATAGCAGAGAAAATTGCTTCGGCTTTAGAGAAAATACCAGCAGGTTTTGGTACACCACAAATGGGACCTATAACGACAGGGCTGGGTGAAATCTATCAATATGTTTTAGAAGTAGAGCCAGAGTATAAGGACGAGTATACAACAACCGAACTAAGAACCATACAAGATTGGATTGTAAAACGCCAATTGTCTGGTATACCCGGTGTGGTTGAGGTCAACACCTGGGGCGGATTTCTAAAACAATATGAAGTTGCTATAAATACCCAAAAACTTAATGCTATGAATATCACTGCCAGTGATGTTTTTAAAGCGCTGGAAACTAACAATAGTGTTTCGGGTGGCGGGTATATTGAAAAGGTAAATCAGGCATTCTTTATTCGCGGTGAAGGATTGGTCTCTTCTCTTGAGGATATTCGAAATATTGTTATTACAACTAAAGGCGGACTACCAATTTATATTAAGGATGTGGCTACGGTTGATTTTGGTAGTGCGGTTCGTTTTGGTGCTATTACTGGTAATGGCGAAGGCGAGAAGGTATTGGGTCAAGTAATGATGTTGAAAGATGCGAACTCTAAAAAAGTGATTGAAGCAGTAAAAGAACGAGTTGTCGAAATTTCAACGTCGTTACCAAAAGGCGTTTATATTAATCCGTTTTTAGAACGAAGCGAGCTTATTGCCAAAACAACCTTCACCGTTAGCGAGAACTTAATTCTAGGATGTTTAATTGTCATTTTTGTAGTGGTATTACTGCTCGGTAATTTTAGGTCAGGTTTAGTAGTCGCATCTGTAATTCCCCTGTGTTTATTATTTGCCTTATCGCTCATGTATATATTTGGCGTAGATGCCAATTTAATGAGCTTGGGGGCTATTGATTTTGGTATTATTATAGATGGTGCGGTAATTATTGTAGAATTTATTGCCTTTGAAATTACAAGAAAGCAACATGAGATTAATAGTTTAGACAAAACAGAACAGCAGCAGCTAAAAGATGAAATTACTTTTGACGGAGCATCTAAAATGATGAATTCTGCCATTTTTGGGCAGTTGATTATATTAATTGTTTTTATACCCATTCTATCTTTAAGCGGAGTAGAAGGTAAAATGTTCAAGCCTATGGCGTTGACGTTTAGTTTCGCACTAATTGGTGCGATGATCTTGTGTTTTACTTATGTACCAGTAGCTGCATCGATATTTTTAAAACCGTCAAAAGAGTCAGATAAGAATATTTCTGTTCGTTTAATGAAATGGTTGAATAAGAAATATGACCCTATTATAAATTGGACTTTGCAAAGCAAGAAATTGGTTTTAGGTATTGCAGCGATTCTACTCATAGGGGCAACTATTTTATATACCACTATGGGCGGCGAGTTTGTACCAACTTTAGATGAAGGTGATTTTGTAATTCAGCCCGTACTAAAAACAGGAACTTCATTAAGTAAAACGGTAGAGATTACCACCGAGATTGAGAAGATTTTACTCGATAATTTTCCAGAGGTTCAGCAAGTAGTCACTAGAATTGGAGCTGCCGAAGTACCCACCGATCCTATGTCTATGGAAGAAAGTGATGTCATCATAAAACTGGCACCAAAAGGGGAGTGGACAAGTGCAAAATCTAAAGACGAGCTAGCCGATAAATTCAAAGAGGCATTAGCCATTATTCCGGGTATGGAAGTAGAATTTACGCAGCCTATAGAAATGCGTTTTAATGAATTGATTACAGGTGTTCGTGCAGATATTGCCATAAAGATATTCGGTCCTGATTTAGACGTTCTAGCCAAAAAAGGAAATGAAATCGGAGTACTGATTAAAGACGTTGAAGGAGCTGCAGATATAAGTGTAGAGAAAATTGCAGGTTTGCCCGAAATGAGTGTTGATTATGACCGAGCCAAAATTGCTCGCTTCGGATTAAATATTCAGGAACTGAACGATTTGGTCTCTATGGGATTTGCCGGTAAAACTGCCGGAAATGTTTTTGAAGGTGAAAAAAGGTTCGATTTAGTCGTGCGCTTAGATAAAGCAAAACGACAAGATATTGATGACCTTAAAAACCTATATGTTGATTTGCCCGATGGAGGAAAGATTCCTTTAAGCGAGTTGGCAGATATTACGTATAAAAAAGGCGCAGCAAAAATTTCTAGAGATGACACGAAAAGAAGAACAGTGGTGGGGGTAAATGTCCGTAATCGCGATTTGCAATCTGTAGTAGATGATGTTCAAAAACTAATAAATGAAAATGTAAAATTACCGGCAGGGTACACCATTACCTATGGTGGTCAGTTTGAAAACTTACAAAGTGCCCGAGACCGGCTTTTAGTAGCAGTACCCATAGCGCTAGTACTCATTTTTGTATTGCTATATTTTGCATTTAAATCTGTAAAAGAAGCTCTTATGATATATTCCGCAATTCCGTTGGCAGCAGTTGGTGGTGTATTGTTGTTATGGATGAGAGGTTTACCGTTCAGTATTTCTGCAGGGGTAGGTTTCATTGCATTGTTCGGTATTGCAGTATTAAATGGTATCGTTTTGATAGAGCATTTTAAAGAGTTGAAAAAGTATTCTTTTGATAGTTTAGATGATTTAATAAAACAAGGTACAAAAGACCGTTTACGAGCAGTATTGTTAACAGCATCTGCTGCAGCACTAGGCTTCTTGCCCATGGCAATATCTACCAATGCAGGGGCAGAAGTTCAGAGACCTTTGGCCACAGTGGTTATAGGTGGTCTGTTTACGGCAACTATATTGACCTTAGTAGTATTACCGGTGTTATATTCCATTTTTGATAAACATGAAAACTCAAGAAAACCAATTCCTAAAACTACTTTGCAAAATGGAATTGCTTTTGTTGCATTGCTTATTTCAATTGGCGCATCGGCACAAGAATCAAAAAGTCAGAATCTTGATGAATTAATTCCCCTAGCTATAGAAAATAACATGGGTTTAAAAGCAGGTCGACTAAAGGTTGATGAATCTGAAGCATTGATCAATAGTGCATTTATGTTCAATAAAACACATGTGTATTATGAATATGATGAAAATAATCTAGCCATCAACAATGTACCATTAAAGGTATTTGGCGTACAGCAAGATTTTCGTTTTCCGACTGCTAATTTTTCTGAAAAGAAGGTTAATAAGGTGAAGACTAGTTTGGTGAAAAGTGAATATGATATTAAGCGTAAGGCGATAACTAGGGATGTTACGAGAAGTTATTACGAGTATCAAATTGCACGAGAAAAAGTTAGGGTCTATAAAAGACTAGATAGTTTGTATGCCAATTTTTCACAAGTGGCAGCGAGAAGGTTTGAACTAGGGGAAACCAATTATTTAGAGAAAATAACCGCGGCCTCTAAACAGCAAAAAATCAATCTAGACTATCAGCAAGCTATTCAACAAAAGTCCGCTGCGTATGCCAATTTGTTACAACTAATTCAGGCAGAAGATAGTTTAGTTATTTCTGAAGAAATGAACTTGAAAATTGAAGTTCAAGATATAAATGTAGACGCTTCTCCTGAGTCAGTATATTATGAAAATAATATGCAATTAATGGCTGCAGAGCGTAAATTAGAAAAGCAGCAGCTATTGCCAGATATCAGTCTAGCTTATTTTCAAGGATCCAACTCAGAATTAAACGATAATCTTTTAGGCTATCAATTAGGGCTAAAAATCCCGCTATTATTTAGTGGTAACGCTTCTAGAATCAAGGCATCAAAAATTGCGAAAGAAAGAGCGGTGACCGAGTCTGTTGCATATAAAATCCAAATTAAATCGAAGCAAGAAATTTTGAGGCAAAAAATCGTGCAGATTCAAAACTCATTGAATTATTATGAGAATGAAGGCGCAGAGCTATCCGATGAAATATTGAAAACCGCAAACATCAGTTTTAGAAATGGTGAAATTGATTTCTATCAATATATACAGAGTTTAGAAAGTGCCTATGATATAAAATTGGGCTATCTAGATAAGCTGAAAGAGTATAACGAAACTGCTACAGACATTAATTTCTTAACATTATAAATAGGGCATCATGCAAAAATATATATACAAAATAGTAACCGTTTTCATTCTCGGCATAATTTCAAGTTGTGGAGATACAGAAAGCAAATCAAATGAGAATGGCGCATCTGAAGCACAAACAGATGATCGAATTCAAATTACGCAGGCACAATTCGACCAAAATAAAATGGAAATCGCTAGTATGACTGAAAGTGATTTTCCGGTAATGGTAACCACATCGGGTATGATAGATGTGCCACCCGAAAATAGAGCGGTGGTAAGTGCAACAATGGGCGGTTATATTAAAGCAACACCATTGTTAATTGGAGATAAAGTACGTAAAGGGCAGTTGTTGGTTACTATTGAAAATCCGGAGTTTGTATCCTTACAACAACAGTATATGGAGGTCAACGGGCAGTTGGGTTATTTAAAGGCAGAATATGAACGTCAGCAAACAATGGTAGCCGAAAACATAACATCTCAGAAAAGCTTTTTGAAAGCAGAGAGCGATTATAAAACTGGGGTAGCAAAATATAACGGACTACAAAAGCAACTAAGCATGTTGAATATATCACCAGAACAAGTAGAAAAAGGAAATATAAGTTCGGTAGCTTCTATTTATGCACCAATTGATGGTAGTATTACAAGCGTAAATGTTTCGAAAGGAACGTATGTTTCTCCGGCAACCTCCATTATGGAAATCATTAATAATGACCATATTCATTTAGAACTTTCGGTTTTCGAAAAAGATATTATGAAAGTAAAAAAAGATCAGGTGGTAGAATTTAAAATACCAGAAGCTTCTAAAGAGTTGTATTTTGCAGAGGTCCATTTGGTCGGTACCTCAATAGGAGAAAATAGAACGATAAAGGTTCATGCGCATATAGAGAATGAAGACGAAGCTAATTTTCTTACGGGAATGTTTGTAGAGGCAAATATTATTATAGAAACAACAAAGCAAATGTCCCTGCCTTCAGAGGCTATTGCCGTGGTTGAAAACGAATCGTTTGTACTATTTTTAGAAGAGAAGAAAGGCGATACGTATTATTTTAAGCAAGTACCTGTCAAGATCTTAGGTAGTTATAAAAATAGGACTTCGGTCAGTAATTCATCAACTTTAAAGCAAGATGCACAATTTTTATCAAAAGGTGCGTTTAGCCTGATAGGGGAGTAGGTTAAAAAATATATGCCTTAAAAGAAAGTTATTGGTATAATAGTTGACTTAGTATGAGTTCGTTAAATGCAATAAATATGAAAAAATATATAGTATTACTGTTATTTGCAGTAGCAAGTGTGAGTTCAATAACAGCTCAAGAGTGGAATACAGATTTTACAACAGCAAAAAAGTTTGCTAAAATGAATAATTTACCAATTATACTTGTATTTCAAGGTTCAGATTGGTGTGCACCTTGTATAAAGCTTGATAGAGAAGTTTGGTCAACAGATGAGTTTAAAGTTTATGCAAAAAAGCATTATGTAATGTTACAAGCAGATTTTCCTCGAAGAAAGAATAATGCACTGCCAGAAGAGCTATTGAATAAAAACAAGGCATTAGCAGAAAAGTATAATAAACAGGGAGTATTTCCTTTTGTTGTGGTTATGAATGCCAATGGTGAAGTTTATGGAGAAACGAGTTATAAGAAATTGACTCCCAAAGAGTACATAAAAGAATTGAATTCATTTATAAAATAGTTTGAAGAAACTACTTCTCATATTAATTATATTTTCTGTTGGTCTACTCTATGCCCAAGAGCCCTATAAGCGTACTATTAAATTAATGGGTAGTCGTTTTGATATTACTGTTGTGGCTAAAGATCCTGTTGAAGGTGATGTATATATTGATATGGCTATCAATGAAATAACAAGAAATGAAAAGTTAATATCTTCTTGGGATACGAACTCGCAGACTTCAGAAATTAACAGAAATGCAGGATTGCGACCAGTAAAAGTAGATGCTGAATTATTTGATTTAATTCAAAGGGCAATCGGTATTTCTAAACTAACGGATGGAGCTTTTGATGTCAGTTATGCCTCTATGGATAAAATTTGGAAGTTTGATGGTAGCATGACGGTTATGCCTTCCGCAGATTCAATCAAAGCATCTGTGTCAAAAGTTGGTTTTCAAAATATAGTGTTGGATAAAGAAAGCAGCACGGTTTTTTTGAAACTAAAAGGCATGAAGATTGGTTTCGGTGCCATTGGTAAAGGCTACGCTGCAGATAGGGCAAAAGAATTGTTGAAATCTAAAGGCGTTGTTGCAGGGATTATAAATGCATCTGGCGACATGAATACATGGGGAAAACAACCTGATGGTAAAGAGTGGAAGGTTGCTATTACCAATCCTATGGATAAGAACAAGGTTTTTGCATTATTACCTATAACCAATGGGGCCGTAGTAACATCTGGTAATTACGAAAAATATGTAACCTTCAACGATATTCGATATACGCACATAATTGACCCTCGAAGTGGATATCCGGCAACGGGTATTATTAGTGTTACCGTATTTGCTCCTAAAGCAGAATTAGCTGATGCGTTGGCAACATCGGTATTTGTTATGGGTATAGAAGTGGGCTTAAATCGTATCAATCAATTACCAAAAATAGAATGTATAATAATAGACGATAGAGGAAATATTATAACATCAAAGAATATAGAAATAGAGAAATCATGATGAAGAAGGTTTTAATTTTTGCCCTCATAGCAGCTTCTTTTAGCAGCTGTACGGTGTTGAAAGAGTACGAGAAAATTAATATTAATGATCCAGATATGGTTTTGCAAGATAAAAAAGCAGATCGCAACCTGACAACAATGCATTCGTATAGGGAAGCAGCTGTAGGTGCAAATGGAGGAAAAACTGGTGGTGGCTGTGGCTGTAATTAATTTAAGAGACAATCTTATACCGATGAAAAATAGTAAAACAATATTTTCAATCATAGCCTTTCTTATCTTTTCTATAAGTTACGCGCAACAAACTCAAGATTCTGTAAAGACCTACAAAAAGCGTGTATTAGAAACTACCGAAGTAGATTTCTTGACAAGTTATTATTCGCAAGATGGTGACAATGCTGCGGTAAGTGGCGGTTTAGGAACAGAAGACCTAACAGATTTTACAGGCACATTTGTGGTGTCAATACCATTGAATGATGATGATGTTCTAACCATAGATGCAGGCGTTTCGGCATATACATCGGCTTCTTCAAGTAATGTAGACCCTTTCGATGGTGGTCAACCAGCTGATCCGTTTGTAGCAAGTTCTGGTGCTTCAAGTTCTGATGTATGGTCAAATCTTACAGGTTCGTATAGCCATAGTTCAGATGATAGAAACACAATCGTGTCAGGTAAACTATCGGTCTCTTCAGAATATGATTATTTCTCTTTAGGTTTTGGTGGTGGATTAACGAAGCTATTCAATGAGAAAAATACTGAGGTCAGTATAAATGCCAATGTTTATTTAGATAAATGGAATGCCATATATCCATCAGAACTCAGACCTTTCGCAAGTGGAGCAAATGGTTTAGCTAATGGTCTTTTTACTAATAATACAATAACAGGCAATACGAACTATGCCCCAATATTCAATGAGTTTTCTGATGAATCAAGAAATTCTTATTCCGTCGCATTCGGATTTTCTCAAATCCTAAGTAAAAATTTACAAGGATCTTTGGCGTTAGATTTTGTACAACAGCAAGGATTGCTATCTACTCCGTTTCAACGTGTTTATTTTAGCGATGTTCCAGACTCTTTTATAGATAATTTTCAACTGGCAGATGCCATAGAACAGTTACCAGATAGTCGATTTAAGGTGGCTGCCGGCGGTCGTTTAAACTGGTATATTAATGAAACGTTTGTAGTAAGAACCTTCTATCGTTATTATTACGATGATTGGGGTATCAACTCACATACGGCAAGTGTAGAGGTGCCTATTAAGCTTACCGATAAGTTTACGGTTTATCCATCGTATAGATATTATCAGCAATCGGCAGCAGACTATTTCTATGGTTATGAAGAAGCACTTTCTACTGATACCTTTTATACGTCAGATTATGATTTGTCGAAATACTCGGCAAACCAATTTGGGTTGGGAGTTTCTTATACAGATATTTTTACAAAGATGCATATCTGGAAACTCGGACTTAAAAGTATTGATTTAAAGTTCTATAAATATGATAGAGATACTACCTTTAGTTCTAGTATCGTAACCGCAGGGTTTAAGTTTGTGATGGATTAAAACTAACGATTAAAAAGAAATGAAAAGCAGGTCTATAGACCTGCTTTTTGCATTTAGATAATAGGTTTAATTTTTGAGTTGTTCAGAAATAACCAAAAGAAATAGTTAACTTTTCAAGCATATTAAGCAGTAATAAAATTTGATTTTGATGGAGTTGAGAAAAGAATATGACCTTATTTGTGTGGGTGCGGGTATCATGAGTGCTACATTAGGTTTATTGGTAAAGCAATTAAAGCCAGATCTTAATGTGCTGATCGTTGAACGATTAGATAAAGTAGCACAAGAAAGTTCTGCAGCTTGGAACAATGCCGGTACAGGTCATTCTGCCTTATGTGAACTTAATTATTCACCAGAAGATGAAGATGGTCATGTCAACATAAAAAAGGCGATTGACATTTGTACGCAATTTGAAACCTCTAAACAATATTGGTCTTTTTTAGTAGCTGAAGGTTTGATTAAAGATCCAAAATCATTTATTACTCCCGTACCACATCACAGTTGGGTAAAAGGTAAAGACAATGCCGACTATCTTGAAAATCGATTTAAAGCCTTTAAAGAGCATTTCATGTTCGATACCATAGAGTTTACCAGAGCGGTAAATAAAATGAAGGAGTGGTTTCCGTTAATGATGCATGGCAGAACTGAAGATGAGGTTATGGCAGCTTCTAGAATTGATAGGGGAACAGAAATGAATTATGGTTCGCTAACCGAGCAATTGTTCGATATTCTAGAAAAGGAGTATGATACTAAGGTGTTGTTCAATACCGAAGTAGAAGATATTGATCCTGATCATGATGAGGAGTGGTTGGTAAAAATGGAAAATCTAAACACAGGTGTTAAGAATACTGTAGATGCCGAACATGTATTTATTGGCGCCGGTGGTGGTAGCTTGTTATTATTACAAAAAGTAGAGATTGATGAAAAGGATGGTTATGGTGGTTTCCCGGTGAGTGGGGAGTGGCTAGTATGTAAGAATCCAGATATAATTAATCAGCATAATGCTAAGGTTTATAGCAAAGCAGGTATTGGTGATCCACCAATGTCGGTACCACATTTAGATACAAGATTTATCAACGGAAAAAGAGAATTATTATTCGGTCCGTTTGCAGGGTTTAGTCCAAAGTTTTTAAAAGAAGGCTCGTATTTAGATTTATTAAAATCCATCAATTTTGATAATATACCTTCTATGTGGGGTGTGTTTTGGCACAATTTACCGCTAACGAAATATTTGGTAGAACAAGTAACCATGAGTTTTGAAGATAGAATGGATTCGTTAAGGGCGTTTGTGAAAGATGCCAAAAGCGAAGATTGGGAGATATTGGTTGCTGGTCAACGGGTGCAAACAATTAAAAAGGATGAATTTGAAGGTGGTTCGTTAGAATTTGGTACACAGCTAGTAAGTAGTAAAGATGGTAGAATTACCTGTTTATTAGGTGCGTCGCCTGGTGCATCTACATCGGTAAAGATTATGTTAGACGTACTAGAAAAAGCATTTCCAGAATTAACATCATCTGAAAAAGGAAAAGAACAGTTGAATAGAATGGTGCCTTTTTATAAAAAAGAAGTGACCAAAGATTTGTTTGATAAAGAACTCACGCGAGTAACCAATGTTTTAGAGTTATAAACAGCCATTCTCATTTAAGATAGTTTTATGCTTAATAGCACTAAATCACCACAATAAAAAGACGGTACTTACATTATGTTTAATTATTAGGCTAGTAATACCCACTTCATGCGATTTAAATATTTCTTTGCAATTTTATTTTTTACTACTAGTGCTACTCAAGCACAATTGAGCGATTTGGCTAGGTTAGATTTTACATTTATACCTAACAAAGGCTCAGATGTTGAATATACACGGTCAAGATTTCTTATAAATTACCCGGTTAAGCTTAAGAAAGAAGGTGAATACCTACTCTTAGGAATAGATTATAGTAATATACATCTACGTTTTAAAAGAGATGAGCTGCCGTTCGATAGAAATTTATTGAACGATTTCAAATTATTGGATTTTACCATTGGGTATACGAAACCGCTAAAAAATGGTTGGCGCTTAGGTGTTCGTTTTCAACCAGGAATCAGTACTAACCTTACTGCTAAAAGTTTAAATGCCAATGATTTAGTTTTTTCAGGAGATGTTGTATTTATAAAAAATTTTGAAACTGATATAGATAAGCCATCTCGTTTAATTGTTGGATTATCTTATTCTCAAAATAGAGGATATGTTTTTCCGTTACCTTTTATAAGTTATTATAAAAAATTCAGCCCAGATTGGTCTTATAATATTGGTATTCCAAGAACCAATTTACAATATCACTTATCAGAAAATCACCGGTTTAAATTATTTGGTCAGTTAGACGGTTTTACATCTAACATACAAAATGGGGCATTGGTTAATGGAACCGATACTGCTGAAATTATAAATATGTCTTTAATCAATGGTGGTCTACAATACGAGTATCACTTTACAGACCATTTACAATTAGATGTACGTGCCGCCTATAATTTCAGTTTAAATAACAAGCTTAAAGACGGTATTAACAACACATTGTTTACTATAGATAATGATTCTAGAAGTTATTTTAGAGCAGTGCTCAGGTTCAAGATATAATTAACTAGTACAAATTAAAAACGCCGAAATCTAAGATTTCGGCGTTTTCGATTTACAATAGCATAAGGGCATTATCCAATTACCGATTTTTCAGTAATAAAAGGTTGATTGTAATGTCTTTGACCGGTTGCTTTGTAAAGTGCATTTGCCAAAGCTCCGATTATAGGCGGCAATGAAGGCTCTCCTAACCCAGTTGGGTCTATACCATTGTCTACAAAAAAGCTTTCAATTTCTTTCGGTGCTTCTTTATGTCGTATTAAACGATAGGTATCAAAATTCTTATGTTGAGGTTTACCATCTTCAAAAGTCATTTCGCTATAGGTAGCGTGACCGATGCCATCAATGATTCCACCTTCAATTTGGTTTTTAGCTGCCATTGGGTTAATCACGATTCCGCAATCTACGGCACACCATACTTTAGTGACCTTTGGTGATTTTGTATCGGTAGATACATCCAAAACTTGCGCCACATAAGAGTTGTGGCAGTAGTACGCCGAAACACCTCTTGCGGTTCCGTTTTTCTGACTCCCGTCCCAACCAGCTTTTTCTCTGACTAATTTAAGAACACCTGCATAACGAATAGGGTCGTAATCATTATTTTCTGGTTCACCAACTGGGTTTTTAATAACTCTGTCAAATAACTCCAATCTAAATTCAATAGGGTCTTTACCGGCAGCTTCGGCAACTTCATCTATAAATGATTGTTCGGCACCGGCAACAAAGTTAGAACGTGGTGCACGCCATGCCCCAGTAGTTACATTGGATTCTAAACTAAATTTTTCAGCCATATAATTATCAACGGCACCTGCAGGAAATCTATTTTCAAAAAGTAAATCGTCATTTGATCCGGCACCTTTAACGTGCCATGCAATTAGAGTACCATCTTTATCAAGCCCTGCTTTATACTTTACTTTATATGTTGGGCGGTAAGTGCCTTGGGTCATATCATCTTCACGAGTGTACACCAATTTTATAGGTGCCTGCATGTGTTGAGAAATCACTGCGGCTTCCACACCGAAGGTTCCATACAGACGACGGCCAAACCCGCCACCCATACGGCTCATTTTAATATCAATTTTTTCAACAGGCATGCCTAATCGAGATGCCAAGGTTTTTTCTAAAAACTCAGGGGTTTGTATCGGTCCGTTGAACAAAGCTCTTTCAGCAGTAACATCTGCGTAAAAGTTCATTGGCTCCATCGTATTATGCGCTAAAAAAGGAGCGCTATAAGTACGTTCTATAATTTTATCTGCTTTTTTAAAGGCACTAGCTACATTACCATCGTTACGAGCTGGTTGTTTAGAAGAAGTGTTCAATAATTTAGTCAATGCTTCATCATGCCCTTTGGTACTTTCTAAAGCCGAAGATTCTTCCCATTCAACATTCAATGCTTTTTTAGCCTGCATACATTGCCAAGTAGATTCACCTACAATAGCAACAAGTTTATCTATACCTCCGGCATCAGACCATTGTTTCTCTGTATCATCTTTATAAACATCAATAGGAAAAACATCTTTAATACCCGGCATAGATTTAACGGCATCTGCATTCATCGATTTATATGTCATACCAAAAGCAGGTGGGTGCACGATCATAGCTATCATCATACCTTCTTCTTGAATATCAATACCGAATAAAGGCTTTCCGGTAACAATATTCGGTCCGTCTACATTTCTTCTATCCGTACCAATAATATCAAACTCGCTTGTTTCTTTCAATTTCACCTCTTCAGGTATCGGCATGGTAGCTGCTTTAGAAGCCATATCACCAAATCCGGCTGATTTGTCTGAGGCTGCATGACTAATTACACCGGCATCGACCGTAATTTCAGAAGCATCTACCTGCCAAGCGTCGGCAGCCGCGGCAATTAGCATATGTCTTGCTGTAGCACCTGCCATTCGTAATCCTGACCAACTCGCACGAATAGATTGACTGCCACCGGCAATTTGTCTTTGAAAAATATCTGTATTTAAAGGCGCTTGTTCAACGATTACATTTTTCCAATCTACACCAAGTTCGTCTGCGACGATCATAGGCATAGAAGTTTTTACATTCTGTCCTATTTCTGGGTTAGGCGACATAATGGTTACCATACCGTTATCCCCAATTTTCAAGAAGGCATTGATATCGAACCATTCTTTAGGGATGTTGCTTACTTGCTCAGGGGTAGGTTTGCAAGAAGCTAGCCAACTGAATCCTAAAATCATACCGCCACCTGCCAGCGAGCTACTTTTTAAAAAAGAACGTCTATTATATGTTGTTTTTATAAGTGTCATCTGTTTGTTTTTTAATGAAAGTTACTATCCCAAATTGTGGGACACTTTTTATTACGCGTTCGTAGTACTGGCGGCATTTTTAATTGCCTTTTTAATTCGCGTATATGTGCCACAACGACAGATATTACCGTTCATAGCATCCTCAATTTCTGTATCTGTAGGGTTAGGGTTTCGTTTTAAAAATGCACTGGCGTTCATAATTTGACCTGCTTGGCAGTAACCACATTGGTACACATCTTCTTCTAACCAAGCCTTTTGAACAGGATGATCTCCGTTTTCAGAAAGTCCCTCAATAGTTGTAATAGACTGTTCACCAACGGCAGAAACTGGTAGTTGGCAAGAACGTACTGCATTATCGCCTAAATGAACGGTACATGCACCACATTGTGCAATACCACAACCAAATTTTGTACCTACCAATTTTAAATTATCTCGTAATACCCAAAGTATTGGTGTAGTGGGATCTACATCTACTTCTTGAGTTTTTCCATTTACTTTTAAATTGAAATTTGCCATTCGTTTATCCTATTTGTTTGAGTCCCTTGAAATTAGGAATTTTTTTAGAGTAAACGGGAGCAATAAATCATAAATTATCAAATTTTTATTTTTCCTACTTTTTAATCCGACATCATAAGATCATAAAAGCGCAGTTTTAATTTTTGAGAATCGATTTTAGTAACTCGTAGTTTGTTCTTTCAGTCGCCTATTAAAGCATATTCTAGAGCTTAAAACGAAAAGAGTTATTTAAAAATTCTATTGTGATATTCCTTTAATGGTGACCTAAGTACTTTTAACATGCATAATTACATGATGCTTATTTCTGGGCATTTTAGTTAAAAATATTAGACGATGATCACGCAACATATTTCAGACACTGTTTCTGAATCTATTATACATACTATAGGCAATACGCCTTTGGTGCAACTAAATAGAATTTTCAAACAAAAGAAATTTAACCTATTTGGAAAGTTAGAAGCCGCTAATCCTGGCGGAAGCATAAAAGATAGAACGTCACTTTTTATATTACAACAAGCACTCGCAGATGGTAGAATTAAAAAGGGAGATACCGTAATAGAATCTAGCTCAGGAAATATGGCAGTAGGATTGGCGCAAGCATGTCTATACTATGGTCTTAAATTGATTGTTGTTGTGGATCCTAAATTAAATTCGCACACCGAAAAAATACTTAAAACCTATGGGGTACAAATCGAAAAAGTTATCAAACCGAAAGATGATGGGGGATTTCTAGCAGCAAGGTTAGAGCGTGTTCAATATTTATTAATGAGTATACCAAATAGTTTTTGGTCTAACCAATATGGCAATCAAAATAATCCATTAACTCACCATAAAACGATGACGGAGATGATGGATTCTTTAGATGGAAAATTGGATTACCTATTTGTGGCAACCAGTACCTGTGGAACATTAATGGGGTGTGCCGATTATATTTATGAAAACAATCTTGACACTAAAATTATCGCTGTAGATGCTGTAGGTAGTGTTCTTTTCGGTGGTCCGCCATTGAAAAGATTAATTCCAGGTCATGGTGCAGGTGTACCTTCTCAGTTTTTAGATACCAATAAAATTCACGATTATATCTATGTTGATGATGTAGACTGTGCTAGAGGTTGTTGGTCATTATTAGAAAATGAATCCATTTTATGTGGGGGTTCTTCTGGTGGTATGATCAGTGCAGTAAAAAAGTATAGTAAGCATATTGAGGAAGGTAGTAATTGTGCTTTATTCTTATGTGATCGTGGAGAACGTTATTTAGATACTATTTATAATAAAGAATGGTTGTTGCAAAAATTACCGGAAAGTAGAAACGCTTTTACTCCATTAGGAGGATGGCAGGTAGCATAATCTATGAATGACAATAAAAATTATAAGATAGGCATTATAGGATTTGGACCTAAAGGGTTTTACGGTTTTGAAAGATTAATAGCTTACTTGAATGAAGCTGAAATTTCAAAATCGATAGAAGTTCATATTTTCAACACTACATCATTCTTGGCATCTGGCGATGTATATAGAACAGACCAGCCAGAGTATTTAATAATGAACTATGCCAATCGTAATATCAATAGCTGGGTATTAAAAGAGCCTTTTTCAAATGCTAGTTCTACACCAGACTTTGTAACATGGTTGAAGGCAAAGGGTCACACCAATGCGGCTCCGGGAAAATATGCTCCTAGAGCTTTAGTAGGTAGCTATTTGGTAGATTGTTATCAATTGGTGTTAGAACAATTACCAAAGAATGTAAAGGTGTTTACCCATATCGGTAAGGTTACCGATATGATAAAACAAAACGAAAATTATCAAGTATTTTATACGGATATAAAAAGCGGGGAGCAAGATGTTGTTGCTTGTAACAATGCTCTATTTACAACCGGTCACCATTCCTTTAAAGTTCATAAACCTGAAAGCGAAATTTTAGATAATAAGATTGATTTTATTTATCCGACGAATGAAAAATTAAGTCCGGTTACACCGCAATCACTAGTTGCTATAAAAGGATTCGGACTAACCGCAATAGATTCAATTTTAGCTTTAACAGAGGGTAAGGGAGGTGTACTTAAAAAGAATGATAAAGGAATTTTAAAATATATTCCCTCAAAAAAAGAACCTTATAAAATATATCCTTTTTCAAGAACGGGTTTGCCTATGGTGCCCAGAAATGGTTCACCAACTTCAGAAATAACCCTTCAATATTTTACAGAGGAAGTTGTTCAAAATTTGGAAGCTAATAAACCTATTAGTTTTAATAATACTCTTTTACCATTAATACAAAAGGAGTTTCACTATGCGTTTTATTATGTTCTGTTTAAAAACCAGGGACATCAATTTTATTATGATGATGACTTCACGGTAATGGAAAATCAGGTGCAATATTTTCACGAAGATTACCCTGAGAGTCCTGTTTTTAATTGGGATACAATTGTTAATCCGTTTAAAGATGAACCTATTTTATCATCTGTTGTACTACAAGTTTATGTCGAGTTTCTAATCGATGAAGCAAAATTGGGTGAAGATAAAAGTCCGTTCATGGCTGCAGTCGCCACATGGCGAAAAATAAGTCCGATTTTTAATGAGTTATACAGTTTTGGTGGCTTAGATGCGGAATCGCATAAGGAGTTTAATGACCAGTATTTTGGACTCTTCAATAGAATATCTTACGGACCACCGGTTAAGAATATGCAAAAAATGTTGGCGTTGTGCAAAGCGGGAATTTTAGATTTCTCGTATGCAAAATCTGCAAGTATTACGCAAAATAATGAAAATGGTAATTTTACTTTACAGGTTGAAAACGGGCAGACAACTGAAATAAATTATCTGGTAAATGCAACAATAGCAAGAGCGAAAGAAAGTGGTTTTAAAAACGAACTATATCAAAATTTAAATAAAAACGGCATCATACGTGAGTACAAGAATTCTACCTATGTACCAGGTTGTTTAGAGATAAATGCTAAGGGAAATCCGGTTTTAGAAACGGGAATCGTGAATAACGATATTACTTTTTATGGTACTCCAACAGAAGGTATTACCTGCGATAATGACACTTTGTCAAGAACTAGAAATGATTTTGCAACAAATTGGGCAAAAGAAACATGTACTGCAATTTTAAAAAGAGATGGAAGAACAGAAAATTATGATAGAACAGAAAATGTACTATAAAGGAAAACCTAAGAATGAATTAACACCAATTACATCGAATTGGATGCATGAGCTATTTAGCGATCAAGCAGTGGTAAGAGGTTTAGTTGAACGATATGGGTCACCAATAAATATACATCATTTACCATCTTTTAATCAAAATTGTGAAAGTTACAAGCAGGTTTTTGAATCGTACGGATTAAAAAATAGAATTTTCTATGCTAGAAAGGCGAACAAATCTAAAGGTTTGGTAAAGCAGGCATTTGCATCTGGTATAGGTGTAGATACGGCAAGTTTTAAAGAATTGGAACAATCATTATCGTTGGGCGGAAATGCTGAAAATTTGGTATTGACAGCAGCGATAAAAACAGAACCACAAATAGAATTAGCCATTAACAATGGCGTGCCCATTATTTTAGATAATGAAGATGAATGTAGATTAACACAAGCCGTCGCCACAAAATTGAATAAAAAGGCGAAAGTTGGTTTTCGCATTAGCGGATTTGAAGTTGATGGCAAGAAACTGTATAGTCGTTTTGGTTTTGATGTAGATGAGGTGGTAGATTTTATTGGTTCTTATGTTGGCGAGGGTAAAACTTTCGATTTATTAGAAGTAACAGGGCTACATTTTCACTTAGATAGTTATTCTACCTATCAGCGAAGTATAAGTTTAATTGCTAGTATCAATATAGTATCGTCCTTAAAAGAGAAAGGATATCCGGTTTCATTCATTGATATAGGTGGTGGAATCTTAATGAACTATTTAGAGGATGAAAAAGAATGGACGAGTTTCAATAAGAATTTAAAAGAAGCTGTATTAACTCAGAATAATGACATTACTTTCAATGATTATGGACTAGGTTTTAGATTAGAAGATGGTAAGTTGAGAGGCAAACTGAATACCTATCCGTATTTCAATAAAATAAACAAAGGTAGTTTTATTAGTGAAGTGCTAGAATTTATGGATGATGCATCCGGACTATCGGTTGCTTCTTTATTACTCGAAAATGAGATTGAAATTCGTATTGAGCCAGGTCGCTCTTTATTAGACCAAGTGGGTATGACGGTTGCGAAAGTCATCCACCGAAAAAAAGATGCCAAAGGTCAATGGTTGGTTGGCTTAGAAATGAATATGAGTCAGATGATGAGTTCTAGCGCCGATTTTCTATTAGACCCATATATGCTCTATACTAAAGAAGTAAAGGAAGATGAATCTGTTGATGTGTTTTTTACTGGAGCCTATTGTTTAGAAAGAGATGTGTTGTTAAAACGAAAAATGACCCTTCCAAGATTACCAGAGATAGGGGAGTATGTAGCTTTTGTAAATACAGCAGGTTATATGATGCATTTTTTTGAAACCGAAGCGCACCTTTTTGAACTATCTACCAATTTGATATTTACGGGTTATAATGAGAAGCTATCATTTTTTCAGTTTATAAATGATAATAAGATAGTGCTAGAATAAATTGAAATAGCATTTTGAAATGCATCAATAACTAAGTTTTTTAAGACAAGGTAAAGTTGAAGTATTGGGTAAATTGTATAAAAACAAAATATCATGAAAATACAAGCATATTTAGCCTTCAACGGCGATTGTCAGGAAGCTTTAAACTTCTACGCAAATCTGTTCAACGCAGAAATAAAGAATAGACAAACGTACGAGGATAAGAAAATTGATGTTCCGTCATCATTCCGTCAAAAGCTACAACACGCAGAGTTAAAAGGTAAAGGCGTACACTTTATGGCATACGATGCCTCGCCCGATACACCATTGAACAATGGTAACCAGATTAGTATGAGTGTTGATACTAATGATTTGGATGAAGGAAAACAATTATTCCAAGATTTATCTAGTGGCGGTCAGGTACATCACGATTTTAGAGAACGAGAATGGGGATATTTTGGTAGATGCACAGATCGCTTCGGAATCGGGTGGATGGTAAATGTGGATAAATAAACCATTTAAAAATAAGCCTATAGGGCGATTATAAAAATTAAGTAAGAACTATCGAGATGAACCTCATTTAGAGGTTTGTCTCGATTATTATATAAAAGAAAAGTATGGATATTATTTATGAATATGACGGCGTAACCGCTAGTCAAAGATTAGAAAGTTTTGCAGAAGAGAAGTTGAATAAACTTCACAAAAAGTTTGATGATATTATTAGAGCAGACGTATTCTTGAAACAAGAAAATACATCATCAGATGAAACAGGTATGATTTGTAACATACGATTAAGTCTGCCAGGACCACGAATTTTTGCAGAAGCCAGTAATCAAAATTTCGAAGAATCTGTTATTGAGTCTGTTAGCGAATTAGAGCGCCAACTGAAAAAGCGAAAAGACAAATTAAAAGCTTATTAACAAGCATAAAAAAAGCCCTTGCAATTGCAAGGGCTTTTTACTTTATAGGGGATTCTATTATCTGTGATGTTCCAAGATTTCAGTAGTTTCTAAATCATTCTGCAAAAATTCTTTTTGCGCTCTAATAATTTCTTTTAAGCGGTGTGGCATCATAACTTCTGCAAGTGCATTATCATAATCATTAATTGCTGCTTTATCACCTCTAATAGCTTCTTCTAACATTGCTTCGTCATTATCTTCTGCGAAAAACGCTTTTACATCCATCCAAGTTCTATGTAATGTACCTGCAGCACTACCTTCAATTTCTACGCTACCTAAATCTAGTTCTGGCACGGATGCTCTAAGTTCTCTTAAGAATTGCATGCGATCAATTATTTTTTTCTCAAAGTAACTTTTGATTCCTACTTGTTTGGAATTTTCAGATGCTTTTTCAAATCCTTTAATGGCATCTTCATTTTTACTAACCAAGTCTTTTAAACGGTCTTCAATTTTTGCTATATCAGTATTCATATTTTAAATTTTATAAGGCTATTAAGCCTTTGATTAAATAAATTTTCTTCTACTAAGTTACAGGCTTTACATCAGTAAGATTAGCTATAAAAAACAGTAGGTTTGCTCTATTCAATAATTAGTAAACTACTGTAATCATTAGTATTTGTAATAGTTATTAGCATATATTTTATTCGGATAGAGTTAAACGTAGAAGTGGCTAATTATTATTTTAGACTCGAACAAAAAAAATAATATTATGGGATTATCACCACTATTTGGAGTAGCGAAATTATTAGTAAGAAGTAGAAAACTGAAAATGGCAGCGGTAGGCTTACAGTTGGCATATTTAGGGTATACCTACATTTCAGTTAAAAGAAAAAATAAACAGGTTCAAAAATAATTCAATTTTTTGTTTAAATAATTGATTTTAAGGTATTTATGGTGATTTATCGATTGTATGGTTCATTAAATTTTTAAAAACCTATGAATTTTTATTAATAATCAATTGAATGAGTTACAAGACCTTTGGAGTATTAATCCCCAAAATCTAGTAACATGAACAATTCAATTAAAATCAGCCTTTTGTTTGCTTGTATGGCAACCATGGGCTATGGCCAAGATTTGGCCTACAATGACAACGGTACAAGTTTTCAAAAAAGAAAGGTTGAAGAAGTTACCAACCGTACAGAGAATTATAATAAACTAAAGACACTTGGTTTTTCTGATGCAGAAATCTTTGAAGATTTAGGTAATGCCAATTTTCTGACCAAAAAATATGCAAATGCATTATACTGGTATGGTAGATTAATGGAAATCTCTGAAGATGGTACTTTAAAAAGAAGCTACCAGAAAAGATTTGACCACGCCGTTTCTCAATTAGGTAAAGAAGTTCAGAATGAGTTAGCAGATGAAAACTGGACGGAGTTAGTTAAAGACGATTACAAAATGACACGTACAGTTGTGCCATCTCGTCTTACCTCTAATAACAGAAGAAACTTTTTACCTTGGGATGATCAAGGTACTACTAAAGAGTTTGCGGTAAACAATGCAGCTCCAGTAAAAACTACTGGTGAGTATGCCCCACCGGTAGCATTGACAAATGGAGGTAACACTGCTTACTACAGTAAAACAACATACCAAAAACCTACAACAGGTATGTTCTCTAAAAAGAAAGAAATACACAAAATTTACAAAGCAGATAAAGTTGGTGGTGAGTGGAAAAAAATTACCGAGGTAGCTGTATGCCCTAGTGATTATTCTGCAAAGCATCCGGCAATCTCACCAGACGGTAGTAGATTATTCTTTGCATCTAACATGCCAGGTACTTTTGGCGAATATGATATATATGTAGCAACAATTCAAAAAAATGGAATGTTGGGTCAAGCTAAAAACTTGGGTTCAAAAGTAAATACAGCTAAAAATGATGTTCTTCCAAATCCTGTTTCAAACGGTAGTTTGGTATTCGCATCAGACGGTAGAGATGGTTATGGAGGCTTAGATGTCTACATGGTAGAAGTTGGTCAACGTAGTGTTGGTTTAGCTGTAAACATGGGTAACACTATCAATAGTTCTTATGACGAGTACTCGGTAAATCTTTTACAAAGCGATGGTTCTGGTTATGTAGTTTCTAACAGAATGGCACAAGGCAAGCATACACAAAATGTAGCTTTTAATTTAAGTGATAAGCCTATAAATGATAAAGATAGAGACGATCGCTTCTTAGAAGCCTTTAACTCAGATAGACGAACGCAGTATTCAAGCTCTGTTTTCGAAGATGAATAACCACCCATTATTCATTTCCCCCAATTCATTTGACAAATTCAATTCTAATCGTAAAAATCAATCGTTATGGAAAGTCCTTATAAAATCAATAGTTTTCTTATTGCTTTATTCTTATTGGCTCTTGTCCAAACAGTAAAAGGTCAAGAAACCAATGCAAACTTAGGATCAAGTAGTACGTACCACAACCAATTATTCTTCAATAGGTTTTTTATAAACCCAACGTTCTCTTTGGTACGTGAGAACAAATCATATTTAAACATTCTACATAGAAATCAATATGCAACCTTTGATGATAATAGTCAAAACTATTTTTTAGGGTTCAGCAACAAATTAAATGACCATACTGCAGTAGGTATTGGTGTTTACAGCCAATGGTCTGGTGTTGTGCAAGAATTCGGTTTCAATGCCAACTATGCATCGGCAGTAAGATTAGGAGAGAAATCTGTGTTAACCTTTGGCACGAACGTTACCTATTTTAATCAAGGTTTAGATAAAAACAGGATTGTCGTTGGTGAAGACGATCCAAAATTAGCAGATGCAAGAAAAGAAAGTAAAATTGCCATACAACCAGGTATGAACTTGTCTTTAGGTAAGTTCGATTTTGGGTTCTATGCAGAAGACCTTTTTAAATACAATCAAACAACGAACGAATTTTTAACCGAATTGTCTACAAAGAGTGTAAAGGCTTCGGTACAATATACACACTCATTTGAACATTCAAGAGGGCTTTTTACAGATGCTCGTTTAATGCCAATGGCACAAGTGGGTCAGAATTATGATGGTAGCCTTTATTACTTTGGGTCCTTATTATTAGACATGCCAAATTATGGTTGGTTACAAACAACGGTAGATGAAGAGTATGGTGTAGCTGCAGGTGTTGGTTTTAACTTAAGTGATAAAATGTCTTTAGGGTATTTAATGGAGAAAGACTTATCAAGTGAAGATGCCAATTTAGGATGGAATCATGAAATTACTTTAGCATATAAATTTAAAGATGAGGATTTGGCGATATCAGTTGCAGATAACTCTTCAGACAATCAAATAGATAACATAGTGCGTAATTATGAAGAGCAGATAGCTCATTTAATAGAAGAAAGAGATAGTGCTAGAAAATCGGGTCGTAAGAGACAAGATGCATCTTCTAAAGCTACTTCTACGGTTTCAGAAAGTAGTTTAGCATATGAGAACAAGATTATTTTAGATGAGTTGATTCTACGTCAAGACTCCATAGAAATTGAACGAATAGCAGCTTTTGAAGAACGATTTGAATTAATTGTTAGAATGTTACGTAATGATATTGATACAACGATCAAGAGCTCTTTGCAGGACTTTAGTGTAGAAGAAAACTCATCTTATGCATCTAATGATTTAAATAATGATGCTATTGACTTTGTAACAGAGCCTGCAAATGCTTTTGCTGCAGCAACTACAACAAAAACAGTAGCAACAACCACTTCTTCAAGAAGAGCGAATTTTAAAGAATTTCCATCTACAAGAGATAATTTTAAAGAATTACCGGTAAAAATGATGGTAGATGCTGATGTTATTGATATGAATTCTGGTTACTATGTAATTGCAAATGTATATAGTCAAACAAAGTATATGAATGCTTTTATGAAAGACTTGCGAGAAAAAGGATTAGATCCAAAGCAATTCTACAATAAAGAAAACGGTCTGTATTATGTGTACTTAGCAGATTACGATTATAAGAACGATGCACAAATGGCAGCAAGTACAGATTTAAATGGAAAATACAATCAAGAGAAATGGATTATGCAAGTAAGCGAAACAACGGCGACTGCATCTAATACTTTTGAAGATGATGATATAAGTATAGAGTAATATTTTTAAAATCTATAAACCGTTACGGTTATATGGTTGATTTGAATTGTCAATAAAAGGAGGGGTTGTTGTCCGGGGGGATAACTGGGTTCCCTCCTTTATTTTTTTGGTTTATATTGATGGTGATTCTCGGTTTTAACTTTATGTTAACTATCGACGAGTAACCATTTTTTGTTGTTAAATAGTGTATTTGAACGAAAATTCTTATGTTTTTAACGGGTATATTGTATTAATATATATATTTCGATCATCAAGTAGATTCAAACCCAATTGTATAACCCCAAATCCCCCCACAACCATGAATGAATTTTACCTACTAAATTCCGGTTTCAAAACACATTTTTTTCTTCACAAGATTTCTATCATTTTAGAGCTCCGAAATCTCATTAATCCAAAGTTTGGCAAACGCCTCAGTTTTCAGAATTGACTCACAGGCGGTAATCCGTTTTTTGATTTAATTTTTACTAAACAATTACGAAGTACAATCTAAATATTTTGATTGTTCTTCAAGGCAACCATTGTCATTAAATATGTAAAAGTGAACGTATAGCATACACTATTAGTTCATAATACATATCTATTGTTTAGTTATTCAATCCTTGTAAAAGTTGATTGAAATTACTCAAAACTAACTGTAGTTATTGTTCTTTTTTAGAATGATAGCTTCAAAAACTATGGAGATTATGAAAAATTCAAGCATTAAAATAATAGTATTAGAAAAAGATACCTCATTACATTCTGTTTATAAAAATCACTTCGAAGAAATTGATGGCTATGAAGTGGTAGGCAGCTATACATCTGCCAAAGATGCCATTAAAGATTATAAGTTTACGAAACCACAAATTGTACTTTCAGAAATTGATTTAGATGATATGAATGGTGTAGATGCCATTAAGCTTTTTAAGAAAAAAGATTGGGAGGTAAAAATCATTATGTTCAGTGAAATCAATGATTTCGATGTTATAAAAAATGCATTCAAGAAAGGAGCCAATGGGTATTTAACTAAACCACTGACCTTAGATAAATTGGAGCATGCTTTACGCAGTATGGAAAAGGAAGGTGCAGCTATGAGCAATGATATCGTTAAGAAAATCATTAGCAATTTTCATAGAAAAACGTTCGCTTTTTTCTCAGAAAGAGAGAACCAAATTGTCGACTTTTTATGTCAAGGAGCAACCTATAAAATGATTGCTAAAAAGTTGTTTGTAACGCCTAGTGCAGTAAATTTTCATATTCAGAATATCTATTTAAAACTAGATGTAAATTCTAAATCAGAGGCACTTTCTAAGTTAGAACAATTACAAAATCAGCTAGAACAGTATTAAAAAGTTAATTCTTATGTATTGATATTAAGGGTAGTACGAAAACCCTTTCGAAAATAAATCATTTTCAATTAAGGATGTAAATAACTGGTAAATAGAATATTATAAATAAACTTTTACGCTGTTATATTTTTTAAAAATCTATTTACGATAATATTTCGTTGTGTAAATATTGAATGGTCAGCATAGTAACTATTTTTGGTTTAACTTATTACAGCAAACCAATTTATACTATTTATGTACCATTTAGGATTAGATATCGGAAGTTCATCTATTAAGATTGCTTTGGTAAATGCTTTAACCGGAAAAAGCGTTGGAGTGGTTACAGAGCCTGAGACAGAAATGTCAATGGAGGCTGTAAAAAACGGATGGGCAGAACAGCGTCCAGAAGATTGGTGGCGCTACGTTTGTAGCGGTATCGAGAAAATATGTGTACAAGAAAATATTAGTAAAAAAGATATATCAGGCATTGGTATATCATATCAAATGCACGGTCTAGTGCTTATTGATAAAGAAGGAAATTCACTTAGGAAATCTATAATTTGGTGCGATAGTAGGGCAGTGGGCATTGGTCAACAAGCCTATGAAGAAATAGGTGCAGAAACCTGTGATATCCATCTATTAAATTCACCATCAAACTTCACGGCATCTAAGCTAAAATGGGTGAAGGAAAATGAGCCTGAAATTTACGCGAAGATTTACAAAATGATGCTTCCGGGAGATTATATCGCTTATAAATTGTCCGGTGTTGCAAATACAACAGTTTCTGGTCTATCAGAAGGTATTTTTTGGGATTTCAAGAAAGATGCAATTGCTGATTTGGTATTAGATCAATACGGATTAGATAAAGAGATGATTCCTGATATCGTAGATACTTTTTCAGTACAATCTAAAGTAAATGAAAAAGGAGCAACTGAAAGCGGATTATCAACGGGTACGCCAATATTGTATAGAGCAGGCGATCAGCCAAATAATGCTTTGACTTTGAATGTTTTTAATCCCGGTGAAGTTGCTGCTACCGGTGGTACATCTGGTGTAGTATATGCCGTGACAGATAATCTTTCGGTAAAAGAAAGCTCTCGAGTAAACAACTTTGCCCACGTAAATTATACACCAGGTAAACCGGCTAGAATTGGTAAATTACTTTGTATTAATGGCGCAGGAATTCAATACCGTTGGTTGTTAAATAACCTAGATGTTGCATCGTATGAAGAAATGAATACGTTAGCAGATGAGGTGCCAATTGGATCAGATGGTGTCGCAATGATTCCGTTTGGTAACGGTGCCGAAAGAATGTTGAAAAGCAAAGATGTAGGTACAAGGATTCTCAACTTAAATTTAAACAATCATGGTAAAGGTCATTTGTGTCGTTCTGCATTAGAAGGTATTGCTTTTTCGTTTGTCTACGGAATGGAAATCATGGAATCTGACGGTATAAAAGTGAATGTGATGCGTGCCGGCAACGACAATCTTTTTCGTTCAGAAATATTTTCGAATACCGTGGCAACCTTAATAGGGTATGACATTGAAATTTATGATACTACTGGGGCAATTGGCGCGGCAAGAGCAGCAAATCTTCACAAAGGCGATTTTGAAGCATTTGGTAAAGCAATTTTAGATAATGATTATGTAATGACTTTTAGTCCCAAGGAAGATAAGAAGGCATACCAAGACGCATATGCAGTTTGGAAAAAAGAATTAGAATTAATATTGAACAACTTATAAAATCAACATAATGGCAAATAAGGAATATTTTAAAGGAATAGACAAAATTAAATTTGAAGGAAAGGAATCTGACAATCCGCTAGCCTTTAAATATTATAATCCGGATCAAGTAGTAGCGGGTAAAACCATGCGTGATCACTTTAAGTTTTCAACGGCATACTGGCATACCTTCTGTGGACAAGGTTCAGATCCATTTGGTCCTGGCACACAGAGTTTTGAGTGGGATAAATCTTCGGATGCTGTACAAGCGGCAAAAGATAAGGCAGATGCTGCTTTTGAATTTTTTGATAAAATAGGATTTGATTACTACTGTTTTCATGATTTCGATTTAATTCAAGAAGGATCAACCTTTGCAGAATCTGAAAAAAGATTGGCAACGATTACTGACTACTTAAAAGAGAAGCAAAAAGAATCTGGTAAGAAATTACTTTGGGGTACGGCTAACTGTTTCTCAAACCCTAGATACATGAACGGTGCATCTACCAATCCTGATTTTAATGTATTGGCAAGAGCAGGTGGTCAAATTAAATTGGCTTTAGATGCAACAATTGCTTTAGGTGGTGAGAATTATGTTTTCTGGGGAGGTAGAGAAGGTTACATGTCTTTATTGAATACAGATTTAGGTCGCGAAGTGGATCATATGGGTCAGTTTTTGACTATGGCAAGAGACTATGCACGTAGCCAAGGGTTTAAAGGAAACTTCTTTATAGAGCCAAAACCAATGGAGCCAATGAAGCATCAGTATGATTTTGACAGTGCTACAGCTATAGGTTTCTTAAAAGAATATGGTTTAGAGAACGATTTTAAAATGAACATTGAGGTGAACCATGCAACATTGGCACAGCACACTTTTCAGCATGAAATTGCTGTAGCTGCAAAAGCTGGTATGTTAGGTAGTTTAGATGCCAATAGAGGTGATTACCAAAATGGTTGGGATACAGATCAATTTCCTAATAACATTCAAGAAACTACTGAGGCAATGTTGGTATTTTTAGCTGCTGGCGGATTACAAGGTGGTGGAGTGAATTTTGATGCCAAAATAAGAAGAAATAGTACGGACTTAGAAGATGTTTTCCACGCACATATTGGTGGTGCGGATACCTTTGCAAGGGCTTTGATCACTGCAGATAAAATTATCGAATCATCGTCTTATAATAAGTTACGTGAAAATAGATACAGTTCTTTTGATTCTGGAAAAGGTAAAGATTTTGAAAACGGCAAGTTAGATATGAAAGATCTTTACAATATCGCTAAAGAAAATGGTGAGTTAGAATTGCAGAGTGGTAAGCAAGAATTGTTTGAGAATATCATCAATCAATACATATAAATCGCATAGCCCTTTAACTATTATAGAATAGTTGTTATTTTAGGCAATGTGTTTTATAAAAAAAGAAAATAACTGTCCCTTGGTTTTACCATTAGGGACAGTTTGCTTTTACGAATAATTTAAATGTCAATTTAAATCTGTTCTTTTGCAGTATTAATTATGAAAAAAGTAACTCTAAAAGATATTGCCGGGCATTTTGGTGTTTCTATCTCTACCGTTTCTAAAGCGATAAATGATAGTCACGAAATTAGTAATGACCTAAAGATAAAGATTCAGGCATATGCTAAAGAGAAGCACTATAAGCCTAACAGGCTAGCACTTAATCTATTGAATAAAAACACCAAGACTATTGGTGTAATTGTACCCAATATTTTAAATTACTTTTTTGTTCAGGTGCTCTATGGTATCGAAAAAGTAGCCAATGAAAGTGGTTACAATATCATTAGTTGTATTAGTAATGAATCTAGTGCCAAAGAAACAAAAACACTTGAATTTTTTGATGCAGGTACGGTAGACGGCGTAATTATGTCGTTAGCGGAAGAAAGTCAGAATGAAGACACGCATGAAGCATTAATAGATGTAATTAATAACGATATTCCTGTAGTACTTTTTGATAGAGTTTCAGAAAACGTGCAATGCGACAAGGTGGTTGTTGACGATTTAGAGGCAGGGTATAAAATAACCAAGCACCTAATAAATATAGGTTGTAAAAATATAGCGGTCGTTAACCCTATTTCTAGTTCAAGCGTTGGTAAATTAAGACTTTTAGGGTATAAAAAAGCATTAGAAGAATTAGATATTCCATTTGATCCCAAGCTGGTAATTAACCTTACCATAAAAGATGATTTAGATTTATTGATGTCCTTTTTACTGAATTATAAAACCATAGATGGTATCATAGGTATTGATGAACTAATTGCCGTTCAAGTCTTAGAAGTTGTTAAGGCAAGAGGTTATAACGTACCAAATGATATTTCAATAATTGGCTTTACCAACGGGCAGTTGTCAAAATACGTAACTCCGTCACTAACAATGGTGAGTCAGCATGGTAAATATATAGGTGAGCAAACAGCTAAATTATTGATTAACAGAATTAAAAATCCTGGTTTGCCTTATGAAACTAAGGTTGTGAAAACTAGTTTATTGGTAAGAGATTCCACCAAAAAATTACAATAATTTACACTGTATCTGGGTGTGGGTGCACCCATTTTCCACGATAACTGCGCTGCAATAGTGCAGTAGCTTCTGGGTCGTTCATGACCGTTCTACTTTGTGGATCATAGGTTAAAGGTCTTTTTAAATCCATTGATAAATTTGCCAAAATACAGCTAGCGGTAGAAATGTGTCCATTTTCAATATCAGCAACAGGCTTGATATTGTTCTGTATCGCTTTCAAGAAATCTATCATATGCCTTCGCGTAGCAGGTGCCGCATGCAGTTCAATGTCTTTTTCAGTTAGGTCTTCAGGGTATTTCTCTTTCTCATAAACAACATCAAAACGAATAGTTTCACTACCATCTATAGGAATGAATTCAGCCTTCATAACATCACCCATAAGAACACCTTTTTCTCCATAGATTTTAAAAGCCCACGGATAATCTGTGTCATCTGGGTTTCCCCATGTTCTATGCTGCCAATTGCAATTATGACCGTCATACTCAAATACGGCAGATTGTGTGTCAGAGATATTTGATTTTCCATCCTTCTGAACAAAAATTCCACCTTCAGAACTAATACGCTTTGGCCACCCTAAATCTAGCATCCAACGAACGGTATCTAGCATGTGTACACACATATCACCTGTAATTCCGTTTCCGTATTCTCGAAATGTTCGCCACCATCTTTTATGAGGTAAACCATCGTATGGTCTCATAGGTGCCGGACCTGTCCACATTTCATAATCAAAGAAATCGGGCACTTCTTGCTCTGGCGGATTACCATTGGCACGCATATGATAATAGCAACTCATATCTACATGGCCAATAGTTCCTAGCATTCCGGTATCAATAATTTGTTTTTTAGCATCTATCAAGTGTGGAGTACTTTTTCGTTGTGTACCCACTTGAACTACGCGGTTATATTTTCTAGCAGCAACGACCATTGCTTCACCTTCCATAACATCTACGCTAATCGGTTTTTGAACATAAACGTGAGCTCCAGATTTTAGTGCTTCAATGCACGTTAATGCGTGCCAATGATCGGGTGTGCCTATGAGTACAATATCTAGACTATTGGTTTCTAGCATAGTTCTATAATCAGTGTAGAGCTTTGGTATCTTTTTATTTTTTTGACGTTCAGAAACTAGTTCCGCCGCAGTGTTAACTTGATTATCATCAACATCACAAAGTGCTACAACTTCAATATTAGCAACTTGAATAAGTCGCATTAAATCTCCGGTGCCATACCAACCGGTACCTATAAGTGCTACCTTTTTTGGCTTTTCATTTGCAAAAAACTCAAACCCGAAGGCGGGTAAAGAAGTAAGTAGCAGCGATGCCGATGCTGCTTTAATAAAATTTCGTCTTTTAATGGATTGGGGTTGGTTAGACATGATAAGTTGATTTTTAGTAGCTTATGAACATCACAATTATAAGAGTTAAGATAACAAATCCTTCAAAAATAATATAGAATGATTGTGAATTTGTTAATATGATGCATAATTAGGTATATTTAAATCAAAATTTTGTCAAATACAATGAATTTACGTTTAATCCTGTTTATGCTGTGCCTGGTGGTTACCACTTTTGCCAAGGCTGAAATTACACTTCCTAAGATATTTTCAAATGAAATGGTCTTGCAACGAGAGAGCGATGTGTTGCTATACGGATGGGCGGATCCAAACGAAGAATTTACGATTTATACAAGTTGGAACGATGAGACCGTTGCAGTCAAAACGGGTAATGATGCAAAATGGGAGATTACGGTAAAAACATCCGAAGCAGGCGGACCGTTTCAAATAATCTTTAAGGGGAAAAGTAATGAAATTACTCTGAAAGATATATTAATAGGTGAGGTATGGCTTTGCTCTGGACAAAGTAATATGGAGTGGAGCGCAAACAGCAAAATTGCGAACAGAGATTTCGAAGTCGAGAATGCAAACTATCCTAACATTCGTTTGTTTACCGTAGCGAAAAGAACTGCAGAATATCCACAAGAAGATGTGGCAGGAACTTGGGTTTCATGTTCTCCTGAAACGATGCAAGATTTTAGTGCAGTTGCCTATTTTTTTGCGAGAAAGGTACAGAAAGAATTAAATATTCCTATCGGATTAATAGATAACGCATGGGGAGCATCAAGTGCTGAGGTTTGGACACCTGAATCTGTTTTTAAAGCACACCCAGAATTGGTAGAAGCGCACAAAAAGGTAGAACCAAATCAATGGGTAACAGTAGAGAAATCTACTTTGTTTAATGGTATGACAGCACCTTTGACTAAGTTTAAAATTGCTGGTGTTCTTTGGTATCAAGGAGAGGCGAATACGGCAAACGCAGAAAATTATCAAGAGCTTTTTACGAGTATGATTACATCGTGGCGAACAGAATGGAACAATGATTTTCCATTTTATTTCGCTCAAATAGCACCATTTAAATATGATCAAGAATTTGCAGGTGGTGTGGTACGTAATCAACAAAGAAGAACTTTAGTATTGAAAAATACGGGTATGGCAATGACGAGCGATATCTGTTTGATAGAAGATATTCATCCTTTAAATAAGCAAGATGTAGGGTTGAGATTAGCAAACATTGCATTAAAAGACCACTATGGTTTATTAAAGAATAAAGAAGTTTATGGACCGTTATACGAGTCATTTGAAGTAGATGGAAATCAACTAAAAGTAAATTTTAGTCATTCAGAAGGATTACATAATAAAGGAAAGAAAATAACACTCTTTGAAGTTTCAAATGCAGCAGGAGAGTGGTTTTCTGCGAAGGCAAAATTGAAAAACCAGCAAGTAATTGTAAGCTCAAAAGAAGTGAAAAATCCGACAGGGGTACGGTATGCTTTTAAAAGTACAGACATAGGTACTTTGTTTAATGCCGTTGGTTTGCCTGCTTCTACCTTTGTAAGTGAATAACAAAATTGCCCAAAACGGACTAATGTTCTTAAAAAATATCCGTCCGTCCAGTAACGAATGTTATTCAGCTAAAAACAAGGTGCTTATTTTAATAAAGAATTAAATTGTAATCAATAACTAATTTCAAATTATGCAGATAAAGGAATCCTCAGAAATCTTTGATGTTATCATCGTAGGTTCAGGAGCTGGTGGTGGTATGGCTACCAAACAATTGGCAGATGCTGGTTTAAATGTAGCTGTTGTAGAAGCGGGTCCATTTTTTGATCCAGCTGATCCAAAAACCATGACGCAATTAAAACAACCATATGATTCTCCAAGAAGAGGAGCAGGTACAGATAGAGCTTTTGGTGAATGGGATATGTCATGGGGAGATTGGGAAGTAGAAGGAGAGCCATATACGCATGCAGAAGGAACTGAATTTAAGTGGTGGCGTGCAAGAATGCTAGGAGGACGAACCAATCACTGGGGACGTATTTCTTTACGTTTTGGACCAAAAGATTTTAAAGGGAAAACCCGTGATGGCCATGGCGATGACTGGCCAATAGGATACGAAGATGTTAAACCATATTACGATAAATTAGACAAGTTAATTGGTGTATTTGGCACCAATGAAGGCAGAGAAAATGATCCTGACGGATTCTTTCTTCCTCCCCCGAAACCAAGATTGCACGAGTTATTTTATATCAACGGTGCAAAGAAGTCAAACATACCGGTTATACCAGGTAGACTTTCTATGTTGACCAAAAGAATTAATGAAGATCGTGGCGTTTGTTTCTATTGCGGACAATGCGGTAGATCATGTCAAATATATGCCGATTTCTCAGCAGGTAGTTGCTTGATTTTTCCGGCTCAAAAGAGTGGTGGACAAGTAAAACTGTTTGTAAATTCAATGGTACGCGAAGTTCTGACCAATGAAGAAGGTAAGGCAACAGGTGTATCTTACATCAATAAAGAAGATAGAAAAGAATATACACTTAGAGGTAAAGTGGTCGTATTAGCTGCATCTGCATGTAGTTCTGCACGTATACTTTTAAACTCTAAGAGTAAGCAACACCCTAACGGATTAGGAAACAGTAGTAATCTTGTTGGTAGGTATTTACATGATTCTACAGGGTCAGGTGCTTCTGGTGTTATACCAGGTTTAATGAATAGAAAGACATCTTATAATGAAGATGGTGTAGGTGGTATGCACGTTTACTCACCATGGTGGGGAGATAACTCTAAACTGAATTTTCCAAGAGGCTATCATATTGAAGTTTGGGGAGGCATGAGTCAGCCTAACTACGGTTTTGGTTGGGATCCGAATGCTATGAACCAATACTTTGGATTAAAATCTGGAGGATACGGTGAGAGCTTACGTGATGATGTAAAGAAATACTATGGTTCTGTAATAGGATTTGGTGGTCGTGGAGAAGCAATCGCTTACAAGGATAATTATTGTGAAATTGATCCTACAACAGTAGATCAATTTGGTATACCTGTTTTGAAGTTTAACTATAAGCATTCAGAATACGAGGTAAATCAGGCGAAACACATGCAAGATACCTTTGAGGAGATTATTCATAACATGGGTGGTCACTATTTAGGAGACAAGCCAGGGAAGGATAAAGATTACGGATTGAACAAACCAGGTGAGATTATTCACGAGGTAGGTACAACCAGAATGGGAGATGATCCTAAAACATCGGTGACCAATAAGTTTCAGCAGTTACATGATGCGGATAATGTATTTATAGTAGATGCAGGGGTTTTTGTATCGCAAGCAGATAAGAACTGTACTTGGACGATTATGGCGCTTTCTTGGAGAGCATCAGATTATATCATTGAACAATTAAAGGCACAAAATATTTAGATGATGGATAGAAGAAAGAGTTTACAAACTTTAATACTTGGTGGTGCTGCGGCAACTTCTGGGCTAGTCTTCAATTCATGTAAGACTGAAAATGGCGAATCTGTAGATGAAGTAATTTCAACCAGTAGTGAGAAGTTTTTTGGTAGAACGCCAGAAGAATTAGATCGTATTGAGAAATTGAACGCTGAGCAATTGTTCAATGAGCATGAAATGGAAACTATTGCAGCTTTAAGTGTAGTAATACTCCCTCCAAAAGAGCCACATGGTGGTCCTATAGAGGCAGAAGTACCGGCACTCGTTGAATTTATGGGTAAAGATATTCCAGAAATGGCACCAACACTTTTAGGTGGTTTAATGTGGTTAGATCATAAAAGTAATACTGAATTTGGTACTGAATTTAAGTCGGCTACCTTAGAGCAGAAAAAGCAAATTTGCGATGAAATCTGCTGGCATGATACAGAGAAGCCTTTAAGCGAACAACCTTTAGAAATACAGTTTTTCTATACTATGCGTGGCTTGACCGTTACAGGGTACTATACTTCTAAAGTAGGTATTGCAGATTTAGGTTATAAAGGAAATTCACCTAATGTTTGGGATGGCGTACCGCAAGATGTACTAGACCAGCACGGTATTGCTTATGACCCAGAATGGATTGCAAAATGTGTTGATCAAAGTCAGCGTAACGTAATGGCTGAATGGGATGACGAAGGAAATTTACTTACGTAATTAACATCACGATGATAAAAAAAGTAATGATTGCCACTATCCTTTTAGGTAGTGGTTTTTTAGCGCAAGCTCAAGAGGTAGGTTTACAGTTATATAGCCTTAGAAATCAATTTAAAATGGATGTTTCTAACACCTTAGGATTGATTAATGAATGGGGAATAACCAAAATTGAAGGTGGTGAAACCTATGATATGCCATTGGAAGATTTTAAAGCCTTATTAGCAGAAAATGATCTAGAGATGGTTAGTGTAGGTGCTGGCTTTGACGACTTAGAGAATGATGTGGATAAGGTTATCAAAAATGCTAAAGATTTTGGAGCCAAATATATAATGTGCGCATGGGTACCTCACGATGATAACAAATGGGATCTAGAGGAAACAAAACACGCGACAGATGTGTTTAATAAGGCAGGTAAGATTTTAAAGAAGAACGGACTTGTATTGGCGTATCACCCGCATGGATATGAATTTAGACCTTATAGAAATGGTACTTTATTCGATTACATGGCTAAGAATGCAACAGACTTTACATTTGAATTAGATGTGTTCTGGGCGCAACATGGTGGTGCTGATCCGTTGGCATTGATGAAGAAATATCCAAAGAAATTTACCCTTTTACATTTAAAGGATATGGAAAAAGGTATTGAAGGTAATAATACCGGTCACGAAGAAGATGATACCAATGTAGTTTTGGGTACAGGACAAATAGATATTGCAGGTATAGTTGCTGAGGCTAAAGAATTAGGCATTGAATATATGTTCATAGAAGATGAATCTAAGAATGTTGTTACGCAAGTACCAAAGAGCTTAGTGTATTTAAAAAGTTTGAAGTAAACCAACAACCAAAAGTGCAATGCAGCCTTCTATTTTTAATTAAATAGGAGGTTTTTTTATAGTTAATAGTAAGAAATAGCTATTCAGAAGTACTGCCAAAGAATACACATTTTGAAGCCAAATAGGAGCGTATAGGTTATCGAGATAGTAATATTTTGGTTAGGGAATAAAAAATATTAAGTAGTTATTCTTTAATTGCCAAACCAACCATAGAATCGGCGGTTCCGTAATATAAAAACCACTTATTATTGAAATATACCAAACCTTGAATAAAGGTTGTTCCCGCCTTATATTGTCCGCTGATTTCGTGAGGTAAACTTGGGCAAATAAAAGGAACCTCCATTCTTTGTAGCATATTAGTCGGATCATTTTTATCGAACAAGACTTGTCCGCCACAATAAGTACCTTCAGGGTATTTAGTCGTAGCACCATCTCCACTTAAGTTTTTACCGTTGTACAGTAAGAGAATACCCGCATCTGTATATAAGGCTGGCGGTCCCGGTTCGGTTAAATGACTGTCAAACTCATTTAAAGTCGGTTTAAAACTATGCAGTAAATCACCTTTTTCAGTTAAGCTAGGTTCCCAATCGACTCCATTTTCAGAAGTGGCAACATTAACGAAAAGCTCTCCCCAATACATATGATATTTACCGTTTATTCTTTTTGCAATTAATCGCCCGTCCACTAATTCGGTAACAATTGATCCAGATTTGCTCCATTCGTTCAAATATTTTCCTCCAAAGGCATTTTCAAAAACCGGACCTTCTTTTATCCATGTTTTTAAATCTTTAGACGTAGCACTAGAAAGTCTGGCAACATCATTATTCCAACTTGTATAAAGCATAATGTAAGTACCTTCGGGTGTTTCAACAATTCTAGGGTCTTCTACACCACCAGGTTGATCCCACTTGGCAAATTCATCGTTATCGGGAAAAAGTACAGGTTTTGCATATTTTGTAAAGTGTATTCCGTCAGTACTGTAAGCTAATCCAACGCGTGAGGTTCTTTCTCCCAAAATAGCATCAGGATTATCTTCTGCCCTAAATAATAAAAATACCGTATCATTTTTTACAATAGCTCCCGGATTAAAAACATCGGCCTTTTGCCAACGGACTTCATTCTTTGAAATCGGATCTAAAAATGTATAAGTAGAATCTGGTTTCATTATTGGATTAAGCTCAGTTTTCTGAAAACCCAAAAGCCATGGAGATGCCGGTTTTTCTAAATTCGTATTTAATTGCTTCTTATCATTCTTACATGAGAAACATAATAGCGCTAAGCTCAAAAAAAGAAATATATGGTTGTTCATGATTTTTGGTTAAATAGAATTGATAATTACTAATTGAAAGTACTTTAAAGATAAAGCACCTCTAGTAAAAATCTGTATCTTGAAACATAAATAAAATTAGAACATGTTTAAGAATAGAATTTGGGGATTGTTACTAACGGCAATTTTTATGTTTACGCTAGGGTGTAAAGAAGAAGTTAAAAATACAAATACAGCTACAAATGCAAAGAAAGTCGTAGAAACTGTAATAGATTCTATAATAGAACCTAAAGTAGAGAAACCTGTGTTTAAAAGCCTAGAAGGTATTGCAGATACTACATTCGTTCGATTAGCAGACTATAGTGATGGCTTTGCGTATGACTTAAGATACGCTACAGATAATAATTTCTTGAAAGAGCAGGTATACGATTGTGGTGAATGCTATACGAGGGCAAAAACGGTTAAGGCTTTGCTGAAAGCAAATGAAGAATTTAAAAAGCATGGCGTAAAAATTAAATTTTACGACTGTTACAGACCTAATTCAGTACAGTATAAAATGTGGAAAATTGTTCCTAATCCGCAGTACGTGGCAAACCCTGTAAAAGGTTCAATTCATAATAAGGGCGGGGCAGTAGATATTACATTGGTTACTTTAGATGATGAGGAGGTTAAAATGCCTTCAGATTTTGATTTTTTTGGAAAGCGCGCCTATCACGATAATTTTGACTTGCCCCAAGACATTCTTGATAATAGAAAGCTACTTAAAGAAACCATGGAAAAATATGGGTTTTGGTCCACAAGAACCGAGTGGTGGCATTATAATTTACAAGGAGCATCGCATGACCCCATAGCCAATTTTAAATGGGATTGTGAATAACCTAAAGACTAAATATGAAAAACATACTATTGTTATTAATGCTTGTTGTTATGGGTAACACCGCAGCGCAAGATACCATTATGCCATTATGGACAAAAGATGAAATCCCTAATCAGATAAAGAGCTTAGAAAAGGAAGTACATGAACAAAATGAAATTTTACGAATAAGTAAAGTTCAAGTTCCAACTATAGAGGTTTATTTACCATCAAAACGAGATGCAACAGGAGAAGCAGTTTTAATTTTTCCAGGAGGAGGATATGGTATACTTGCCTATGATTGGGAAGGTACGGATATTGCAAAATTCTTTAACAGTAAGGGCATTGCAGGGGTGGTGGTAAAGTATCGTTTGCCTTCTGATGTTTCTCAAAAAGATAAAAGATATGTACCACTAATAGATGCTCAGAGAGCTATACGGTTGGTAAGGAATAATGCAGAAAAATTTAATGTTGAGTCGGATAAAATAGGAATAATAGGCTTCTCAGCAGGCGGGCATTTAGCATCGACCTTGGGAACACATTTTAACGAAAAAGTGTATAAAGCTGTTGATGATATTGATAATGAAAGTGCTCGACCAGATTTTATGTCATTGGGGTATCCTGTAATATCATTTGGCGAAATGACACACCAAGGTTCGAAGAAGAATTTAATAGGGGAGAACCCAACGATTGACATAGTTGATTATTTTTCGAATGAAAAACAAGTTACAGAGCAAACGCCACCAACTTTTTTACTACACGCTACAGATGACACCGTAGTACCTGTAGAAAATAGCTTGTTATTCTATAAAGCGGTAAAGGATAAAGGGGGTTCTGCAACGATGCATATTTATCCAAAAGGCGGTCACGGCTTCGGATTAGGCTTGCATGATGAACATTTGAAAGATTGGGGTGAGCGTATGATAGACTGGATTGTTTCTTTGAGATAGAATTTCAAGTTTTGATAAAAGATAGAATCTAATCTAAAGAACTTCTCTATTTTTGCAATCGGAATTTTCGGGATGTAGCCCTTCGAATTCGCTCAGGATAAACTGCACTACAGTTCATTTTAAGGTGTTGAAAAACTACGTAATATTTTGGAGATTAATTTCCATTTAAATTTCGGGATGTAGCGCAGTCCGGTAGCGCACTCGGCTGGGGGTCGAGTGGTCGCAGGTTCAAATCCTGTCATCCCGACTGAATAAGAAAATGAACTGTGAGAACAGTTCATTTTTTGTTTCCAAAAGCGTCATAAACATAGTTTATGACGCTTTTGGAAGCAAAAAATGAAAAGGCGATAGCCTTCATTTTGTTATTTGCAACGAGGGTTCATTAGGATTATGTAAATCCTACTTTAGTTTAGGAAGCCTTAAAAAGGGATGTATTTGTCTTGAATAGTATTTTATTTCCTAATTGCTTATATTCCATTAATATATAAACAAGTCACTACTGTAGTAGTAAGCATACACGATTTGTTCATTAGAAAAGTAGGCACAAATGAAAAATTTTTCCCCGTTTTTATTTCTTTTAAGTATCACTATTTTAATAGGATGCTCTAGTTCAGAAAATCAAGTAAATAATAATACTTCAGAAGGTACAGACAGCTTAGAAACACCTGAAAATAATGTTATACCAAATGAAGTTATTAATGGTGATATGCGAGATATATCACCTAAAGAATTTGTGTTGGACATGGGTTCTGGTTGGAACTTGGGTAATACTTTAGATACTGAAGATGTAGATAAGACAGCATGGGGAAATCCCTTTACAACCAAGGCCATGATTGATGCGATTTCTGAAAAAGGATTTAAAACTTTAAGATTACCTGTTACTTGGAGGTTTCATACAGGCGCAGCACCTGATTATATTTTAGAATCTGACTGGTTAGATAGGGTAGAAGATATTGCAAATTATGCTTTAAATAATGACATGTATGTTATCATCAATGTTCATCATGATGATGAGTGGATCATACCTACGTATGAAAATGCACCGGCAGTAAAAGACCGATTAACAAAAACATGGACACAAATAGCTAATAGATTTAAACCTTATGGAGATTATGTAATCTTTGAAACTTTAAATGAGCCACGCCACGAAGGGTCTCCTGAAGAATGGGAAGGTGGCACTGCCGAAGGTCGAGATGTTGTAAATCAATATCACCAAGTAAGTGTTGATGCAATCCGTGCTACGGAAGGCAACAATGCAATCCGAAAAATAATGGTTTCTACTTATGCCGCAGGCACTGGCGAAAACGTACTAGAAGATTATCAAGTACCTAATAATGATGAAAATGTAATAGCATCAATTCATAGTTATTCCCCATATTTATTCTCTTTAGCAGGAACTGACCCAACTTGGGGTACAGATGCTGATAAAGCAGAGCTAACTGAAGAGTTTAATACAATTCAAGATAAGTTTGAGAATGATAGTAGGGCAGTAGTAATGGGTGAATGGGGTTCTACATTTGCAAACAATGAAGCGGATCGTTTATCTCATGCTGAATTTTACGCTAATATATGTGCTGAACGCGGTATTTGTCCCATTTGGTGGGACAATGGTAATGCCAATGAATTTGGTCTTTTTAATAGGAACACATTAGAATGGGTTTACCCAGAAATTGCAGATGCTATTGTCAATGCTACGAGGTAATGGTATAATCAGAAAAGGATTTTGACAATTAAATGCAATATGTAAAGCTTAAGCCATTTTTTAAAATAGAGCAAGAATATAAACAAACATTTTAACTCCTACTTTTCTTTTCAACGTTCTGACTGCGTGCAGCATAACCACTGTTTAATGGTACTTCTTTAAGTGGTATTGCTCCAGGCTCCTCCATCTTATCAATAATAATTTCAAAATCTTCATCAGCCAATAAGGTTCTTATATGGTCAATGTTATCGCACCATGTTTCTTCTTCATTTTTATCAAGACTCGGTGACCTTTCGTTACTGCGGTTTTCGTCAGCTACAACACGTGCTTGTATTCGGCTGAGGTTTGTTGGACTCATAATTTCAACTCCGTAAAGTGAATTTGACTCCTTTTTTACGACCAGGCGACCATCTTCTACCCATGCAGTTTGCATAGTTTCGTTTATGGTATAACCTGCTTTTTCAAGTGCAGATTTTATTGCTTTTCTTCTTGCTTCGGCGATACGGTTTTCTGAAGTATTCTTATAAAATTCACGAGCTTTTGCAGCCGTTTCTAACAAATCTTTAAGTGACGAATTTTCGAGTTTCTCTCTCCACTGTGCCATAAATTTAAAGTCTTCGCCTAGTGTTTCTATGAGTAATAAGCTATTACTTAAATCTTCTCGAGCTTCTCTGAGTGCAAGTTCATTTTTAGTGAAATCTGCAGCGTCAATGATTAGAGAATCCAACTGAACCTCATATTTTGCTTCGCTTGAATCAAGCAAACCACAGCGGTCTATTAATGCCTTTATTTTATCTTGAGACATCTCGTGTACGTACATTTCTTTGAGTGTATCTTCTAGTTTTTTCAAGCGTGACTTGGTTTCCGGTAACTTTGCTTTCCATGCAGTAACTGATAACATACTATCGCCTTGCGAAAAACGTTGCTGCATATCTAATTGTTCTTCAGATAACTCATCAACCTTAGAGATAGATTTTTGTAGTAATTCGTATAAATTATCTATTTGCGATTTATATGTGGCAAGGTGACTTTTTGTAATAATACTCGGAGCGTTAAAAGGTTCAATAGCAATATTATTTTCTATTGATAGTGCTTTCAACTCGTTATGGGTACTCTTTAGATGTTTATAGCTATCCCAATCTGTGGTGCGCTCGCTGGCTACTTTTTTTTGTAATTTCTGTAGTTCAGCGTTTAAGTATTCAATTTGTTGTGGTACTTCTTGCTCAATTTGCAGGTAATCATCAATGGTTAATTTGGCAAAATGTCCATAGGTTTCTGCTAAGCCTTTCTCCAAATCTATATCTAATAGATTATTATTTCTAGCATAATCTTCAGTTCGTTTTAAGGCATATGCAAGTTGTGAGAGCCATCGATCTTTTATGATTTGACGTTCTTGTGGTGTAACAATACGTACTACTTTAGGTCCGCTCATTAATGTTGTATTAGTGCCATTTTTATGGCGTTTTTGAGTTTTAACTGTTCCTCTTGAGTATTCTCAAGCCACTGGTATGATGTTGTTCGGTGTATATGTGGAATAGATCTCTTTAATACTTTTGGGCGCCATAATTCTCTATAACGAGCCTGTTTTAAAAGCATATTATAAGGTGCATCACATTCTATACCTAATACAAAATGACCTTGTTGTTTATCTTTAATGGCAAGATCCATATAGAATACAGAATTATCACTGTCTTCTACAGTCTCATAACCCAAACTCTCCACATAGGCTTTAACGATATTTTTGAATCCGTCATTTCTGATCTTAGCTATTTGCTGTTGATCGCTAGTAGATAAAAGGCGTAAGGTTTTGGTAGCCATCTCAATTTGATTATTAGAGTGTATTTCTGCATAATTGAGATACGTTTGTATATAATCTCTAGGTTTAGATGCCAATCTTCCTGTAGATAAAATATCAGATATTGCTTGTGTAGGCATAGAGGTTGCAATAACTACTTTATTCCGAGCTCTAGTGATGGCTACATTAAGTCGACGTTCGCCACCGCGATGACCTAACGCCCCAAAATTTCTACGAAACGAACCTAAGGTGTTAATACCAAAAGTAGTGCTGAATAAAATCATATCTCGCTCATCACCTTGAACGTTTTCTACATTTTTAACAAAGAACCCCATATCTTCTCCATCTTGCTGCTTGTTACGAGCAATGGTAAGGGCTCTACCAAACGTACCATCTTCTACGGCATGTTTTTCAATGATATCTTCAATAAGTTCTGCTTGCTTTTTATTGAAGGTAACAATACCCGTACTCAGTCTCTCATCTTCAGGAAGTGTCCAATGTTTAGCTAAATAAGCAATTAATGTATCCGCTTCGTCTCTATTGGTCTGTTCGTCATAAATTCCATTAACACGAAGTACTTCTAAAGGTTTTACAGCGGTAATTTCTTCCTTTGGATGATATGCAGGAATATGTAACATACCATCATAGAATGCGTAATTAGAATAATTGATAAGTGCCTTGTATTGCGAACGATAATGTATTTGTAGGGTAGTGGTAGGCAAGACTGTTTTTGCCAAGGACAGCAGATCCGGACTGTCTTTTACCTCTTTTTTATTCCACGCATCTTCATAATTTACAAGCTCTTCTTCAGAGTGATCTTCGTCAAGTTCTGACTGATCCGTATCATCATCGTCGTCTTCTATCTTCTTGGTAAAAAATCCTGTGGGAGGCATTTGTTTTTCGTCTCCGCTTATAATTACCCGTTTACCTCTATACAATGCGGGTATTGCATGATCCACTAACATTTGCGATGCCTCATCAAAAATTACAACATCGAACATACCGGACTGTAAGGGTAATGCTTGAGAAACCACCTCAGGATTCATAAGCCAAACGGGTCTTAGTTCAAGTAATCCTAATGGTTCGCCTTCCGTTATAAATTCACGAAGTTTTTTGTAATTCTTACCTCTCAATCTTGTTATACTATTCCATGCTGATTGAGAATCTATTTTGTCAAAATTGAAGTTGAGTGCTAGAATATTTCGATTGAGCGTTTTCATCGATTTTAGATTTTTTTCTAAATCACCAATCTTATTGATCACTTCACTCTCTGCCATAAGCATTGAGGGATACGTTTTTTCAATACGCTGCTTCCAAGCCAACAATCCTTCACGATGAAGCGAAGTACCTATAACGGACGACCACTTTTCTTTAGAAAAATGAGATAATTCTTGTTCATAATTTCTAAGAATAGCAAAGATTTCTATCAGTTCATTTTGAGCGGGACTATCGTTAAAACGTATTCTAAATTTTTGATAGGCAACAAAATTTTCCATATCAGCAATGATCGATGTAATAGGGTCTAAGTCTCTGTAATTATGTTCTATAGCATGATTAAAATTAGAGACCGCATTAGGTGTCAACCATTTTTCAAGCACCTGTAACTTCTCTAAAGATTGTTGCCTGTTTTGATGGCGCGTGCTTGCATTTTCTAAGGCAATAGAGAACTCTTCATAGGCATTCTCATCACCCGTTTCAAGTATTGCTCTTGCTTCATCTTTTGCAGGACAGCTACGTAAGGTACTTACCAGTGAAATTGCTTGTGATAAATCTCGAGTCGTTGATTTTATGTCTACAGCCAATCGCCTCGGTTCATTTATTTCGAGAGAATTAGTCTTTAATTTTACAAGATTTTGAGCGTATTCTTTGCGATACGCTCTAAATTTATTTTCAAGGTGTACTGCAGCTTGTAATTCTTTAACGGTATTTTCATTTAATTGAAGGTGATGCTCATTCGTTATTTTTTTAAGTTGAGCTTTATGAATCCAGTAAAAAGGATTCATAATTTTTAGACTAGATGTACTTAAATAACTAGTACAGACCTTATTTAATTTCAATACTTTATCATCATCTAACGTATCGAAATAATGAGCAAATCTATCGTCTTTAAAGTTAGAGATAAGCTGCTCTACTTGTTCTAATAATTGACTAAGCTTGTCATGAATATCTTCACCAATAGAGCGGTTATCAAATTCATCATAAAGAAGATTTAGCCAAAGTTGACTTTGCGAAGCTTGTGATTTTGATACGTTTATCAACACATTCTTATGTGAAGCTAACCATAGACTATAATGTTCCGCATTAACGGTGTCTAGTTTTCCAGTAGATTCTTTAATAAAGTCTACACGTATTTTTTCTGTTTCATAGAACGTTTTAAGATCTTTGGTCAATACTGTTTCAGTAGTACTATCAAACGAAGTTACTTGAAGGTTTTGAAGATTATTACCTTCATAATTAGAGGGTGCCCAATCTGCTATTAAGCTACTTATTTCTTCAATATGTATGTTAAGCTTGTCTCTGGTGCTATCTTCAAAAAGCATTCTCAGTTCAGGTACTTCTAGGTATTCTTTCGAAGTAATAGCGATCAATTCTGATAGTACATTTCTATAGCTTAACCCAGAAGTATCGTCTACAAGATGAATCTGATGAGATAATACATCAAGATTAGCTTCTATTCTATCTATTTTTTTTCCGAGATCTTCGCGTTTTTGTATAAGATTATCTAAGGTGTGTTGATTGTAAGGTTGAGAATAATAGTGTGCTATTTGTTCTCGTATACCTTGTATGATTGGTTGGCGGTCGCGTATTAAATCTGTAATAAGCAAGGCTCTTTTATCTAAGCCTACTGCTTGTAATCTTTTTAAAATAACTTGTATTGCAGCTCTCTTTTGAGAAATGACCAACACTTTTTCGTTTCTACCAATACAATCTGAAATAATATTGACAATGGTTTGACTTTTTCCTGTACCTGGTGGACCTTCTATAACGATGCCTGGCGCTGATCTACTTTTTAGAACAGCGTTATCTTGAGAAGGATCAATTGCCATTGTAGTATACCGACCATTTTCTGTACTTTCTTCTACTTGGGTAGTTATTTCAGGTTCAGAAATTTTTAAGATAGGTTCCATTGATGAACCTGTGTGCGGTAATTTTTGTAAAAGACGTAAGTCTTCACTAATGGCCTGACCCGTAAAATTTGCATTGAAAAATACCGCAGATGGGTGCAGCTCTGTTCCAATTTCATCTCTATTGAAATTAACACTAGGGTGTGCGGTGAGCTCATTTGTTTTCGCAGGAAAACATGCGCTAAACGCATCGATAATTTCATCTATTTGTAGCGATTGCCTCCCTAGAATCTCGCGACTAATTTTTTCTATTTTTTTATAACTATCTGAATCTAATGAATTTGCCAGCGCAGGATTTATTCGTATTTCACCTTGGGCATAATCAAAACTTATTTTGAGAGATGTTGTCGCCCGCGAACTAAGGTCAAGAGAAACTGGCCACAATAGTATAGGCATTAAGCGAGGCCTATGTGTCATTTTCTGTTGAGAGACTAAAAAGGGAAATCCCATAAATAGGGAGTCTAAACCTGTATCTCGTTTAAAATTGGCAGCTTTTAGCAACATTCGTCGTGTTCGTCTTGCTAAGAGCGCATTTTTATTGAAAGCTAATGGATCCACATTTTCTGATCCTGTAGACCTTTTAAGAATACTTTGTACAAGTTTTTTAGATGATTTTAAGCTTGTGCCTAGTTCGTCAACGTCAATACGAGATGAATGTTTAGATATGATCAGTCTTACAAGTGGTCCTCTAGAAGAAGCGTAAACAACTTTTTTCTCAAAATGACGCAACAAGCTAGAGCCGTATTCATGTTTTGGTGGGGCAATCCATTGATTTTTGGGTATAGAAAGACATAATACCGAAGGTATTATCGGTAATCGTTTTTCAATTCTAAAGCGATCAGCCCAGCGATCAAGCGCTTCATTATTACATCTAGAAAAACCTTCTAAATGATTATTAAGCATCTCAAATATTTCTAAACGATACTTTACCAAACATGCCTCATAGAAGGGAATATTTAGCTCTAAATCATGCTTGTTAGCAAGTTTTATGGTTTTCTTTAAAAGGGCCTCTAGTGTAATGAACTGATCTCGTGTGGCACTTAGTACGAGAATCATATCTTCTTCTCTTACCCTAAGGTTACTCATAACATCAGAGAGTCCGGCGTTATGTGCATCGGGGTAGAGACGTCGTAAAAAATCTAATTCAGACTTAAGTTTTACCCTTGATGAACTTAGGCTGTAGATTAGAAATTTGTCATTATCTAATTGTATACCTTGGTTTTTAGCTTTTCGAGCAATGTTTGCTTTTCTTTCTTTGAGTTGTACAAGCCATTTTTCGCGTTGTATACTTGCCAAATAATCTGGCACGTTTCCTTCCACAAGGTTGATGGCTTCTTTTGTGTTTCCCATAAGCCAAGCGGGGATTACAATTTGTCCACGCCAAGTTAGTGGCAAAGCCTCATTTAAGACCATTAAGGCAAGGGGATATCGCCATTCTAGTGGTATATCTTCTTTGTTACGAAGATTACGTACAGCAGCAGCTTTTTCATGATTTCCAAGTACTTCATTTACCCAGCTGGCAAGTGATCCAGAGTTAAATAGTGAGAGTCCTTCTTCCCAATGTGCTTCTTCGGCAGCGGCAAGTGCAAAGAATGCTACATTTGTATAGCTTTCTGAGCCAAGCTCTATTTTCTTTTCTTTTTGTGTGACTGTTGTATGTTGTTCAACAGGGGCTTCGACTTCTTCTTTTTTAAGCCATTTATCAACCTGCTCCCAATTCCAACGTTTAACAGGATCTCGACTTAAAAGACCTCTAAGTAAAAGTAATATGCGAGCATCAATAGAAGTTGGAATATCAACACCTCTAGTGATTAAATGAATCATAAAGGCTTTGTCGTTGATGTTTTCAAAGAAAGTCCCTTTTGTAATGTGTTCCAGAACGATCATTCCAAGGCTCCACCAATCTGAAGCGGGACTAATACCACCAATAATCGCTTCTGGGGCGGTATACCTAGTAAGTTCTATAGGCGTATCCGTATCAAGGTCATAATCAGACAAACGAGCCGAACTAAAATCTATAATTACAAGATCAAAACTTTCTGAATTTCTTAAGAGTATATTAGTAGGGCAAATATCGCGGTGTCGTATGCCTGCTTCAGAAAGGTCGTGTATAGCTCGGCCAACCTCATCTACTAATTTTTCAATCCTGTCTAATTCTAAGTACCCCAATTTATCTAAAGAGCCTCCTGCGATACGCTCTGAGACCTCAAAAAATCTACCGTTCCAAGTACCCGTTTTTATGAGTGTGGCAACATGGTCGGTATCCATTTTGCCCAATACCTTATAAATACCTTTGTCTGGCTCGCTGTTTTCGAAATATAGGGTAAGAAAATATTCTTTATCTGCAGTGTCTTTAACGATATAACACTCTTTGGTGGTGCGTTGTGTCTTTACAGTTTTTACAATCTGATATTCGTCTAATTGCTTGGCATCTGCATTTTTTTGAGGTGTGGATACTGTTTCTACATCTGCACCACATTCCATGCACATAAAGTCGTTTGGCTGTACTTCATGTCCGTTAGTACAGTGGCGTGAAATGTTGACTATAGGGGTATTTTTGATTTCTATTTTACCGCCTTTAGGTGTTTGCGTAACATTCATTAACAACCAACTACACGTAGCATCGTTGACCGTATTTTGGCAATACATCTCTTGAACAGGACGTTCACTTTGGCAAGCAGGACAAACTCTTACAAATTCCATACATTATTTATTTTTAGTCACTGCTTGACTGTGCGATAAGGTTACATTATTTTCTTTACTTGCTTGAGCAATTTCTTTCATACCGTTGATAGGTATACCTGCCATCCAAACGGTTTCTGGAGTAATATGAATGTCCAATTCTTTTTCTAAGGGTTGTTCTAAATAAGTAGCAAATTCACTTTTACCCAACGATGTTAAAAAATGTACTTGTTGATTATCGCTACCTAGAAGTCGTTTTGTCTGACTTTTAGTATGATCATAAGGTTCAGAAATTAGAACATCTATTAATCCGCTTTGAACAAGTTTTTTATCCTTCAAACCATCAAAAGAATATCCGCTGTAAACCAAGATGTTCTTGTTATAAGAATTTAAGAATTCAAGCAGTTCTATTAGCGCATTTTCTTGATCAAAAGGTTCTCCACCAGAAATGGTAATTCCGTCACATTGTGGTAGCCAAGTTTTTAAAACCTGCTTAAGGTCGTTGATCGATACTTTGTTGATATTAAACTGCCAAGTATCCATAGAAATACAACCTTCACAATGTATAGAACAACCTTGTAACCAAATACCTATGCGTTTTCCGGGTCCTAAGGTCGTTACAGGATAATGCATACGAGATATATGTATATCCATAGCAATTATTGTTTTTGTAACGTGATGTTCGTACCTGTATTATCGACGGTAATAGTAGTAGCTCTCAAGACATCATTAGGCGCAGGGTCAAGACTGAAAAGGGATCTAGAAATAGGCGTGATAAAGTGATATTCTATTTTATTTCGAATACCTCGACCACCATTACTTAGGTCTTTTAAGGCTAAATCTTTTAGACTGGCTTTTACAGCATCGTCTAAATCTAAGGTAATATTGAGTTGTTTTTGAATCGCTTTTAAATGACTTGCTAACATCATATCAAAAATCATCTCACCTACATGAGGTCTTATGTAATCAAATACGATAATATTATCGCCAATACGATTTAGAAGTTCTGGTCGGTTCAATTCAAACTTGAAATAGTTCTCTATTTCATATTTAATTTTTTCTTGAATGGTTTCAAAAGGGTCTTCATAAGAAGTATGCGCTATACGACCACCAGTTGCTGTTTTCTTATAAATACCAAGGTTAGAAGTAAAAATGATAAGTGTTTCTGAAAAATATACTTTATCGCCACGTCCGCTGGTTAAAACTCCATCATCCAGGATTTGGAGAAACTTATCTAATATACGCGGATGCGCTTTTTCAATTTCATCAAATAGAAGTATGCTAAAAGGTTTTTCGCGTACTGCGTTGGTAAGCTCGCCACCAACATCATAACCTACGTACCCAGGAGGTGCGCCTAAAAGTCGCTGATCAGAGTGTTCAGCACTAAACTCAGACATATCAAAACGTATGTATGCATTCTCATCACCAAAAAGCAAGCTAGTAAGTGTTTTTGCTAGTTCTGTTTTACCAACACCCGTTGGTCCTGCTAAAAATACAACACCTCTAGGTCGACTATTACGTTTAGAAGAGCCTACACCTGTAATAGCTCTTTTAACAATATCCATAATATGTTGTACAGAATGATCTTGCCCTTTTACACGGGTTTTAATAAAGGTTTCTCCCTGTACAATTTTCTCTCTGTCAATATTTATCCAAGGATCTTCTGTAACCCCAACTTTATATCTACGAACGGCATCTGCAATATGGGTAATAGGTATAGACTCTGCTCTTGTAAGTTCTATAATAGCAACAAGATCTAAAAGCAGTAATCCTTCTGTTTCATTTACAAAATCGGTAACAATTTTATCTACGTCTTCTTCTTGTTTACCAAAGCCTTGTATAAGTGTATCTACAAGTCTTCTACGAACAATGTGATCTGGTTTTTCTATAGGGATGTGACGTATTTTTGGATTGTTTACCACCATCCAATCTGGTAAGTCACCTTCTTTGTCTACAATCCAAATTACCGTATTATAAAATGCGGAAGGTGGAGTACCGTGAGGTCTTGTATTCGTCGTTTGCGATAATACATTTGCGAGGCTAAAAGTATCGTGTTCTGCTTTAACCAGATTTTCTGGATTCATAAGCAGTTGCGATGCAAAGTCTACGATCAATGCAATTGGGACCTCTTTAAAATTTACTATTGATTGGAGAACGCTATTAAAGGTCTCTAGATTGTTAAAGCTAGAGGGACTACTTAGAGGTATATTTAACTTATTGAATAATGCTTTCTTTTCTTCAGGATTTCCTGTAAAAAAGGGAATGTCAAACCCATCTAAAGGGTTATAATATATGACCTCGGTATACCCAAGACTTTTAAGCTCAATATCAATTGCATTTTCTAACCTATGCCAGCTAAAACCACCATGACCATTTTTGATGAGTTGTAAATCTTTAGTGTTGCCAGAAAGTATAAATTGACTTTTAAGGGTAACAAAACGTCTTAAGTCTTGTAGCCATCTCACTTTGGTGTCTTTCATTTATTTTGGACTTGAATATTTATAAAGCTTTGTAGTAGCTTTTAATTGAACGATACCAGTTGTTTAATATTTTAAATAGAAAGCATTTTAAAACTACATCAAGTGTACTCAAATATAATTGATTCTATTTGAAAATAGTTTGTGCAGCGTAGTATTTAGGTTACGTTTTCGCGAAAGTGAAAAACAGTAGAGTAATAACCAATAAGAAGTATTCTATCTAATTAGGTACTGAATATGAGCTTAAAAAAGTATAAATAGGGATGAAGGAAAATACATTTTAATACGTGGAATGATTTACGAGTCTCGCTTTATTTATATAAGCAATAAATACAAAAAAGGGAGAAGGTAAATTATGTTACTTAGTTACTTGTTATTAAGGTGGTTAAGTTGAATTTTTTTAAGGATGATAAGTGATATGAAAATAAGTAAAGTTATATAACACATAGGTATTCCTGAATCAGTTTTAGGGCATTCTGCATTACCTATAAACTGCATTACCGATGCCACTAAAGCAATTAGTGTTGCAATACCGGTAAATGTGAAGTATATGAGATTCCATTTTTTAAGCAAATGCGAAATAAAGGGAAGTATAAAACATATTAGAATGATTAAACAGGCGGGCACAGCCCCAAATTTGGGGCAGCCATCACCTGTTGTAAATTCTGTAATAACTAGACTACCCGCACCAAAAAGACCGATGAGGAACAGCATATTTATAACCCAGTATAAAGTAGTACTAGCTTTCATTTTTAAGGGTTATATGACAAGTGGGGCATTCTTGACCGCTAACCTTACTTTTTAGCTGTATACCTGTTAAATGGGTAACCACGAAATTTTGAATAAAGGCATGTTTACTACTGTGATTATTAACTTCAATCTGTAGATCCTTGTATTTCTCACGAACTACGTTTCCATATTCTTGATCACCCCAACAATTAGGGCAAACACCTTCAGGAGTTTTATCGAATTCGTCTGGTCTTTTATTGAACATTCTTTTTAGAGATTCTATCATTTCTTTGTATTCAAGGTGGTTACTACTGTATCATGCGCCATCCGCAGATTACGTTCTTTAATCACATCTACAACCGAATTAATTTTAGGCGCAATAATCTCGTCTTTGTTACCATTTGAATAGGCTACGGATATTTTATCGATATGCTGAGTTTTGCCTAATCCAAAATGAAGTAATGCAGTTTGATCACTCGCTAATCCTTCACCGGTTACCAACCAATCAGTATACGTTTCGTCTGGTGTAACAACGGTAATTTTGGCTCCCATAGCTTCTGCAGCATCTGCTAAATCTACTTGCACAAAATTGTTAGAATTCCCTTTATTGATAAAAGCATTTGAAGGGCCGTCTATATTGGTCCAAATAAGGTCTAAATGTCCATCAGCATTAAAATCACTTACAAGTGCTGTTATACCATACAAAGGATTTTCAACACCACTTTCTGTTTCTGTTGGTACAAAAGTGTGGTCTTCTTTTTGAATTAATAATCGCCCAGGTAGCTTAAATATTTTACTGAAAGGAAAATCGACATAATTTTCTGCAACTATCAAATCTTGTAGTCCGTCATTATTCATGTCGGCAAAAGTGCATCCCCATGAAAACTCGTAATCTGCAATTTTAGCCTCTTCTGCGGCATCGGTAAATTGAAAGTTGCCTTCATTCTTGAATAGAATCCATTTATCATTAAAAAGAGACTTGTCTTTAATATCACCACTTGCCATAAAATTTGGGGCAGTCGTACCAACATTAGAGAACATAAAATCTACCAATCCGTCATTATTATAATCACCCACTGCAAGCCCCATTGGGTAAGCAAATTTACCTGTTAGCGGATTCGATTTCATCGTAAAGGTTAAGTCTCCATTATTCTTGTAAGTTCTAGCTTCGCCAGTATCATGAACTACAACAAGATCTAACCAAGAGTCATTGTCAATATCTACTAAAACCCCTTGGAAGGTGTTGTGTATATAGTCTAAACCTGCTGCTTTGGTAATACTTTTAAAAGAATTATCACCGTTGTTTAATAATAACTCACTTGTAGAACCATAATCATAGCGCTCGAAAATGTTTTGACCCTCCATCAGTTCTTTGTGCAGGTAGGTAGCTAAGAAAATATCTAAATCTCCGTCCTTATCAATATCACCAAGGGTAATTCCTGCAGGAGATGATTTTTTATTTACAGGTGTATTAACGATTGTTTCTGTAAACGTTTTTCCATCATTATAATAAATTCGAAGACCATCTTCGCGAGCAATAATAAGGTCAGTAAAGCCATTATTGTCCATATCTCCAGAAACCACTCCTAATGAAGTTGTGTTGTTTCCTTTTTTTGGCAATCCAACTTCTTCTGAAATTAGTACGAATTCATTATTACGATATGCGTAAATGGCATCTTCTTGGCTCATTCCGCCACCAAAAAATACTTCATCGATGTTGTCATTATCAATATCTATAAGCGCAGAAGGAGCTAATGGAAGTGATTTGTCACCAGTGTATTTATGAATAAAATCTAAGGGTACACTTGAAAATTCAGGTATTTTATCCGATTCAATACTAACATCGTATTTATCAGAAACAGAATCACGCCAGAATCTGAAAAAGACTATGATTATCATCATCAATAGCACTATCCCTATTATTTTAAGTAGCTTTTTAATCATTATGTAAAGGTTTTATAAGAATATTTAATTGGTATAGCGATAAGCTAAAAAGTATAAAATGAGTAATGTTCATAAGAATAGGTAAGGTATGCTGACCAATAGACGGGATTGCTAAACCAACAAGTGCCACAGCAATTAAGATAACAATTGGACTGAAAATTGCCATCCATTTTTTATAGTACGTACCGCCCTTAAGTATTGCAACGATGAAAACAATAGATAATAGTGCAACTATAACCCTTAGTGCTTGCACTAATACTTCCATATGATTTGTATAATGCGTTAGCAGATTTTTATAAACTTCTGGGTTTATGGAATCTTTAAGATGAACAATGTTACCTATAGAAGAGCGAGATCCAATCCATATTCCTCCAACGGCAAAGGCAATAAAGCCAATGGCGAGTACTAATCTGGCTATAGTTTCATTACCTGATCTTAACATTAGATATATATGGATGTACCCCGCAAAATAAAAGGGTAGACCAATGACCGCTAAAAAGTGACCCAAAGTCATATGCTCTAGGTCTACAAAGGCAAAGAATTCATAATTCTCTGAATGACCTAAAATATTAGTAGAGTAGTGGAGTAAATATTCTCCTAACCCTACTAGAATGGACCCAATTAATCCTAGATATCCTAGAAATTGAATTGTTTTTCTTGTACTCATTTGGTTGATTTAGAATCTTTGACGAAATATTTTAACATTTCTTTCAATAAAAAATAAAAAAATATTGAAGCGGGTAAAATAGTTAAGCCCCAACCTACAAAACCACAGAGTAATTCATATGAAAGAGAACTTAACGTATTCCAAAAATTAAGGTCATAACTTGCTTTTATAGCCTCAAAAGTTAATAGGGTATGTGCCGTTCCAAAAAGTGTTTCGCCGATATTGATAAAAGGAATAAAAAGAAGTGCCTTTATAGGCTCCACAACATAGCTCAATGCAATCATTATGGGTAGATTTAATTTGTACCTGACAGCAAGTGCAGTAAGAACTATTGTTGAAATACCAAAAATAGGAAACAGAGAAACAACTATTGCGACAGTAATACTTAATGACAATTGCTTAGGAGTAAGCCCTTGTTTAAAAAGTTCTTTGAACTTATTCCAAGTTTTTTTAATAAAATTCATTCCATAATTATATTCAGATGAGCTTTAAGTCGTAAAACGAACTCAAAACTTTTAATACAATTTTGAAAGTAGTATTAATTATATAGGAATCTTACTAAATATTTTTGGGAAGTTACTACAGGCGACATTTGCAAATTATATAGTTTAATTTCATTTGGCAATCACAGCATATAAAACACCAATTACAATAATACCGGCAAAAGTATAGCCCACTAATTTACCCGTAACTTTAGAACCTTTAAATACGGCAATACCTAACTTAACGAGCATATTACTCATGACGGCGGTGACTATAACAGAAGAAGCAAGCTTAATTTTTTCTCCGTCAGATGCAAATTTTGCAAGGCTAATAGTGATAGCATCGGTATCTGCTAAACCAGCTATTAAAGCAGAATAATACAACCCGCTTTCTCCAAAGAATTGATTACTGTAAAAAACTGCAAAAAGAATAGCTACATAAATTACACCGAACCCAATGGCGTTAAGAAGGTTCATTGGGTTGCCAAGGTTAATATTTGTATCCGGTTTTTTAGTATCCTCTTTGATTAGAACAAGAGATATAACAAGGCATATTATAGAAAATATAGCAAAAGGTATGGCTACATACATGAACAGCTCATTATTAAATATAAAGGTCAATAATGCGAGTCGTGGAAACATTATCGCTGAGGCAATGATAATACCGGCGGCATATTTTCTGGACAATTCTGGCGATTCAATGCTACGAGATGCATAGCTCCAAGTTACAGCGGTACTTGAAATTAGTCCGCCAAGTATAGCGGTTAAGAGAATTCCCTTTTTAGAACCTACAAATTTGACCAAAAAATAACCAATGAAATTTAAAAAAGATACAATGACGATGATAGAGCCAATCTCAAACGGATTAATCAATTCATTTGGGCCATAATTTTTATTGGGTAAAAAAGGTAAAATCAATAAAGCGATAATAGAAAATTTTATCAATGCAAAAAGCTCATCAGAAGTAATGTTTCTAATAACAGTATGAAAACGAGTCTTAAGAGAAAGTAAAGTGACAATTATAACTGCTGTAGCAACCGCATTTCTATAATATTCGGCAGATACCATTAAGCCCAATATTAATGTAGCAATTAAAGCTATGTTGGTGGTAAAGCTACGTTCATACTCAACAGTCTCTTTATATAAATGATTGAAGCCTAAAAAGAAAATAAAAGCCCCTAAACCAATAATAGGCAGCCAGGTAGTGTAGGTTTCGGTAAGGCTACCCAAGGTAAAACCTAAAATAGCAACAATAGGGAAAGCACGTATACCTGCAAAACCTTTATCTTCTTTTAAGTTGTTATATTCTCGCTCAAGTCCAAGAATAAGACCAATACCCAAACTAATAAGCACACCTAAAATATAAGGGTCCAATACTTTTATTATTTTATCAACTTCATCCATTTACTTACCGTTTAAAATTGATCATTTCTGAAAATAGAAATGATAATATAAAAACCCAAAATAGCAGATAGTACAAACCCAATAGCACCCAAGAGAGGTATTCCATTGATTAACGGTGGCATTTTTGCCATTACTAATAATGATGAACCAATTGAAAGTGCAGCTATGATCACTGCGAAAACCAAACGGTTTACAGCCTTGCTAGTTGCAGTTTGAAATTCTTTAAGACCTTTATGTTCATGTACAATTTCTAACTTGCCATCTTTTATTTTTTTAACGATAGTATTTATATCATCGGGCAGGGTATCTGCTAACGCATTGATATCTTTTAAACGATTTAGGTTCTTTTTAAACAGATATTTTAAACTAAATCTCTTTCTTAAAATCTTTGCTGTATACGGTTCTAGATTTTTGGTGATATTAAATTCGGGATCAAGTTTAAGACCAACACCTTCAATAAGAACTATGCCTCTTATGAGCATGTACAGATAGTGGGGAATTATAATTTTATTCTCGTATAATACAATTTTAAACTGCGACAGGGTATCGCCAAGTTTTATGTTTTGAATGGCAGTATTGCTAATACCTTCCAATAATTGATAAAGGTCTTGTTCTAGTTTTTTATAATCGGGTATGTTGGTTCTAATGGCTATTTTCTCTAGTAAAGTGATTATTTTTTTAACGTCTTTACTTAAAAAATAGAGTAGTAGATCATTAATTGATTCTTTTTCGTTGGGTAGAATAGTACCCATCATTCCAAAATCTAAAAAGCATATTTTTCCGCTTTCCGGAAGTATAAAAATGTTTCCAGGATGCGGGTCTGCATGAAAAAAACCAAAATCTAAAATCTGTTCAATATATAGGTCTACACCAATTTTGGCAACCGCTTTTGGGTCTATATTAGCTGCAATAAGTGCTGCTACATTAGAAACCTTAATACCATCTATAAACTCCATACAAATAATTTTATCTGTAGAAAGTTCTTTATAAACTTCTGGTACATGAATAAACTCATTACCCGCAAAATTTTGGGCAAAACGTTCGGTGTTGTCTATTTCTCTAGCAAACTGAAGCTCTTCTTTTATACTGCGTTCAAAAGATTCTATAATACGAATAGGTTGAAAAGCTTTTGCCTGCGAGCTGTATTTCTCAAGACTATCTGCAACCTGTTTCATGACCATAAGGTCGGCTTCAATAATCTCGGTAATATTTGGTCTTTGAATTTTTAAAATTACCTCTTCGCCGTTTACGAGTTGAGCTCGATGTACCTGTGCTAATGATGCTGCTGCTAATGGCTCTAATTCGATGGTAGCAAAATACTTGAATTTTTCAATACCTAATTCTTCTTCAATAGTAGTTACAACATCAAAGTCTTTAAGTTTGGGGACATGATCTTGTAACTTTTCTAGCTCATCTATTAGCTCAAGCGGTAGCATATCTTCACGAGTACTAAAAATCTGCCCAAGTTTTATATAGGTAGGTCCTAATTCCTCTAACACCATTCTTATGCGTTCATATTTAGAAAAGGAAAGATTTGTTTTCGTCTCCGGATGTTTTTCTAAATATTTTTTAGGAATTATTTTAAGAATGGGACTATGTGATAACACATCTTCAAAACCGTATTTAACCAGTACATTGAATAGGGTAGCGTACCGCTTTATTTCTTTTTGAGTTGGAATTCTTAATATGGCCATTTAGTATTGGTCTATTACGGTCTGTTGATTTATTTAAAAATATAAAGTAAGAATAAAAATGGATTTAAGTATTAGCATGGTATTTATATACTAATACTACATAGAACTTTTATGCTCTTCTAAATAATGGCTTAGCATTTGTTTTAAGCTTTCTAAATATTCTTGCATAACAACCTTATCCATATGTGGATGTTGACTAACAGGCAAGGTCATTGGATTTTCATCCAAAGAACGATAAAGCTCTGGGTAATTCGTTTCTATATTCAATGTCAACGCTGTAATTTCATTAAGTATTTTATGTAATTGCTTCATATTCTTTGTTTTAATTAATTGATTTGTGGTAAAACTAATAAAGGAATTTTTGTTTTAGCACTTAGATTTTTAATGATATTTTCTCTTAAGAGTTGATTGAAAAAGCCATGTTTGGTTTTTAAAATTACCATGGTGTCAATATTCTTATTTTCTTTTTCAATTTGATAAAGAGTATACGCCACATTGTCTTGAAGTTCAATTTCAAAAAAATGATTTTTAACTTCTTTCAATTCACTTTTCAATAATTCTTTGTTTGATTTTTGTTCATCGCTTAAAGTTTCTTCGGTTTTAACATGCGCAATATTTAATGTAGTTTTTTTTAAGTTAACCATTTTTAAAAGAGGAGATAACTCTGCATTTGTAAACGTATGTTTATAATCGGTAGCCAAAACAATTCCTTTTGAACTAGAGCTCTCATATTCTGGTGGAACAATAATTAAAGTTGAATTTTCTAGATGCTCAATTAGATCTAAAGCATTACTACCAATAAAAATCTGACTGAAGGTAGATGCGCCCCTTGTGCCAATAATAACAAAATCTGCGTTTATGATATTTTGAGATTGGTTCGTTAAATTCAAAACAGATTCCGTTTTTAAAATACCTTCAAAATAGAAATCTTTATCCGCAGTTTGTAATTCTAAACTTTTTACCAAAAGATCTAAAGATTTTTGAGTGGCAGATTTAGACATTTCTGATGACGGCGCATTATGGTAGCCATGAAGAATGTAAAAAGTGCATGCCTCATTTTTAAAAAGCTCAAGAGCGTAATCAATTGCCTTTAGTGCATTTACAGAAAAATCTGTAGGTATAATAACTTTTTTCATAGTTGAAATGCTTTGAATTTAATACGTAAATAGTTTGGTTTTTATGCTCTGGTAATACCTAATCGTTTTACCATCTCTTCACCATCAATAACATGTTCGGTGATAGCGAAAACTTCTTTACGGTTTGCTCTAAATTGTTTTACGAAGAGGGCTAGGTCATCTTCAAGTTGCTCATGTTCAGTTCTAAAAGTGTGAGAATCGTATGCAAAAGGGTTATCTATTAACTCAGCTAAGTGATGTAAGTGCGTGTCAATTCTTTTAACCAGTGTATCACATTTTTTATCCGTATCAATAAGGCTTACTTCAATTTCTCGAACCATATCGATATTATCTTTCTTAGAAATCCACATAAAGTATTTATCTATTAAATGATGTAAAAACTTTAAGTCTTCATTATAGAAAGCCATATCTGATTTCCAATGTTCGGTTAATACATAGAGCGATTTCCAGTCCGCTTCATGAATATAATTGTCTTTAGGTCTATTTCTTAAATTGCTCATTTCTTCACTTTTTAATTAAAGTATAAAGTTATCACCTCAAGGGTTGAAAATTCATGACCAAAATCATGATTGCATAAAGTGGATATGATTGTTACGCTATAACTTTAATTAGTGTCTGATGAAAGTACAAGACTATCTTAATGTTTAAATTTAATGTACGCTAGGCATTTTGTATAATAGCGGAGTTCTAACACAAATCATCTATTAGAATTTGATTACTATAGGTTTAATGTTAATTTTAGAATATAATTAATAAGGAATATAATGGTTTTAGAAAATAATAATAATGTGTTAGCGGATGAACAACCATTATCACAAGAAAGCACGGTAGTACAAGAGCAAGGTGTTACAATAGTTGATGCGATAGAGAATCTAGAAGCAGATATCGATGCAGAGGTACCACCTGAAGTTCCCAAAAAAAAGAAATCAAAGAAAAAAGACATTTCCAAAAAGAAGAAGGAAATTAATAAGCAGATCAAGTCAAGTAATTTCAAATTAAGTAAAAAGATGAAGGCAGCAATTAAAAAAATTAAAAAATCAGCTAAAAAAGTAGATGATTTAAAGAGTAAGTTGAAGAAAGCTAAAAAGAAAGATGCAAAGAAAAGTAAAATCAAAAAAATAAAAAGCAAGTTAAGCACCTCGGTTAAAAGACTGAAAAGTAAAAAGGCAAAACTCAAAAAAGCTTTAAAATAAGCATAAAAAAACCGAGATTTTTATCTCGGTTTTTTTATGCTTTGAACTCTTAAACCTTATTTGAGTTTAAAGCGAATACTACTTGAGTCATCATTTTATTTACCTTCAATACTTGGTTGCATTTTTACGTAGATTCTTCCAAGCATGATTTTACTCATATAATACCTAAAAGATTTCCCGTTATTTTGAATTATAATAATCTATAATTCATGCGATATCTGAACATTAGTATATTTTTTCTGCTTTTTCTTTCTTGTGGGGAGAAACAAGAAAAGGTATTTCCGCAAAAATCTCAATTGATATCTTCAGTATATGCGTCTGCCACTATACAACCAGATAGTATATACCAAGTTTATGCCGTTGTAGCCGGTATTTTAGATGATAACCTAGTAGAAGAAGGAGATTTAGTTAAGAAAGGCGACGCTATTTTACAGGTGAATAACCGCACTCCTAAATTAAATTCAGAAAATGCGTATTTGACCTTGCAGCAGTCCAAAGAAAATTTTCAAGGAAATGCTGCTATTTTAAAAAGTATTGAAGACGATATTTATGCTGCACAACTTAAATTCAATAATGATTCGATCAATTTTGCTAGGCAGAAACGACTTTGGGATCAGAATATAGGATCAAAAGCAGAGTTTGATACCCAAAAGTTAGCTTATGAGCTTTCAAAAAATCAACTACGTCAACAAAAGTCTAGCTACGCAAGAACAAAGAATGATTTAGAGACTGCTTTACAACAGGCTAAAAATAGTTATTCATCCTCAAAAATTATAGCAGAAGATTATACTATTAATAGCAAGATCAACGGTAAGGTTTATGCTTTGTTTAAAGAACCTGGTGAGCTAATTAATACGCTAGAACCGCTAGGGGCAATTGGCAGCGCTACCGACTTTAAAATAGAAATGTTAATAGATGAGGTAGATATTATTAAAATCAAAATAGGTCAGACAACATTAGTAACTTTGGATGCATACCCAATGGAAGTTTTTACGGCTTCGGTGAGCAAAATATATCCTAAAAAAGACGAGACATCACAAACATTTAAGGTAGAGGCAATCTTTGAAAGTCCGCCAAAGGTATTATATCCTGGTCTTGCGGGTGAGGGTAATATTGTAATTTCAGAAAAGGAAAATGCACTTACTATACCAAGAGAATATTTAGTTGAGGGCAATAAAGTTATTACGGAAGACGATACGGTAACTGTTAAAGTAGGTGCTGAAAATTTAGAAAGGATAGAAATTATTTCGGGTATTACAGAAAATGATATGATTTTAAAGCCAATTAAATAATGAATTGGCCCGTTATACTAAATATCGCCAAAACACATCTTCTGACCAAGATGAAATCTACCGCAACGGCAGCCTTGGGGGTTACTTTCGGTATAGGTGCTTACATTACCATGGTAAGTTTTATGACCGGTCTAAATGAAATGTTAGATGATTTAGTATTGAACCAAACACCACATATTCATTTGTATAATGAAATAGAGCCCACCATAGATCAGCCAATTTCACTTTATGAGCAGTTTAATAATTCTGTTCAAATGATCAGCTCTATAAAACCAAAAAGTGGACAAAAAAAGATTCATAATGCGCTTCCTGTTTTAGACCATTTAAAACAAATGGAAGAGGTAAAAGGAGCTACGGCACAAGTACGGGCACAAATATTTTATTTATCCGGTTCTATAGAATTAACTGGTAATCTGATAGGGGTAGATATTATGGAAGAAACTAGACTGTCCAACATGCGCGATTACATCATTGAGGGCTCGCCAGAAGCTTTAGATAATATGGTTAACGGAATTTTATTGGGTTCAGGCCTAGCCAGTAAAATGTCACTGAAAGTTGGCGATAGAGTGCAGATAAGCACTGTACGTGGTACCGTTTTTCCATTGAAAATTGTTGGTATTTACCAAAGTGGAATAGCAGATATCGATAATACTCAAAGCTACTGTAACTTGAAAACGGTACAGCGTATTTTAGGAGAGGCGCAAAATTATATTACAGATATAAATATAAAGTTGAACAATATTAAAAATGCCCCAATATTGGCCAAAGGCTTTGAAAAGCAATTTGATGTTACTGCAACTGATATTAACGAGGCAAATGCCCAATTTGAGACCGGTACCAATATTCGTAATTTAATTACCTATGCAGTTTCCATTACGCTTTTAATTGTAGCAGGCTTCGGAATATATAATATTCTTAACATGCTTATTTATGAAAAGATGAAGGATATAGCCATCTTAAAAGCTACCGGTTTTTCCGGTAAAGATGTACAATACATTTTTATGAGTCAAGCAATGATAATAGGCATGGTAGGTGGTATCTTGGGCCTGGTTTTAGGTTTTATTTTATCAGTTATAATAGATGGAGTTCCTTTTGAAACGGATGCTTTACCTACAATAACTACCTATCCGGTTAATTTTAATTTTATATATTATGTTATAGGTATTGTCTTCGCGTTGATTTCAACTTTTATAGCAGGGTGGCTTCCTTCGAATAAGGCAAAGCATATTGATCCGGTAAAAATTATTAGAGGTACTTAAGCAGTAGTAAATGGATATTGTATTAGAAGCAAAAGATATTAATAAGCACTTTCATAAACCTAAAGATTTTCATGTCTTAAAAGATATTTCCTTTAAAATATTCAATGGGGAATTTGCTTCTATCATGGGTAAATCTGGTTCTGGAAAATCTACGTTGCTTTATATATTGTCAACGATGGATACAGAATATACCGGCGAGTTATATTTGAACAATAACTTAGTAACCGGTTTGTCTGCAACAGAATTGTCGCTTTTAAGAAATAAAAACATTGGCTTTGTATTTCAGTTTCATTATTTGTTATCTGAATTTAGTGTTATTGAAAATATAATGTTGCCAGCAAAAAAATTAGCTCGAAAAAGTCACCAAGAAATTGAGCATGACGCTATTCAAAAATTAAAAATGTTAGGCATAGAGTCGCTGGCAAAACAGAAGGCTTCACGTATTTCTGGTGGAGAAAAACAGCGTGTAGCTATTGCTAGGGCACTAATTAACAACCCATCAATACTTATGGGAGATGAACCTACCGGAAATCTGGATAGTTATAACTCTGATAATGTGTTTAATATTTTTAAGCAATTAAAGGAAGAAGAAGGGCTATCATTGCTAGTAGTTACGCATGATGAGGACTTTGCTAAAAGAACGGATTACATCATTCAAATGGAAGATGGGCGTATTGTTGGTAAATCGAGTAACTTGTAACAAATCACATTTAAATTCTTTTTTATTTTTACAATTAGAGCGTAATGTGAATTCTTGAACACGAACTTTATGTGGACTTCAATTTTTATTGGTATTTACGTTATAATTGCCTTGTCAATTGTGTTATCTATTTTATTATATGGAGCAAAACCTACCAAAAGTCTGGCATGGCTATTAGCGATTTTTGCACTACCTGTTGGCGGTATTTTCCTTTATTTATTATTGGGTAGAAATAGAAGAAGGTATAAGCTTATTGAGCATCAAAAAGACCTGTTTAGCAAACTACCTAAGCCAAATACCGAGCAAATCAATGTTTTTGACGGCAAGTATGGTAAATTAATGACGCTTAGTTATAAGAATTCTCATTTTCCGCCAACTTCAGGTAATGATCTTAAAATATTAAAAGACGGGAAATCAACTTTTGAAACCATATTTTGTGCTTTAGAGGGGGCGACTAAGCGTATTCATATTCAATATTACATTTTTGAAGATGGAGATTTGGCGACCAGATTACTAAATTTATTTGAGCAAAAGATAGCTCATGGAGTGGTCGTAAGATTGATATATGACGGTATAGGTAGTTTCTCGTTAAGTAAAAAATATCTAAAGAAACTTTTAGAAATAGGGGTTGAAGTATATTCATTTCTACCCTTTAAATTCGGCAGGTATTTTTATTCATTGAATTTTAGAAATCATCGTAAAATTATAGTGGTTGACGGTGCAATTGCTTTTACAGGCGGTATCAATGTATCAGATAAGTATTTGAAAGGTCAGGTTGGTTTAGGTAAATGGCATGATATGCATTTAAGACTTATAGGACCAGCGGCCACGCAGTTAGATCAAGTATTTATGACCGATTGGTATTTGGTAAGTACAAAATTACTAGCAGCTATAGAACAACCCAAGAGTTACGCAAAACAACCTGTCTCTAATGAATTGGTACAAATTGTTGCTGGCGGACCAGATGATGATTTTCCAGTATTGGAACAAACTTATTTTTCAATGATCAACATGGCAAAAGGCTATATCTATATTACCAACCCATATATAGTACCTGGTCAGGCATTGATAAGGGCTTTACAAACGGCAGCTTTGAGTGGAGTAGATGTAAGGTTACTTGTTTCTGAAAAGGCAGATAACCAGGTGGTAAGTTGGTCTGTACATTCTTATTTTGAGTTGTTTTTGAAAGCAGGAATTAAAATATATCTTTTCCCAGATGGCTTTCTACACAGTAAAATAATGGTGAGTGACGATGCCATTTCTTCTATTGGGACGGCAAATTTAGATGACCGAAGTTTTGAACAAAACTATGAGGTAAATGCCATTATGTACCACACACAGATAGCCAAACAGTTAAAAGAAGATTTTCTTAACGACTGTAAAATTAGTAATGAACTGGCTTATGATGATTTTATAAAAAGACCATGGAGCAAAAAGCTAAAAGAAGGTGTGGGCAAAGTATTGAGTCCGTTATTTTAGCATTAAATATTTATTCTATTTGAGAAGTAAATACCAAATCTTGATCTTCCATAGCAACAATAATCATTTTTACATAATCTTTAATGGCTTTGTTAATATTGTCAGGTTCGGTTATTTCAATGATTCCCCTCCAAATCATAGCTCTTTCTTTACCTTCGCAAATGCAGTATAATGTAGTCTCTGCATGATATATGGTATACTTATCGTAATAGTTGTCATCGTAATAAATACCTTGGTGTTCTAAATAATCATCGTTGAATCTAGATTGGTGATCATCCCATCTTGTAATAGATTTTACAAAGTTCTCTCGACTTTCAGATCCTATGATTTTCGTAAGCAAAATGGCGTCAAAATCTTTGTCTAAAAGGCTTTGTTCCACATCGTCGAGTTCTTGTTCGGTCTTGCGAGAATCGGTTAGCGAAATATCGAAAATATCTATACTACGCCATGCCTCAACATCTCTATTTGTAAATTCTTTTTGCAGTTTACTTTCAAAGTTTTCTCGTGTGTCATCATTTTGTGCCATACCAACGATAAGAACTTTATTTGCGTTGAAAATAACGATATCGGGGTTTTTCCAGTTTTCAACTAAACTAATAGAGGAACAACCCATGAATATCAATGAGAATAACAGGATCAACTTTTTCATAGGGCAGGTGTATTTATTTCTTATATATGTCAAAGATACTATATTGAAAATGTTGGAAATATGACGATTGTCAGTTTATAAGAAAAGTACAATTTGACAAAAAAAGCCGATTATAAATACAGATTTATAGTTTCTTCTAATTTTGGAATATGACAGTTCCACCCTTTGATATCTCTTATTTTTACTTTAAAGGCATCTAAAGCACCCGGCTCACCATGAATTAAAAATACATTTTCTGGGGTATTTTTAATACCATCAATAAAATGCAGAAGTTCTGCTTGGTCTGCGTGTGCAGAAAGGCTTTCTATAAAATGAATACTCGCTTTTACGGGGTAGTATTTTCCAAATAATTTTAACTCATGTGTACCATCCAATAATTGTCTGCCCCTAGTACCCTCAGCTTGATAACCAACCAGTAAGATTCTTGTTTTTGATTGGTCTATTAATTGTTTTAAATAGGTAAGTACACGCCCGCCTGTAACCATACCACTACCAGCAATAACAATTTTGGGTCTAGGGTCGTCTATAGTTTTCCAAGTATCTGCGTATGATGTGGTAATGGTAAAGTGATCGCACATGGCTTTGAAGTCGCCTTGGCTTAGTTTGTGCCAATCTGTATAATGTTCAAATACATCCAAAACATTACTGCCCATTGGGCTATCTATAAAAATGGGTATGTTTGGTATTTTGTTTTTTTTATATAAGTTCCAAAACAAAAACATCAGTAATTGTAGCCTTTCAACTGCAAAAGAAGGTATGATCAATGTACCTCTATCATTAATGGTTTTATGAACCAAATCGCTTAAAATTTCTACGATATTTTCTTTTGGGTGTAGTTTGTTGCCATAGGTACTTTCTAAAAACAAATAGTCTGCCCATTCAGGTCTTTCTGGTGGCATTAAAAGTTCATCGTTCAACCTACCTACATCACCTGAGAAAACGAACATTTTTCCGAATATCTCCAATTCAATAAAAGTAGAACCAATGATATGACCGTTATATCTGTATTTAAATCGGATGTTCTCTGAAAGTTGGATCAACTCATCTTTTTTGCTTCCAGAGAATAATCTAATGGTTTTTTCAGCTTCTAAAATAGTATAAAAAGGTAAAGCTACAGGGTGTTTTGAATAACCTTCCTCATTTACTTTTTTTGCCTGTTCTTCGTGAATTTTCGCACTATCCAGTAAAATAACACGGGCTACCGCCAAAGTGGGGTAGGTGCCAATAATATTACCCTTAAAACCCTCTTTTACCAACCTGGGCAAGTAACCGGTATGGTCAAGGTGACCATGTGTTAAAATAACAACATCTAATTTACTAGCATCTATAGACAGGGGTTCCCAATTTTTTTCACGTAATTCTTTAAGGCCTTGAAACATGCCACAATCTATCATGATGTTCAGTTCGGGAGTTTCTATATAAAACTTAGAACCGGTAACCGTACCTGAGGCACCTAAAAATTTTAAACTTACTTTTTTCATCTTAATGATTATTACAGAGTTGTGATATTTCGTCTAGAATTTTTGTTTTACGTGTGTTAGAAACACCAAGATGATCTAGGTAAAACTTGTCTTTTATGAGTTGTCTGCACAGTACTACATTTCTACTTAAAAGAAATTGTTTTTCTCTATTAGAGAGTAAGCTAGAGACCGTAATAGGGTAGAGTCCAAGCCTATCTATTCTATCTTTTAGTCCGTCATTTTTTGGATAATCCCAACTTAAAAGATAGAGGTCTGCACATTTACCATAGTCTATGGCATCTTGTGTAAATCTAGTATTGGTTACCACCCAACCTTTATTTAGTGGTCTATTATTTTTATTTGTTACCCAATGCGCTTTTACATCATTATATCTAGAATGTATATAAAGCGGGATCTTAACATTGCAATTACGCCCTTCTTCGTTGTGAAATTTACATTCTATAATCGTAACGGTATCATTTTTTTCTGCTACAACATCAATTTCGTGGGTAACACAGTCACCATTTAAAATAACACCAACTTTTACCCCATAACCTGAGTATTTTAGTATTTCGGCAATAAAACGTTCAAAAGGGAAACCGGTTGGACCCAATTCATAGATTGCCTTTTTAAGTTTGTATTTAGAGGCGAATACGGTTTTATGTTTTTTAAGTAAAGCATACGCTCTATTATAGATTTCATTAGTGGTAATGCCTTCAAAAAGCTCATCGTTAACCCTACTGACAATTTCTTCTACAAGTTCATGATTTGCACCACTATGCTTGAGAGAGTTGCGTAGTTTATCTAAGGAGAAACTCATTTTTTGCCCTGAAGATTTTATAATGTCAATAGATTTTGTAGTGTCCATATTACTTTTTTAGATTAACATTAAGCGGTGGTACTTCTAGCAATTGTAATGTTGTAGACGCTAAAGTAACCTTGCCATCAGACTTTGAAATAGTCTGTTCTATATATTGAAATAGTGTGTGTTTGGTATTTCTTCTTTTTTTATAATCTGTGATATAGCGTAGGTTCAATTGAATCCAATTATCGGTTAGGTTTATAGCTATAGTTGGCTCTATTGTTGCATCTTCAATATAATAGCGGGCAACCATTTGATGCCATTTGGCTTTAGACTTTTCAGTATAATCGGATAATAGTTCATTAGCCGTATCAAGCATAATATTCTTGGCAAGTTCGGTATCAGAACCATATGTAATTAGAATGTTGAGTTCATCCCAAACAAAGGGAAAATCCATCGAATAATTTTTAATAGGACCTTTAAATACAAATGCGTTACTAATTTTTACAATTCTACCAGAATAGTTATCGCTACTTACCCATTCTCCCATTTCCATAATTGTTGTATAAATACTATCAATGTCTATAACATCGCCCTTTATGTTATTGATCTCTATTCGATCACCAGGTTTATATACACGAACAAAAAAAATATAGAAAGAGCCCGCAATACTGAGAATCAATTCTTGTAGTGTAAAGGTGATACCTGCGGTAAACAAACCAATGATTATGGTGTAATCTTTTACACTATCAACAGTAAAGGCCATTAATACCAAGAAGATTATAAGCACATAACCCAAAATTTCAACACCTTTTTGTGCTTTGTACCTAATAGAAATATCTTCAATTCTTTTTTTAAGAGTTTTTCTAATAAAACTTATGATAAAGATTATAAATAGTATCCAAGCAACTAGTTTAACAATCTTAATGAGTGTCGTGTTTTCTAATAAGGTCGAAAATGTATCCATATACTATGTTTAAAAAAACCGCCAAAGAATACATTTCGTTGACGGTTCTAATTTTAGACATCAACCAACTAAAAATGCCTAAAAATTATCTTATCTTAATACTAACTAGTAATCAATGTAATGCTAGAATTGGTACATCACTATCATAACCAATTTCTTTAATTAACGGTCTTGAGAAAACATTATCAAAAAAGAAATGTTTGCGGTTAATGAATGACACCATATCACTTTCTCTACTTTCAATAAAAGTCTGAATACCTTTACCCAAATTCTTTTCGGTAAGTGTATGAAATTGGTATGCAGTCTCACTTAATATTGATGATAATAATTGTTTATTGCTTAATTGAGATTCAGTAAGTTCTTTATTCTTTTCTAGATGTAATATGGCAATTTCAGCATTGTGCATTTTAGCCAATTCTATAAGGTATCTAAACTCCGATCGTTTATAAACATCTTTAAAATTTGTTGGAAAAACAATCTCTTTAGGCGATATAAAAGAAACATGTTCTGGTATAGCCAATACAGGGCATTCCCTGATTTTTTCCATTGCCATTACGGTATTGCTGCCAAATAAAACACCTTTAGCTCCCGTAGCCCCCTTGGTACCCATTGCTACCAAATCAATATCTTTTTCAGTAATAATTTTATGTATAGCTTCAGAAAGAAAATTATAAGATGATTCAGTATAATAATTATGCTTCAGGTTTTCTGGGTGCAAGGCTAAGGTATCTAGAAGCTTAACAAAATTCTTTTCACAATCTTCTTTAGCCTGTTCAAATACAGCGCTACCTTCTTCTGGTATACTTAAACTATTAGTTGTGTATTTATCAAAACCAAATACGTTTAAAAAGTAGAAATCACAGTTTAATTTTGCATATAAATCAATAGTATACCTAATTGCATTTAAGGCATTTTTAGAAAAATCTGTAGGTATTAGAATACGCTTACTCATTGTTAAATGATTTAGATTGTTCAATAAATATATAGTCTAGGCAATTAATTTACTATGATAAATATCAGTCTTGTACTGGTAGAATTAGAAACGGAATTGTTGCATAAATACTCAAGTCCATAATTACGGGTTCATGTAAAAAACGTTCAAAGAATTTTCTTCTATGGTATGACATTGCCAACATGCTGATATCTCTTTCAGCTATAAAATCTTGAATGACATTCGCTTTATCGGCATAGTTCCAAATTTCATCATAACTATGCGGTGTTTGCATTAAACATTTATCTAATAGTTTTTGATTGGATACCTGTTTAGGTGTCATTATTTCTTCTTCATTAATATGTAGAACCGCTATAGATGCATCTGTTATATTGGCAATATTCAATAACATTGAAATTGTTGATTTTGTACACCCTTTTTTATAGTCGGTCACAAAAGCGATTTCTTCTATTGGTTTAAAGGCAATCTCTTTTGGTATGGCCAGTATGGGGCATGTGGTAATGGTATTGGCAATTTGAATTGTGTTACTGCCCATAAATAGCTCTTTGGCACCTGTTTTACCTTTATTTCCCAAAACTACGAGGTCTATTTCATGACTCTCAATAGTTTTTGAAATGACCGATGGCAAACTACCTTTAACAGAAATAGTATTGAATTTGTGTATTTTATTACCAGTATCAAGCACAATTTTATGCTCTGTTTTTGTTAAGTTTTCTTGAGATAGGTTCTGTAAATGCTCCATCTCTTTCTGACCTGTAAAAAGCGCATTTTTCGCACTCAAAACAATATCTTCATAGGCATGAACTATATAAAAAGTGCATGCTGTTGACGCAAAAATTTGGGTAGCATAATAGAGCGCATTATAAGCTTCATTCGAAAAATCTGTTGCTACAAGTATGTTTTTAATGTTCATAGTTTTTATTGAGGAATTACTAAAAATGGTATTGTTACATGAAAGCCAATTTTCTTAATTACCGGCTCAATAAACAAGCGTTCTAAAAAGGTATGCTTGTTTTGTACCATGACTAATAAGTTTATTTTTTGCTTAATTTGAAATTCATTTATTGCCGCTATAATCTCATTACTACTTACTTCATGAAAAAATCCGCTTTCAGATAATACTTTAGCTAGTTGTTTTTTATTTTTTTCTTGAACAAGAGTAAGGTCGTCACCAGTATATACATGCATCACGTTTACCTGAGATACATGAGAATTGGTGATCTTTAGCAATTGAGCCAAGCTTTTTTTATCTAGTGATACTTCAAAATCATTAGGGAAAAGTATTTGTTCAGGTACTTCAAATTCAAAACCAGATGGTATGACCAATACTGGGCATTTGGCATTCTTAATTACATGAACCGTATTAGTACCCAATAAAATTTCTTTTGCACCTGTTGCGCCTTGCGTGCCCATTACTACTATATCAATGCCTTCAGCCTCTACAGTTCTAGAAACTTCGCTAGAAAGTACATTTAGAGCAGAATGTGTAATGAAAGTATGTAAAGGATTATCAAAATCTTTTTGCAATTTCTCTTTGAGGTTTTCAAGGTTATCTTGAGAATTCTGTTGAACGATATCTCCAAGACCTATTTGTGCCGGACTCCCCATTAAATATTCTGTATGGTATACGGGTGGCATATAACTGTTTAATAGATAAAAAGTACATTTTAAATCTTTGTACAATTTAAGTGCGTAACTTATTGCTGTAAATGAATTTTCAGAAAAATCTGTGGGTAGTAGAATACGGGTCATAATACTATAATTTGATACATTAAAATTAAGTACGTTGAATAATAAATAGTATGACATTCGTCATCTCGGTTCTATTAATTATTTATTATTCTTAAGTAATAAAAGCATATCTATGAAGAAGAAATTTAAAAAGAGCATAGCGTCAGATACTCCTACATTGGTTTACTTTTATGCGCCATGGTGTGCACCCTGCAAATTATTGAGACCTGTAATAGAACAGGTAATAGAGGAGTTTGGAGAAGCAATAAAAAGCATTGAAATAGATGTAGAGGTGAAACTAAGAATAGTTAAAAGATATAAAATTAAAGGGGTGCCGACTTTAATACTTTTTAAAAACGGTACGCCTCTTTGGAGGCATACCGGTGTAATGCCGATCGAAGATATAAGAACAGTCATAAAAGAGCATATTAAAGACAATAATCAAATTTAATTGACTTTTAAATATTATTCATGAATGACCAAAAATGGCACTTTTGTATGATAGCTAATTTTTTCAACAGTAGGTCTAAATAGAATACGCTCTAAAAAATTAAGGTTTTTGGCGACCATTATCAGCATATCTAGATCTCTACTTTCTGTAAAACATTGAACGGATTCATCTAGCTTTTTTCCTGTAACTTCATGAAATGTGCATTCGTTTTCTTTATAATAATCAAGTAATAAATTTTTAATTTTTATTTGATTGGCATTTAGTTCTTCACCTTTACTAGAAACATATAATAATCGTAGAGCAGATTTTTTTAATAGTATAATATCCTTAATAGTATCTAGTATTTTTACATCATAGAATAAATTTAAATCAGACGGAAAACCTATTTCTGATATTTTTGAATATGTAGCATCTTCGGGTACGGCCAATAACGTGCAAGGTACTTTTGTTATAACATTACCGGTGTTACTACCTATAGACACAGATTTTAGGCCAGAAGCTCCTTTTGTTCCCATAATTATAAGTTCAATGTTCTTATTCTTGACGAACTCTTTAAGCTGATCTGTGAAAAAGCCATAAATAGCTTTAAAGTGAAATTCGTGCTTAACGTTTAATGGTAGCTGTTCTATTTTTTTACTGAGAGCCTTAAGTTTTTCATTACTTTCTGCCAGTATCGTTTTTTCTAAAATATCTGGAGATACATACATAGCAGCTTCTCCACTGGCATTGGTGTTAATAGAATTTATGTGTACAATATGAAAGGTACAATGTGTCTTTTTAAAGAAAGAAATACCATAAACTAATGCATTCCATGCATTATCTGAGAAATCTGTAGGTATTAATATATTTTTCATTAGAATAGTTTAATTATTAGAATGGTAGTAATGTTATTGAGGTAAAAATAAGACCGGTATCTTAGAGTGAAATGCTACCTTTTTTACGACTGCTTCACCAATTACTTTCTCCCAAAAAGTATGTTGATGTCTTAAAATGGTTAAGAAGCTAGACTCTTTGTCTTTGGCATACATGGCAATACTTTTAGAAATATTATTTTCAAAAGGTATATTCTTAAATTTAATATCGAACCCAGATAAACGTTCTTTTAATACGTCTTTATGGGCATCTTGGTTATCGTTCAAATTAAACTCTATGGCTACATGAACCACTTCAATGCCGGCATTCCAAATTTTGCTAAGTTCAATAATGGGATCAAATAGATTTTTCTTGTAAGAATCACTAAAATCAGTGGCGAAAAGTATGGACTTTAAACTTTGAAAATTATATCCTGTAGGTACTACAAGAATGGGAATATTTTTTATTTGGTTCAATACTTTTACCGTATTACTGCCTAAGAAAACTTCTTTGGCACCAGTTGCACCTTGTGTACCCATAATCAATAAGTCGATATCATTTTCGTTTATTGCTGATGCTGTAGAATCTTCAATATTTCCTGGTTTAGAAAGTGTAATAAAATGATGTTTTGTGTTTTTATGATTTATTTTAAGATATGAAACCACCTCTTCTAGCTCTTGTACCGAATATTTTGAAAGCGAATCATAGATTACACCAAGTCTTTGTTGGCTTTTAGAGCCCATTAAATTTAATGGGGAAGGTTCATAGGCATGCAGTAAATAAAATTGACAATCTACTTCTGCATATATTTTTAATGCCGTAAAAATAGCGTTCCAGGCATTTTCTGAGAAATCTGTAGTAATCAATATCTTCTTCATAGTAAATTGATTTTAGTTAGCGAGGTAGATTTTGCATTACCAAAAACGGAATGGTAGGTGAAAGACCAATTTCATCAATGGTAGATCGGTAAAGCATATCTTCTAAAAAAGAGTGTCTTGAATTTACCATGACCAGAAGATCCATTTTGTTCTCATTGATGTAAGATGTTATCGCTTTAGCTCTATTTTCAACACCTGTTCTAACAAATGATAATCTGGCATTAGGTAAAGATTCTTCCAAGAATTTTTTGTTATCCAATTGTCTAAGGCTCAAATCTTCAAAATCAGAAATATATAGACTATGAATTTCTGCTTTGAATTCTGCAGCCATATTATCTAGCAGTTTCAATTCTCGACGTTTATACGGTAGCATATAGTTACTTGGAAAAAGTATTTTTTTGGGCTGATTGTAGTCATATTGGTCCGGAACCGCCAAAACCGGACATTTTACATATTTAAAAACTTGTACCGTGTTGCTGCCAAAAGTAATTTTAGAATTAGCGGTTTTACCCTTGGTGCCCATTATTATCAAGTCAATATTTTTTGAGTCTGCAAAATCATTAATGGCATCTACTAAAGATTCAAAAGAAGATACAGCTTCGTATGTGTGTAGCGGATTATGAGTTTTTGTTTGTGTATCCGTTATAAGCTTGTTTAATTTATTCTCAGAATCTTTGGCAATACTATTCTTTTGTTTATCAAAAGTTTCTTTATCCACATTATGATAAGGACCATATACTTCATCTGCATATGCATGTACAAAGAAAAAATTGGTACGCTCACATTTAAATACATTTAGGGCGTATGATATAGCGTGGTCTGCATTTTTTGAAAAGTCAGTAGGAATAAGAATATTTTTCATGGCTTATCTTTTTAATCACTCTAAAAGTATTGGACTATGTGAAAAATTCCTATGATAATTATCATGCGGTAAATAGACAAAAGCTGTTTATCTAGTTAGATATTGAAGTAAAGACATAGTATATAGGCGAATTGTAGATTAAACACTTCAGTTTTGGTTATTTGCCCAATAAGAAGTGTTTTTTGGTATATCTCTTTGGTTGAACTCGCAGCAAAACTCTTCAATACTGATATTCGTCATAGCCATTGTTTTTTACTGAGCGTACATTAGTAAAGCATTTTTAATATAGTATCTAAAAACATTAAAATATTAAGCCATGAATAGATTAAAAAACAAAGTTGCAGTTATTACTGGAGGAACCGGAGGAATTGGTCTTGCAACGGCCCATCTTTTTTTAGAACAAGGGGCAAAGGTTGTTTTAGTTGATATTGATGCAGAAGCCATTGATAAAGCGCGCACTAAATTTAATGACAAGAATATATCTTTTTTTCAAGCCGATGTTTCAAAGAAAGACGATACCATAAAGTTTTTAAATCATGCCTTAAAAACTTTTGGTAAAATAGATATTTTCTTTGCCAATGCCGGTATAGAGGGTACATCAAGTCCTATTTCAGAGTATCCAGAGGATATTTTTGATAAAGTAATAGCGGTAAACTTGAAAGGGGTATGGTTGGGCTGTCAATATATTATCCCAAAGATGGAAGCTGGTGGTAGTGTCATCATAACTTCATCAGTTGCAGGCTTAAAAGGTTTTGCGGGGTTGGGAGCATATGTTGCTACAAAACATGCCGTTGTTGGGATAATGAAAGTTGCCGCTATAGAGAACGCAACACGAAAAATTCGTGTAAATACCATACATCCCGGACCTGTTGACAATGAAATGATGCGCAGAATAGAAAGCGATATGTCACCAGATAGTCCTCATGAGGTTAAGGATGGTTTTATAGCGACAGTTCCTTTTGATCGTTACGCAACCTCAAAAGAAATAGGTGAATTAGCCTTGTTTTTAGCTTCAGATGAAAGTAAATTCATTACAGGTTGTACACATGTTGTTGATGGAGGTATGGTAAATGCATAATTTGTATTAGAATATTATTTTTTTGTAAAACTTGATATTGTAAATGACAACCTTTATAATTTCAGGTTTTATTTTTGAAAGCAGTACCTTAGAAAATAAAACAAGTATAGATGACCATTCATAATTTAGGCGACGAAAATTCAATTCTCAATCAGTTTATTTCAGAAATACGAGACTCACAGATTCAAAAAGATTCTATGCGTTTTCGTAGAAATATAGAAAGGATAGGGGAGGTATTAGGTTATGAATTTAGTAAAGCGCTTTTATACAATTCTAAAAATGTAGAAACGCCGCTTGGTGTTAAGTCTATGGATTTAATTCAAGATCAAGTGGTTATATGTTCTATCTTAAGAGCAGGTTTACCTTTACATCAAGGACTTTTAAATTATTTTGACACTGCAGAAAACGGATTCATATCTGCATTTAGAAAGCATGAGGGCGATGAAGATGATTTTGAGGTAATCGTCAACTATTTTGCAGCACCATCTTTAGAAGGTAAAGTACTTGTACTTACAGATCCTATGTTAGCTACAGGCAGAACTTTAGAAAATGTATTAGAAGGTTTGAAAAAACATGGCACTCCCAAACAAATTCATATTGTCTCAGTTATAGGTTCGCAGCAAGGCATTGAGTTTGTAGAAAGTGTTTTTCCGGCTCAGACTCATTTGTGGATAGCTGCAATTGATCCAGAATTAAATGCGCGAGGCTATATTTTGCCGGGTATTGGTGATGCTGGCGATTTGGCATATGGGCAGAAATTATGATGATATGTTCTTTTTTGAACGCTTTATTCCTTTTACCAATTCATACCAAAGTACAGAAACTGCACCTATAAGAATCGTGGTGCCTAGTTGAGGTATCGATAAACTTTCAAATTCAAAAAAGCGGGCTAATGCAGGCACATAAATCATCGCTATTGAAAGTATGATAGTAAGACCTATAATCAGCGGCACCAAATTGTTTTTGTATTTCAAGGTTGTAACTACGGAATAATAAAAAGATCGGTTCACCAAAGTCAAAAAGATATTGGCTACAATTAAAACCATAAATACCATGGTTCTGGTAGTATTCTCAGAGAACCCGACAGCTACGGTATATTGATAAATAACTAATGCCCCTATAGTTATAGCTAAGCCCTGTAAAATACTTGTAGTTAGTTCTTTGTAGTTGAAAAAAGTAGTTGAAAAAGGTCTCGGTTTTTTAAACATGAGGTTCTTCTCTAAAGGTTCATTTTCAAATATAATAGAGCAAGTTGGGCCCATGATCAACTCTAAAATTATGACATGAGATGGTGAGAATATATTCGGATAAATCCAATGCAATGCCAGTGGTATAAATACCGTAAGGATGATTGGTATGTGTATAGAAATGATATACTGAATTGCCTTTTTCAGGTTGGTGTATATTTTTCTGCCCATGGCAACGGCATCGACCATTCTAGATAGGTCATCATCAACCAAAATCAATGAAGCTGCTTGTTTGGCAATTTCAGTACCTTTTTTACCCATTGCAATACCAATGTGAGATGCTTTTAAAGCCGGACCATCGTTTACTCCGTCACCTGTCATTGCTACCACTTCATTGTTTTTCTTTAATGCATTTACAATTTTCAATTTTGCATCGGGGAACATTCTAGAGAATACGTTGATATGCTTTACTTTCTCTTGTAATTCGGCATCTGTAAGTTGCATTAACTCATCTCCAGAAATACATTTTTCGTATCCTTTAAAATTAATCTGTTTGGCGATTGCCATAGCGGTATTCGCATTATCACCGGTAACCAGTTTTACTTGTATACCAGCACTATCAAAGTCTTGTAGTACTTGTGATATATTATCTTTTGGAGGGTCATAGAAAGCGATAATTCCTTTAAAATCAAATTTAAAATCTTGCTGCTCTTTCGGGTAATTTTCTCCTTCAAATATCGCTCTACCTACCGCAAGCATTCTATACCCATCTTTACCTAATTCGGTAAGTGTACTTTGTATAATTTCAATTTCAGAAGTAGTAAGATTAGCTACCGCTATAATAGCTTCAGGGGCACCTTTGGCGGCAATAATTTGGTTGCCTTCTTTATTCTGAAAAACATGGGTCATCATTGGCGGTTTACCACCTAAAGGGTATTCATGAACCATTTTATAATTAGGGCGTTCATCGTTATCTGTTAACCTACCGTATTCATTATGAATAGCAATTTCCATAGGATCAAACGGTATAGGCTCACTCGCCCACATAGAAGTTGTTATAAGCTCTTTTTCATTGACGCCTAATATATCTTTAGTGTTTACTATGGCACCGGTCTTTAAGGTAAACAGTTTGGCTAAAGCCATTTTATTTTGTGTAATAGTGCCCGTTTTATCAGTACAAATAACAGTTGCACTACCTAAGGTTTCAACTGTCTTCATCTGTTTTACCACAATACCCATTTTCATTAATCGCCACGCGCCTAATGCCATAAAAGTGGTAAATGCAACAGGAATTTCTTCTGGTAAAATACTCATGGCTAAGGTCAACGCCTTTAGTAAGCTATCGAGTACAATACCTGAACGCAGGTAATTAATTCCCCAAACTAGTAGAAATATAACGCCGCCCCAGATGGACATTAATTTTACGAAGTTGAAAATTTTCAGTTCCAAAGGTGTTTTTTCTTCGGTGATATCTTCAAGGCTCTTCCCTATTTTTCCGAGTTTGGTTAAGTTTCCAATAGCCGTAATTTGGGCAATTGCCAATCCGCTAGCAACAGTGCTTCCTGTGAAAATTAAATTATCTGTGCTAGTAGCATCCTTATAAACAGAAAGAGACTCACCGGTTAATATTGATTCATTCACAGAAAAATCATTTGAGTGTACTATAATACCATCCGCAGAAATTGTGGTGCCTTCTTCAACCATAAGAAAATCACCAACAACAATATCTTGGCTATCAATTTCTACAACGGCACCATTGCGTATTACCTTGCTTTTTGGGTGGGTAAGATTTTTGAGATTTTCTAAAGCCTTTCTGCTTCTAGAGTCTTGATATAACGATATTGAGCCAACAAGAACAATGGCAGACGCCAAGAAAACGCCGTCACCCCAATTACCGGTTATAAAATATATAGATGAAGCAATAAGTAACAATATAACCATGGGCTCTTTAGCGATGCTTTTTAGGGCATTTAAAAAGCTATTTTCTTTCTTATAATTAAAAGAATTTAAGCCATGTTCTTTTTTAGAAGCATCAACCTGTTGGTCTGTGAGTCCGGTAATTCCAAAATCTTTAGGATTGATCATGGGCTAGTTTTGGTTCAATTAAAATTAGTACCTACTAAAGTATCTGAAATCTTTAGCTAACTCACTGACATTTATCATATGATTTACACTTAGTAGTTTGCAATTTTATAGTGTAATAATCTTAAAAGTAAACTATAATGGAAGCTGCCATGAATGATATAAAAATAATAATGAAAGAAACATATTCTAGATTAGTTACTTACAAGCGTAAAGAAAATAGAGAATCGTTTAATAAAGAACTATTAAAAGTGTTGCCTCAAATTTACAGGAACGTTTCTAAAAGATTGAATAGCGCTGTGGTCAATGGGAAGTTGAATAAAGGTATGTTCAACCCAAGCGATTTTACAGATCAACTATTTATTGAGGTGTACGATAATATCGATGACATAAGAAGTGAAAATGAGTTACATGTTTTTCTATTTAAAAAAGTAGATGAATTATTAGAAGATAGTTTGGTAGAAGAGGAGTTTGATCATGTCTTTTTTGATAATATAGATACCTATTCTAAGCCAGAATGGGATGCTATGGAAGAAAATTACACCCAAGATGGCGATGGCGATTTTTTACTTTTAGAAGAGATGGATGATAAATCTTTAGATAAAAGCAACTATTCTCTTAACCACGTGTTTATAACCGAAGAAGAAAAGAAATTAGCAGATAAGCTAGATGCATCTTTAGATAAAGAACGTATATATAACCATATGCAACTGGTGTTAGATAAAATGAATTTACCCATGAGAACGGTATTTGAACTTTTTACGAACGAAGGTTTAACCACTGAAGAAATAGCAGACATTCGTAAAACAACATTGGTAAAAGTAGAAGAATTATTGTCTTCGGCACGCCAGCTTTTAAAGGGTAGTTTTGAAAAACGGTTTCTGTTTGAAAGTAACTAAACATGAAAAAGCTCTCATTTTAATGAGAGCTTTTTTTATACTATTTAAAGTGATTTCAATAATGACTAGTTATCGGTAATTCTAATTTTGCCCGTTAGTTCGTTCATGTGAATTCGAAAAACAATAGGTGCATCTTCGGCATCAATTTTTGCAGAAAACTCACTGATGTATTTCGGGTATTCTCCAAAATTATCGAAAATCACTTTTTTAACTCCTTCCGAAAATTTATGTAACATGTGCTTGGCATCGATACGAGAAAGTTCTTCAAAATTACCTTGAACCAATACAGATTTCCAATTTGAAATGGAAGCAATCTCATCTATAGACAGGCACACTGCCGTGTTTTTTCTCATTTCTTGAATTTTATGTCCTTCAGAAGAATAGCTTGTTATGGTATTGGTTTCTGAATCGTAGAAATACGTAATAGGTACAATATATGGGCATCCGCCAGATATATATGCCAGTCTGCCAATATAGTTTTGCTCTAACAAGACTTCACATTCTTTATTATCTAAATTTCTTCTCATGACCTATTTGTTGTTTGTTGATGCGATAAAAGTATTAATCATTGAATTAGTGGTACATGATATTCGTCAGTAGTTGAAAAACTATAGTGTACTACGAATTCTAGTTCATACCCAACGAATACTAAAAGGCACCCATTTTACGAGTAGTTCGCAGTTAGATTTGACTTCAAATAATAATAATCTAAAACTACGATCATGAAACTACTTTACACCTTTTTACTGTGTTGCACCATCTTCACAGGCTTTTCTCAAGATAATGATAGTCCGTATTTATTGGTATCTACAGAAGATGCCGTAATACCTTTAAAGTCTTCAAAAACAGAAGTTGAAATATCTGGTACTATTGCTCATGTTCGGGTAACACAGGTATATCAAAATAAAGGGGCAGGGGCAATAGAAGCTACATATGTATTTCCGCTTTCTACACAAGCAGCGGTTCATAAAATGCAGATGACTACTGGCAATAGAATTGTCAATGCCAAAATATTTGAAAAGCAAGAAGCCCAAAAAGTATATGAAACGGCTTTAAGCGAAGGCAAGCGGGCAGCGAAGCTAGATCAAGACAGACCCAATGTGTTTAAAATGAATGTGGGTAATATTATGCCTGGTGATGAAATTGCCATAGATATCTATTACACAGAAATATTGGTACCTGTAAATGGGGAATATCAATTTGTAGCACCAGGTATTGTTGGTCCCAGGTTTACGGGAGAAAGTACTCAAAAAGAAGAAAGTTTCAATATGCCTTATACGGCAAAGGGTATTGCAGATAGTTTTGATTTTGATATGACAGTAACCCTAAATGCGGGTATGATTATTCAGAATATAAATAGTACAAGTCATAATGTAACTGTAAAGCTTCCTGATGCGAAAACAGCAGAAGTCTTTTTATCCGAGGATAATATAAATCCGTCGAACAGAGATTTTATCTTGAATTATAACTTAAGAGGTAATCAAATACAAACAGGATTATTGATATATGAAGGGGAAGATGAGAATTTCTTTACCTATCAAATGGAGCCAAATAAAAATGTGGAATTAGACGATATTCCTTCACGTGAGTACTTGTTTATTGTAGACGTATCAGGTTCTATGAACGGATACCCTTTAGAAGTCTCAAGACAATTAATGCGAAACCTACTTTGTAATTTACGAATGAGCGACACCTTCAATGTTCAGTTATTCGCTTCTAGTTCAACTGTTTTCAGTGCTGCACCCGTAGAATCGACAGAACAGAATATTGAAGCAGCTATTCGTTTTTTATCTGAAGGTCAAGGCGGTGGTGGTACCCAATTATTAAGTGCATTACACGAAGCCTATAAATTACCAAGAAAAGATTTAGGTAGTGCGCGTTCAATGGTCATTATTACAGATGGTTATGTTAGTGTTGAAAAAGAAGCTTTTGAGCTGATCAGCTCAAATTTGGATAAAGCCAATGTATTCACCTTCGGTATAGGATCTAGCGTGAATAGATATTTAATTGAGGGTATGGCTAAAGTGTCGAACAGCGAATCATTTATTGCAACCACATCAGAAGAAGCGGCAGAAGTAGCTAAAGACTTTGCTAAATACATTTCTACGCCATTATTGACACGAGTAAAAATTGAATCGAAAGGCTTTGATATGTATGACCTTGCCCAAAAGAGCATACCAGATGTATTTACTGCCAGACCAGTTATTGTTCACGGTAAATATAGAGGCAAGGCTGAGGGTAAAATTATAGTAACCGGGTATCAAGGTAAAAAACGATTTAGAGAAGTGTATAATGTATCTGACGGGCATTTAAGTAAGCAAAACAAAGCATTACGTTACTTATGGGCAAGAAAGAAAATAGGGGAGTTAGATGATTACAGCAACTTGTTTAATGAAGACGTAAAAGCAGAAGTAATTGAATTGGGGTTGAAATACAACCTACTTACCAACTACACTTCTTTTGTAGCGGTAGATGAAGCCATAGTAAATGAAGACGGCACATTGACTAAAGTGAAGCAACCGTTGCCAATACCCGATAATGTAAATAATTCAGCCGTTGGTGCAGAAGCAGAGGTAAAAGAAAGTAGCAAGTTCAAGCACACTTTTACCATAGATTTTGAAAACGAAATAGCGAAGAATGTAAAAAGACAATTGACGATGGAGTTCAAAGTGATGTATAATAAACTAATAACCCAATACCTAGAAAAGTATGAAAGCTTACGCATAAAATTCAATGCAGAAGGCAAGGTTGTTAGTGTGGAGAAATTAGAAAATGGTAGCTGGTTGATAGATGAAACCATACAATCAGAAATGGAGAAAATCAGTTTAAGATCAGTTAATAAAGAAATGACAATAACACTAAAAAAGTAGGCAGTACCAGTTTTCAGTAAGCAGTTTTAATAAAAACGTCTTTGCTAGGCACGAAGCAATCTCTAACTAGTTGGTAGATTACTTCGTGCCTTCTTATAATATCTAATGTTTACTTTTTAAATGGGCTCTTTTTCTTTATTGAAATATCAAGTAAGAACAGATGTAAACTGAATAATTACAGCATATTCAACGAATTCTAGATGAGGTGCTACGAATACTAGAACACCCTTATAAAAGCCCTGTCTCTACTGTAATTTAGTAGTGTAGAAAGAAAACAACTAAAAATAAACGGCATGAAAAATTTAATCCTATTCGCTTTTTTATTCAGCATTTGTATCAGCAATGCACAAGAATTTAAATTAACAGATACGTATGATGTCACGAACCAAAGAAGTAGTGGTCTAGAAGACAAAGACACTTGGTTGGTAGACGTAATCGAATCAAACAATCCAGAAAGGCATATTGCGACATTGTCAATTGCCGATTTCGGTTTATTAGATGAAATACGCATATCAGTTTTAAGCAATCCTGACCTAGAAGATATCAATGAAATTTTAAAAGTAACATTAGAATATAATGCTTGCTGTTCAAGCACAGAAGAGTTCTATTATTTGGTAAGTAATGACAATGATTTTATAGCGCTGCCAAGTATAAAAAATGAGTATGCCTACGAACCTATTTCAGACATACACTACATTTTTCCTAACCAGTCATTTGGCAAAGAAGGAACCATACTAAGAGCAGCATTACAATACACAGAAACAGCTACTATTAAAGACATTAAAGTACTTAGAAGCATTGCCTGGAACGACGATGATTTTGATACTGAAGACGCTATAACAGCAATTAATTATTAATAACCCTTAAAATTTAGAATTATGAAAAATTTAAAGAAAAGTGCCTTATTCCTATGCTTATTTGCATTTGTAAACATGTTCGCCCAATGTGTAGAGCAAGTAGAATTTGAAGTGATGGATAAAGATATTCCTGCAGAAGAATTAACGTATGAGTATTTATTGGCTCACAAAGTATTTCTTCGTGAAAAGCCATCTGTTAGAAGTAAAAAAGTAACACTTCTAGATATTGGAACTAAAATGGTATTGTGGGAAAAAAGCATGTACTCTAAAGAAATAGATGGCATCAATAGTCACTGGTACCGAGTAACCACAGGCAATGAAACCGGATGGGTTTGGGGAGGTATGATCGCTCAAAAATCTTTTGGAAGTATTGCGGACAACCAAGTAAAGTTTGTTTATGGGTATGAAAGTAGTGCTAAAAACGAAGCGGGAGTTACAGAAACAAAATACCAGTTACGTGCCTTTAAAAACGGACAACAATTAGATAAAATGGTATTAGATAGTCTTGCTGCGATTCCGGTTCATATAGAAAACCACGGTAGTTTAGGTTTGTTCAATGTAGAAGATGTAATCACAGTAGATTTAGCCGATGCAGATACGGGCTACCAGGTAGGTAAGAGCTATGTATTCTGGAATAATGGTAGATTTTTAAAAGTGGCAAGTTTAATAGATTATGCAGATACCAATTATTTAAAGACTGAGTCTTTTGTTTTTCCTTCGGATATGCAAGGCGTTAAGAGTACTATTTTGTTGAAAACGACCATTACAAAAAACATCAAAACACTAGATGATGCATTGGCACAAAACAACGTAGAATTCATTACCACTTCGTATGTATGGAACGGATCTAAGTTGACTAAAAAAGAAGAAGTTAGTGAGATCAAAGATGATGCTGTAGTAAGTATAGACTTTTAAAAAATAGCTATGAATAAGTGTTTAATTATAGTATTGGTTTATGTGCTAATGCTAGGTAGTAAGAAGCCGTTTTCGCAACAGTCGGGAGCGGCACTTGCTTCACCTACCAAAAAAGAAATAGTACAAGAAGCTATTGTTTTTATTGCTGGTTTTGATGAAGGTGTTAACACCTATTACGGCAATGCTAAGCAGTATTTTGAAAAGCAAGGAATGCCAATTGTAGATAGCTTATATGCTATTGATGAGATTGTAAGTTATCTCAATAATGCAGGGGAAAACCAAGTGCGTTTTAAAGAAATACATATTGTAAGTCATAGCAATGCCTGGTTGGGTATGTCTTTAAAGACAACTAAAACAGGAGAGCGAATTACCGTAAGCGCATTGCAAAATGCAGTACAAGATTACAGTATAGAAACAATGTATGATAACACTGCCAGTGGTTCTAAGATTATTTTTCATTCTTGCGGGTTAGGAGAAAATCAACCTTTGCTTCAAGAATTGAAAAATACGTTTAAAGCTTCGCAAGTAATCGCATCGTCCTATTTTAATGTATTCGGTGGTAAATATGCAGATCACTATTTGGCAAAACCCTATTACGGGTATTATCCAACAGCAGAATCTAAAGGACCTGCGCATCTTGCTAAAGAATTTGAACAAGAATACCCTAATGTAAAAATCGATTGGTTTACGGCACTGAAAACAAGACAAGAGTCTTCGTTTGGCAAAGCCTATAGTTTTAAATTTAATATTCCGGTAGATTGGGAGTTTACTTTTGATGCTGTTACCGATATACCTACTTTAGAAGACAAAGAGGCAATAATGGATTGGATTTCAGAATCTCCAGAAATGGCTGAGGTACTGTTTAAATTGAACATTCCGATAGAAAAATTCCGTTGGAGAAGTACTGTCCAGGGAAATAAATTAATAATAAAAGGGAAAACAACTGTACTCTGCGTATTGGCACCTATTTTGCAGGCTGATGATAATAGTGAGTACCAAAACACAAACATTCAAGACCCTATATTATATCAAATATTATAGACATAACAACGTTAGATAATTACTTAAAATAGAATACATATTTGAATCTGCTTAGAACATACGTCTTATTGGTATTTTGTTTCTTTGGAACAATGTACGTAGCTGCTCAAAACAGTCAGCTACGAGCATATACCATTGCAGATGATTTACCACAATCTCAGGTTTATGATGTGCTACAAGATGAAATGGGCTACCTGTGGTTAGGAACCCAGGGTGGCGGATTGGCAAATTTTGATGGAGAAACTTTTGAGGTATGGAATGAAAGTGACGGTTTGCTTTCTAATTACATTGATGCCTTATATACCACAAACGATTCCCTTTTTGTGGGAACCAGAAAAGGACTATCTATAAAAGTCAAAAACAACTTCGTAAATTTTAATTCCCCACAAATTCTTCAATTCTATATTGCTGAAAATGTGTTGTATGTGGGTACTAAAAAAGGACTCTACAGCTACTCTAAAAATAAAGAATTAAGTAAGGTTGCTATCAATGCTGAAATAGATTCTAGCGAAATCAATTCCATACTTTTTGATGGAAATTACTATTGGTTAGCTACAAATAACGGTTTGTGGAAGCTGAATGCATTGAGCAAATCAGCTGCTGAAAAGACTAAGGTTGAGGTAAATAACTTTAAATCTGTCATTCATCATAATAACAAAATACTGGCAGCGACTTTTGACGATGGCGTTTTTATAATGGACAGCGAGAATACTGATAATCAGTTTCTAATGCCAGAGCCATCGCGTATAAATTCAATGTCCATTCAAAATACAGATGAGCTTTGGATAGCCACAGATAATGATGGAATTACAATAGTTGAGACCACTAAATTCTCTGAGCTAAAACGACTAAATAAATCTAGCGGATTAGCAACACCACACATTAGAAAAATCATAAATGATGACAACGGCAACCTTTGGATTGCAACTTCTGGTGGCGGATTCTACAAGTACTTTCAGAATAACTTTAAGCATTATAACCAAAGATCAGGTCTTAAGGGAAATCGCGTATATGCCGTACATAATGCAGCAGACGGGTTATGGTTTTCCACATCAGAAGCTGGCTTAGCAAAAATAGATTCCTCGGGAATTAATTCCTTACCAACTAAGGGTACATTTTTCGATGTTAAGATTAAAACGATTGATAGTGATTCAAAAGGTAATATTTGGGCAGGTTCAGATAATAGGGGATTGCTATTTCGAGAAACTAAAATGGTCGACAGTTTGGTGTTCTCGTCGAGCGAAACTTTTTTAATTCAGATAGATACGGTTTCCGTTGAAAGAACCACCAATCATATTATTGATGAAAGCAAAGGCTTTCCGTCAGATTGGGTGCGTACCGTAATTGCCGATGATGATTTTATATGGGCAGCTACTTATGCTCATGGTATTGTGAAATTTAATTACTATTCTGACAATGACAGCCTGGTGGTTAGAAAAACCTTTTCTAAGCGAAATGGCATTACTGATATGCTGATAAAAGGCATGGTTAAAAGTCCAGATGGTAAGCTGTGGTATTCCACACAAAATGGTCATTTGGGCTATATAGAAAATAATAAGGTGACGAGTATTAAAACTGGTTTGGAGCAGCAAACAGCTATTGGTACAATTTTTTTCCATGAAGAAACTATCTACTTAGGTACTTCTGGTAAAGGTATTTGGTATGCAAATAGTACCAATCCCGTAAATTTTCAACAATTAAAAGGAAGCAAGAATTTATCTTCAAATAACATCTATCAGCTCATTTTTGATGATCAAGGGTATCTGTGGGCAGGCTCAGAAAGGGGAGTCGATAAAATAGAATTGAACAAAGACAACGAAATTGCAGACGTATACCACTTTGGTAGAAATGACGGATTTCTAGGGATAGAAACCTGTTTAAATGCGGTAGATAAAGATGAACAAGGTAATCTATGGTTCGGTGCCATTTATGGGTTGACAAAACATATACCAAGTGAAAGTAAGAAAGCATCGTTACCACCAACGGTATATTTTACGGGAGTAGAGGAGCGATATAAAAATATAGATTCCATAGTTCTAAAAGACTGGACGAATAGTAACAAGGTACTGCAACTAACTCCCGATCAAACGCAACTAGGTTTTTCATTTAGAACGGTAGATGTAGACCACCCAAATGAAATAGAATACAGAACAAAATTAGATGATACCGACTGGAGTCCGTGGGTGAAAGAAAACAAACAGAATTTTGCAGGACTAGCTTATGGTGCGCATACCTTTTCTGCTCAATCTAGAAATTATAGATGGCAAGAAAGCGAGCCAATAAAATTCAGCTTTTTTATTGATAGTCCGTTGTATAAAAAAGACTGGTTTCAATGGTCTGTTTTGGCATTGGCTATTGTAGTGTTATTAGGTATTGGCTTGTTTTACATTCGTAAGATAAAAGCAAAGAACAAAGCAGAACAAGAGCGCTTGAAAACTCAGAATTACCTGCTAACCTTAGAACAGAAAGCATTGCAATTACAGATGAATCCGCATTTTATATTCAATGTCTTAAATGGGGTAAAAGCTATGGCAGGAACAAAACCAGAAAAGATGGATGCGACCATTAATAGCTTTGCCATTCTGCTTAGAGAAACCCTTCAGAATTCAAGAAAGGAGCATATCAGTTTAGATCAAGAGATTAAGGCGCTACGGCATTATATAGAAGTAGAAAAGCTGATGGCACAAAAACCTTTTGAGTATGCCATTGATGTTCAAACCAACCCTGATGCAGAAGAAATTTTAATTCCGCCAATGTTGATTCAGCCTTTTGTAGAGAATGCTATCAGACATGGAATTTTAAAAGGAGATAAGCCAGGTAAACTTACGATTGGGTTTACTACTTCTAAAACACATTTGCATTGCAGTATAATTGACAATGGTTTGGGTATTTTTAAATCGCAAAATGAAAAGCCAAAAACAGACCATCAATCAATGGCATTGACCGTGACCAAAGAACGATTAGAATCAATAGCAGGAAAGAATACCCTGCACATAAGTGAAATTAAGAATGAAGATGGTAGCATTGATGGCACCAAGATTACCTTTAAAATACCATTACTAACAGATTATTAGAAACCTATGCATACAGCGATAATAGTAGAAGACATGATTGACGCTTTAACCCTTTTAAAGAAGGATATAGAGACGCAACATACAGATATTGAAATTATCGCCACAGCACAAAGTGTAGTGGAAGCTGCCAAGGTTTTGCGTAAAAATCAACCAGATATTTTGTTTTTGGATATTATGCTGGGTGATGGTACAGGGTTTGATATTTTAGAGATTTTCCCCGATTTAAAATCCAAGATTATATTTGTAACCGCAAGTGATGAGTTTGCTATACGTGCCTTTAAATTTGCCGCAATCGACTATGTATTAAAACCCTATTCAAACGAAGATTTGAGTTTGGCAATATCTAGAGCAAAAGAGCAATTGCAGCCTAATAAAGAACGACTACAGATTTTAAAGGAGACAATTTCTGCTCCGGAGAAAAAACCCAATAAAATATCGTTACACACGCTAGACCAGATTATCATTGTTAGTTTAGATGATATCATTCGGTGTGAATCTGATAGCAATAACACTATTTTTCATCTTCAAGATAAACGTAAGATATTCGTAACAAAGACTTTAAAGTACTTTGCCGACCTTTTAAGTAGTCACGATTTTGTACGCGTACACCAAAGTCATTTAGTGAATCTTCAATGCATCAGCGCCTATATAAAAACCGATGGTGGTTATTTAATGTTGAAGAACGGAGAGAATGTTCCGGTATCCGTCCGTAAGAAAACCGAGATTATTGAGATTCTGGATAAGATGCATAGGTAGGGGATTTTTAGATAATCATATTTTAAAGTCAGCAACTGTTATGAATCACATTAAATGCTTTTACTTTTTAGTATTCATTTTAGTTTTTCAAAAAGTATGTTCTCAGGATACCTTGGATATAAATGAAGTCTATATTGAAAATGATTTGGTTTATAAATATTCAGACAATGCCCGTTTTACTGGAGTTACTCAGATGAAAAGGAGAAAAAGAGAAGTCTATTTTGAAGAAGTTTATAATGATGGAATAATTTTGTTTGATTATCAATATTTTAAAGGCTCTGACAGAAAACTAATATTCAGAACCGACTATAATCGATATAAGCCTTGGTCAAAAGAAAAGGAGTTTTATTATCCAAAATCAGGTAAGTGGATTCAAATATCAAGTTATGACGAAAACGGGAAAAAGATTTTAGTTGAGCAGTTTGAAAAGAAAAAACTAATCTATAGTTGTCAATATTCTGGTAAGAAGAAAAACGGACAAGAGATTTGCTATGACGAACATGGAAATCAATTGATTTTTCAATATGTGAATGGAAAAATATTGAGGGTAAAAAAATAGAAAGAAAAGTAGATAAAAAGATTACTAAGGTGAAAACAATGCATTTCGCGCAATTTCAATAATCACTGAACGTTAGGTAATTATTACAAACTTCAAAAATGAAGACTTCATCCCAACTTATTTACTTTGGCTTATTTATAACCCTTTTAGGTTTTGGAGATAATTCAGGTAAATTAATACCATCATGGATTACATTTTTAATTGGTGGTTTAGCTTTGTTTTATGGTATTTATTTATACTATAAAGCAGAGAACAAACTTTTCTCACTTAATAACGATTGGAAATTTGATTGGAGAGCATTATCATCTAAAGTATATATTGTTATTGGAATTTTGATTTTAAGGACGGACAGATTTATAGATTATATAAATGAAAATTTTATTTTAGATACACTTCACTCGGTGGTCGGGTTTGCACTAATGCTTTATGGATTAAATCTATTTTTTAAAGAAAAGAGAGAAAAGAAGGGTAGTGGTAATATTGAATAATATTCTGGATAAGATGCATCGGTAGAGGAGATTGAGGAAAAATGATATTTACTTCAAAGTTTGAGCACTTTTAAAATAACTTTTAGAATTGATAGAATCACTTCATTTTATTTCCGAAATACTTAGAGTTGATATAATCATTGCTTTTGGTTTCTATAGTATAGCATTCTTTTTGGTTCGATACTTTTCAAAACATAAAGAGTTTTTAAATGACTTTGATAGAACAGCAATTAAAGTGGTAATATTTTCAGGTATAGTTTTCGGGATATTATGGATTTTTAGACTTTTTATTTCTTACGTAGAAATAGAAAATGAGATGGATAAAATAGCTTTTATTCAAAGATTAACAGGGAAATACTCGTTTGGAATTTGGTTACAGCCACTATTCTGGGTCTTGTTAAGTCAGCTACTATGGTATAAAAGAATAGCTAAAAATTTATTTTCTAGAGTATTACTAAGCCTTATATTTTTGGTATCCTTTGAAATGATGGTTATTATAACAACTTCATTACATCGAGATTATTTACCAAGTGACTGGAGTTTTGGATTGAATATAGGACAGGTAATGATTGGAATAACTGGTAAAGTGTTAGTATTTGTGTTCATTGTATGTATAATACATCTACTGCTTAACTGGAAAAAAAACGAAATGAAAATATGAGAGAATTAGATATACTCTTTGTGGATTGGGGCTTTTCAAAAAATGATATTTCCAAAATTATTTCTGAAACTATGAACCTACAAATATTTAATATTCAAAACATAATTAGAAAAGAGTCTCAGAGTAAAAGTGAAATAGGTGATGAAATACAGAAAATTATAAATAATGAAGAACTTCTTGATGATAAGCTTATCCAAAAATTAATCACCAAAAATCTAAGAGAATCTTCTGAAAATTTATTGTTTATATTTTATCCCAATGTCTTGGAGCAGTTTTATGAATTACAAAAAATTCTTGTTAATGAAAATATAGTCTTAAACAAGATTTGGTTTTTTAGGCATAAAGACTACTTGGAATTTATGAAACATCATTTCGAGTTTCCAATCAATAAAAAGTACCTAGATAAATTCGGTAATAAGTTAGCGGACGAATGGATAAACATGTTTCAAAAAAGAAGAGAAAATATAAATATCATTAAAGGTGTTGCTACATCGGTGGAATGGATGGAGATTGAATTGGATTATTTATCTCTTTTAAATTCTGAATACATAAATAAGCGAATAAAAGAACGTATTTAACATGTACTCATCTAGAATCTTATCCTTGATTATGAAAAAACAGTTTCTGTTTTCGATTTTTGTATTTATTTCTATGCAACTATTTGCGCAAGATACTTTGGTTTTCTCTCAGGAAAATTCTTCGATGTTTAGTAACAGGTATTTTTTAAATCCAGAATCAAAAACTTTTGAGCATAAGTATAACACTGATGACGGACAACTTTGGTATGGCGAAGGAAATTATGAAATAAAAAGAAATAGATTATTCTTACGTTTCGGAGATTCTGAAAAGGCAATCAAAAGTGATAATCAAATTACCAAAATTTATGATCGCGTAAATAAAACTGACACTTTGATTGTTCAAATTATTGATACACAAGAAGATTTTGCATTTGTACATATTAAATACAACGAAGAGTATTTTTATGGAGATTTAGATAACGGATTAGTGAAAATTCCAAAAAGTAAATTTAAAGATATAGAAAATCCGATAGTACAGACTTCTCTTCAAGGTTCACTCATATCTATAGAATTGACTGAAATTTCAGAATTGAATTTTATAAAAATCACAGGTATTGATATTAATACGATATATCATTTTGAATCAAATTTCAAACGAAATTTATCTTTCAAAAAGAATAAATTAAAATCGAAAGATTTTTATAATACATCAAAAAAAAAGAAAGTAATATTTATAGTTGAAGAATAAAAAAGGCATTGTTATTCTGTAGATTCGAGATTATTGATATTTCATTTAATATGTACTGAAAGGTGGGGTGATATCAAACCATTATTTAAATCACTATGAGAAAATTTTTTAAAATCACTTTATTACTGATTTCTCAATTGGTTTTTTCTCAAGTCGATACAGAACACGCAAAGGAGACTGGCAAATACTTTGTTTACAAGGACTGTAAAGACTTATTAAATAATTGGGGTAATAATTCATGTTCGAAGAGGAAGATAACAACCTATATTTTTAAATACTTTGATTGGGAACAAATAGAAAATAAAGAGTTAGAATATAATATTTGGTTTAAATTTTACTTTGATGAAGATGGATTAGTCTCAAATTATGAAATTCAGACCGATGAAGAAATTATAAAATCTCAAATTATTAAAATTTTAGATTCAATGCTATCTGATTTTAAGCTAATAAACGCTAATAGTGAACCAATATCTGGACATTTTGGTTTTCCTTGTCGTGTAAGTTTGACAAAATAGTATTTCGCACCAATCCCAAATCCTTCTAAATATTCAATAACAATTATTCTTCTCAATCCTTCCGAAGAACAGAAAATCACCCCCCTATTTTTCCATTATTCCCAAAAACATCACTTTCCGTTATATTTTATGTTAAGGTTAACATAATTGTTACAAAACCCTGTCTATTTTTAGAGGACTAGAATTTATGGTGTAGTATACGCTTCTCAACTTCTGGTAAATTTTTGATTTTCATTTCACAAAACGAGAACCAAAACTATACATAATGAACTCACTATATATGTTATTCTTTGGGGTTGCATATTAGATTATAAAGAACCAATTTAAAACTAACACATGAAAAGAAGAGATTTTGTACAGTACGCCGGGCTGGGTGCCGGAGCTTTAATGATGCCTTCATTATTGCTAGGTAATGATATCCCGACGGAAGCTTTACTAGAACCAGGAATGGATGTCTTGATTAAAAAGAACATGGCAGATGTTGCCCTAAATACAGCCAAGTCTTTAGGTGCTACATATGCAGATGCAAGAATTGGTAGATACTTAAACCAGTATGTGTTTACTAGAGAAGATAAAGTACAAAATGTAGTGAATACAGAATCTTTTGGTATTGGTATTCGTGTAATAGCTAATGGCACTTGGGGATTCGCATCAACAAATAGTGTTACTGCAGACGGAATTAAAAAGGCAACAGAGCAGGCAGTTGCTATTGCAAAAGCAAATTCAAAAATTCAAAAAGATCCAGTTAAACTAGCCCCTGTAAATGCATACGGTGAGGTTTCTTGGAAAACACCTATAAAAAAGAATTTCAAAGAGGTACCGGTTTCAGAAAAAGTAGATTTATTGTTAACTGCAAACGCAGCTGCATTGGACAATGGTGCTGATTATGTTAACTCTGCTTTATTCATGGTTAATGAGCAGAAGTATTTTGCTTCTACAGACGGTTCTTATATTGATCAAGATATTCACCGATTATGGCCTACGTTTAGAGTGACTGCTATTGATAAAGCTAAAGGAAACTTTAAGACTAGAGAGAACATGAGTGCTCCTGTAGGTATGGGCTATGAATATATGGATGGCTTAGAATCTGAAAAATTAGAAGGACCAGCAGGTCTACGTTTATATAGAAATAGCTATGATATGGTAGAAGATGCTACCATTGCGGCAAAACAGGCTAAAGAGAAATTAACTGCTAAATCGGTTGATGCCGGTAAGTATGATTTGGTTTTAGAGCCTAATCACTTAGGACTAACAATTCACGAATCTGTAGGTCACCCATTAGAGTTAGATCGTGTATTAGGTTATGAAGCTAATTACGCAGGAACAAGTTTTGCATCTTTAGATAAATTAAAATCTGGAAACTTCCAGTACGGTAGTGATGTAGTAAATCTTGTTGCCGATAAAACTCAAGTAGGTTCTTTAGGTGCTGTTGGGTATGATGATGAAGGCGTGAAAACGAAGAAATGGGATTTAGTACGTAATGGTGTACTAACAAATTTCCAAGCCATACGTGATCAAGTTCATATGATCGATCAAAATGAATCTCATGGTTGTTGCTATGCTCAAAGTTGGGACGATGTTCAGTTTCAACGTATGCCAAATGTATCATTAGAACCAGGAAAGGATAAATATTCTATTTCTGAAATGATTAAAGATGTAGAAAAAGGAATTTACATAGCAGGTCGTGGATCTTATTCTATTGATCAACAACGATACAATTTCCAATTTGGTGGTACAGTGTTTTATGAAATTAAGGATGGTGAAATTGTTGGGATGCTAGAAGATGTAGCGTACCAATCTAATACTCAAGAGTTCTGGAATTCTTGTGTTAAGATTTGCGATGAAAGCGATTACCGTTTGTTTGGAACTTTCTTTGACGGTAAGGGTCAGCCTTCACAATCTAGTGCTGTGTCTCACGGTAGTTCTACCGCTAGGTTCAATGATGTAAACGTAATTAACACAGGTAGAACTATTTAATTAGGGATACTCTTAAAACAGAACAACAATGGCAATTTATACAAAAGAAGAAGCAAGAAAAATATTGGAGAAAGCATTGAGCTTTTCCAAAGCCGATACCTGTGAGATTAATTTAAGCGGTTATAATAGCGGTAATATTAGATATGCACGTAATACGGTATCAACATCAGGTTTTAGTTCCAATCAAAGTTTGGCTGTACAGTCTAGCTTTGGTAAAAAATCTGGTACGGCAACTATTGACGAATTCGATGATGCATCGTTAGAAAAAGTGGTAAGAAGAGCTGAGGAATTGGCAAACCTTTCACCAGAGAATCCAGAATTTATGGAGCCTTTGGGTCCACAGATGTACGATGAATCTATTAGTTTTAGTGAAGCAACAGCTAACATAACCCCAGAATACAGGGCAGAAGTAGCTAGTAGTAGTATTGTTCCAGCAGATGCAAAAGATGTAACTGCAGCAGGATTTTTAAATGATTCTGCCGGTTTTAGTGCTATGATCAATTCAAAAGGATTGTTCGCATATAATCAATCTACCGATGTAGATTTTACAGTAACCATGCGTACTAATGATGGTACAGGTTCTGGTTGGGTTTCTAGAGATTTTAATGATGTAACAAAATTTGATGCTGACGAAGCTGCTAAAACTGCGATTGACAAGGCGGTATTGTCTAGAGAGGCAAAAGCTATTGAACCAGGTAAATACACGGTTATTTTAGAACCTGCTGCTTCTTCAGATTTGTTACGTAATATGTTTAGGTCTTTAGATGCACGTTCTGCAGATGAGGGTAGAAGTTTTATGTCTGGTAAAGATGGAGCTAATAAATTAGGAGAAAAGATTGTAGATGAGCGTGTAAATATTTGGTCAGACCCACTGAATCCAGAAGTGCCGACAGCTACTTGGAATGGAGAAGGACAACCGCTAAAGAAAACAACTTGGTTAGAAAATGGAGCGGTTAAAAATTTAGCTTACGATCGTTTTTGGGCAAAAGAAAAAGGAGTTGATCCTGTTCCTTTCCCAACCAATGTTATCATGGCTGGTGGTGATGCTAGTTTAGAAGATCTAATCAAGAGTACTAAAAAAGGAATTCTAGTAACTAGACTTTGGTACATAAGGAGCGTAGATCCACAAACCTTACTGTATACAGGACTAACTAGAGATGGAACGTTCTATATCGAAAACGGAAAAATTAAATATCCTGTAAAAAACTTCAGGTTTAATGAGAGTCCTATAATCATGTTAAACAATTTAGAAACGCTTGGTAAACAGGTGCGTATCAATGGTAATTTAATACCATATATGAAAGTTCGCGACTTTACGTTCACCAGTCTTTCTGATGCGGTATAGGTGATAGAATTATAATTAAAACTGGTTGTTTGTGAAACTTCACGACAACCAGTTTTCTTTTTGCAGCTTCATTATAAAATAAGCCATACACTTTTGAACAACGAATTTTTCTTTACTAGGTTACAGTATGAATCCGGCGATTGGGATGTAGATCAGCGTATGCCTTCCAACTTGTTGAATTCTTTGGTTGAGTATACTACTTTGAAAGTAAATACTCAAGAAAAGATAATAACCTTGGCAAGCGATGATATTTTCAAGAGTCCGTTTTGTTATATCTCCGGACATAAATTGGTGGAGTTTACCAAGAAGGAAAAAGAGAATTTCGAAAAATATGTTCGCAATGGCGGTTTCGTATTTGCCGATGATTGCAATCATGATATTGATGGTCTTTTTGCAAAGTCTTTTGAAAGGCAGATGGAGGAAATATTTGGTCCGTCCGAATTAAAAAAGATACCCAACGATCACGAAATCTATTCTATTTTCTTCGATTTTGAAGACGGTCCGCCCACCACATCACAAGAGCTGAACGGCTGGGGCGATGATTTGGTCCATGATTATTTAAAGGCAATAGAAGTTAACGGTAGAATAGGAGTCTTATATAGTAATAAGGATTATGGTTGCGAGTGGGATTATGATTTTAGAAACAAGCGTTGGTATAAAATAGACAATACACGGTTTGGGGTCAACATAGTATTATATGCCCTTACCTCATAAACAGATTTTAATGGATAAAGAATTACAGCGCATAGCAGATGAGGTAGAAATGCTTTCAGGTAAGTTGAAAGCCTTAAAACAAGAAATAGGAAAAGTAATTATAGGTCAAGAAGAGACAGTCTCTCAATTACTAATTACATTTTTGGCTGGTGGTCATGCTTTGTTAGAAGGTGTACCTGGCTTGGCAAAAACCTTAATGATCAGAACTTTGGCGAATGCCATCGATTTAAAGTTTAAGCGTATTCAGTTTACGCCAGATTTAATGCCTTCGGATATTATTGGGACAGAGATTTTAGAAGAAGACCATACCACGGGCAAAAAGTTCTTTAAATTCAATAAGGGTCCTATTTTTTCCAATATTATTTTGGCTGATGAAATTAACCGTACACCACCAAAAACACAGGCAGCGTTATTAGAGGCAATGCAAGAATTTGAAGTAACCTATGGCGATAAAACGTATCCCTTAGATAAACCGTTCTTTATTCTAGCAACTCAAAACCCTATAGAACAATCAGGAACCTTTGTATTACCAGAAGCACAACAAGATCGTTTTTTACTGTATATCAAAATAGGATATCCAACCAAGCAAGATGAAGAAGCAATCTTAAAAGCTACTACAGGAACCTTTAAAAAGAAACTGAATAAAGTAATTTCTGGAGAAGATATAGTGCGTTTACAACAGCTTGTTCGTGAAATTTCTATAAGCGATGCACTCATCACTTTTGTAAGTGATATCATTCGCGCTACTCGACCGGAAACTACAACAGATTCTTATGTGAAAGACTGGGTAGATTGGGGAGCGGGTCCGCGTGCAGGTCAAGCTATGATCTTAACGGCAAAGGCTAACGCTCTATTAGAAGGTAGGTTAGCGGTAACCTTAAATGATATTAAAAGTGTGGCATTGCCAGTACTTCGCCATAGGGTGTTGGTCAATTTTAGAGCAGAAGCAGAAGGTATTACTTCAGATAAAGTTGCTAGTCATTTATTAAATACTATAGAAGTAAAAGGTAAATAAACAACATAGGGGCAAGCCCGAAGGGTACTGAATTATAAATCTAATTTTGATTTCGGCGAAAGCATAAAATCAATCAAATCTCGATTATCAGGTAAATGGCAAAACAAGACTATCACGATTTATTAAAACCAGAAATCATCAATACCGTTTCGGGACTATCATTGATATCCAGAATTGTGGTTGAGGGGTTTACTTCTGGATTAAATAGAAGTGCCAGTGTTGGTCCGGGAATGGAGTTTAGTCAATACCGTGGCTATGAACCAGGAGATGATCTACGGTTGCTAGATTGGAAAATGTTGGCGCGTTCCGGTAGATATTATATCAAGCAATCTGAAATTGAAAGTCAGGTAATCATAAAATTCATCGTAGATGCCAGCGCATCGATGTTACATAAAGAAGATACCTTGTCTAAAATGGATTTTACCCGTGTACTAATAGCTACATTAGCTTACATGGCACAAAAGCAGGGTGATTCTGTTGGTCTTTTCGCACTCAATGAAAATGATGTGGTCAGTATTTACCCTAAGGCAGATAAAAAGCATTACAATCGCTTATTGCTAGAACTCATCAACCTTTCAAATACTGGTAAATGGCCAGAAACCCATATTTCAAATAAACGCATACCAAATAGAGGGGGAAAAGAATTGATATTTTTCTTGACGGATATGTATGAAACGGGTGAGGAGATTTCAAAGTTTATTAAAGGATTAAAATCTGCGAGAAATGAAGTGGTCGTACTTCAAATTATGGG